>CAMCZQ010000292.1 GCA_945887835.1 Bordetella parapertussis | reverse complement strand
AACGAAAAAACCGGTGATACCCGCAGCTGGCAGTATGAAAATGGCCTGGCCGGCTATTTGTCAGAGGCGCTGCAGGGTCTCGAGTTGCGTGTCCCCATGTTTCAGGGCGAACAGTTCGCTTTGGCCGATCACGAAAGCTTCGCGCAAGGAGAGGGCGCACAGTGGGTGGTGGTTTGGGCCGATGAAGGCAACGTCGTGCGCGAGTCGTATGTCAATTTGATCCCCACCCCAGCGGGCGGCACCCACGAAGCGGGCTTGCGTGAAGGCCTGTTTAGCGCGGTCAAAGGGTTTGCTGAACTCCACAGTTTGTTGCCCAAAGGCGTCAAACTTTTGCCCGAAGATGTTTTTGCACGCGCCAGCTTTGTCCTGTCGGCCAAGGTGCTTGACCCCCAGTTCCAAGGGCAGATTAAAGAGCGACTTAATAGCCGCGATGCGGTACGCCTGGTGAGCGGCTTTGTGAGAACCTCGCTTGATCTCTGGTTAAACAGCAACGTCGAGTTTGGCAAAAAGCTGGCCGAACTCGCGATTCGACAAGCGCAGGCTCGTGCAAAGTCGGCGCAAAAAGTCGAAAAGCGGAAAAGTTCAGGCGTGGCAGTCTTGCCGGGTAAGCTGACCGATTGCGAATCGTCTGACGTCACGCGCACAGAAGTCTTTTTAGTCGAGGGTGACTCGGCCGGCGGTTCTGCAAAAATGGGTCGTGATAAAGAGTTTCAGGCGGTGCTGCCGTTACGGGGCAAGGTGCTTAACGCTTGGGAGGTTGATCGCGATCGACTGTTTGCCAATAACGAAATCCACGATATCGCCGTGGCAATCGGGGTCGATCCCCATGGTCCGACAGGCACGCCGGATTTATCTGGCCTGAGGTATGGTCGCATCTGTATTCTTTCTGATGCAGACGTTGATGGCTCGCATATTCAAGTTTTGCTACTCACTTTGTTCTATAAACATTTTCCACGACTCGTCGAGTTAGGCCACGTCTATGTGGCGCGTCCGCCCTTGTTTCGGGTCGATGTGCCCGCGCTGGGGAAACGACCCGCGCGCAAAATTTATTGTCTGGATTCAGGCGAGCTTGATGCCACGCAAGATAAGTTACGTAAAGAAGGCGTGCGCGAAGGCTCGTGGGATACCAGTCGTTTCAAGGGGCTCGGTGAAATGAGCCCCGTGCAGCTCTGGGAGACCACCATGAACCCCGATACGCGACGTATGCTTCCTGTCGCCTACGGCGCGCTTGGCCCCGAAGCAACAACGGCAATGTTCGACATGCTGATGGGCAAAAGCGAATCGGGCGCACGTCGAACGTGGCTTGAAGACAAAGGTAATCTTGCAGAGGTTGATATTTAAATGGCTGACGGTACTCAACCCGGTTTGTTTGATCAAAAAGATGAGGGTGAATCCCTGACGCTTGGGCTCTATGCCGAGCAGGCTTATCTCGACTATGCCGTTTCGGTGGTGCGCGGGCGGGCCCTGCCTGATGTGGGCGACGGCCAAAAGCCGGTACAGCGGCGTATTTTGTATGCGATGCAG
Organism: Bordetella parapertussis; assembly: GCA_945887835.1. Taxonomy (GTDB): domain Bacteria; phylum Pseudomonadota; class Gammaproteobacteria; order Burkholderiales; family Burkholderiaceae_B; genus Zwartia; species Zwartia parapertussis_B. Next base: position 1,525 of record CAMCZQ010000292.1, on the reverse strand, counting down.
GCCATGGGTCTGCAGTCAGGCGCAAAGCCCGTCAAGTCTGCTCGCGTTGTCGGTGATGTGCTGGGTAAATACCATCCACACGGCGATCAGGCTGCATATGACGCCTTAGTGCGCATGGCGCAACAGTTCACCTTGCGATATCCGTTGATCGATGGGCAAGGTAATTTTGGCTCGCGCGATGGTGACAATGCGGCTGCGATGCGCTACACCGAGACACGCCTGACGCCGTTTGCGCGCTTGTTGCTCGACGAACTTGACGAGGGTACGGTTGATTTTGTTCCAAACTACGACGGCAGCCATCAAGAGCCCGATATGTTGCCAGCGCGCTTGCCCGTCATGTTGCTTAACGGCGCCTCGGGCATTGCGGTTGGGATGGCCACTGAAATCCCCTCGCACAATTTACGCGAGATCGGGCAAGCCTGCGTGGCGCTGCTCAAGCAGTCGACGCTGTCCGACGAGGTCTTGTTCGACATGGTCCCGGGCCCCGACTTCGCGGGCGGCGGACAAATCATCACTGCCGCTGCCGATATCGCTCAAATCTACCAAACCGGACGTGGCTCGATTAAAGCGCGCGCGCGCTGGCAGTTCGAAGAAATGGCGCGTGGGCAATGGCAGTTGGTCGTGCACGAGTTGCCTCCTGGCGCTTCGTGTCAAAAGGTGCTCGAAGAGATCGAAGATCTTACCAATCCAAAAGTCAAAACTGGCAAAAAGGCCTTGACGCCCGAACAGCTGCAAACCAAAACCCAAATGCTTGGCTTGCTCGATGCTGTTCGCGACGAGTCTGGCAAAGATGCTGCAGTACGACTAGTCTTTGAACCCAAAACCTCGCGCATTGACCGCGACGAACTCGTGAACACCTTGCTGGCGCAAACCAGCATGGAAACCAGCGTCTCGATGAATTTGGTGTGTATCGGCACCGACAAACGCCCCCGTCAAAAAGGGCTGCGCCAAGCGCTGCTTGAGTGGATTGGTTTTCGCACCCACACGGTCTTGCGCCGGACCCAGTATCGCTATGACAAAGTGACTGACAGGATCCACGTGCTGGAGGGTCGTATGTTGGTCTACCTGAACGTCGATGAAGTGATCCAGACGATTCGCGAATCCGACGAGCCCCGTACGGCCTTGATGCAACGTTTTGCGTTAAGTGAGCGACAAGCTGACGACATTCTCGATATGCGCTTGCGACAACTCGCGCGTCTTGAAGGCTTTAAGATCGAGCAAGAGCTCAAAGACAAACGTTCTGAGCAAGAAAAATTAAAAGAATTGATTGATCAGCCTAACGCGCTTAAGCGCACGATTGTTCGTGAAATTGAAGCCGATATTAAAACCTATGGCGACGAGCGCCGCACGCTGATTAAATCCGCTGAGCGCGCCGTGCTTGAAGTCAAAATCGTTGACGAACCGTTGACTGTCATCGTGTCTCAAAAGGGCTGGTTGCGCGCACGACAAGGCCATGGGCATGAGACGGCTCAATTTACCTTTAAGGCAGGCGATGAGAGCTATGGTGTCTTTGAGTGCCGGAGCA
>CAMCZQ010000291.1 GCA_945887835.1 Bordetella parapertussis | reverse complement strand
TTAGCTTGTATTAGTACCTGGTAATTAATAAGGCGGCACTAGTGGTGCAAATGTTGTCGCTTTGCTGTTGATGCAGGGCAAAGAGGTTTCGGTAAATTAAAAACGTCGGTTATGGTCTTTTTGGACGACAGCTAGTTTTAAAGGCTCCGGCATCATCTCCGATTAATTGAGTGCAGCTAACATTTCAATTTTTGCAATACCGCAGAACTTCACCAAACGCAGTTCATCAGATTATGGTGAGCCATATAGCCGCCTCTATTTAGCGAGAGGATGATGGGTTTCTAAGTTGCAGTTCTAGCGAATCAGCGAGGATATTCGACAATCCCCATCACCCTGATAAGCTTAGTAAGGCGATCCGCCTGCCCCAGTAACGTAAGCGGTAACTGAACGCCGTTATAGTATTTGCGTTTTATAAAGTGCAAACTCTCTCTTTCAAAAAACCACGAGAGATTGCAATGCAAAGCCCAAAGCAAAGTCAGCAGTTAAGCCCGCGCCAACAGCAATGGCGTGATGAACAAGAGCAATTCGAAGCCAGCGGTCTGACGGCGCGTAAGTTCTGTGAGTTGCACCGATTAAATGCTTCGACTTTTTATAAGCGACGCGAGCGACTAGCAGAGCTTAGCGCAGATAATGTTGCTGCTGTTAGCCAGTATGCGCCCATGTTCATTGACGCAGGTTCAATTGACTCTGCTGTAAAGCCTAGCGCCCGTGAGCCCGAGTTAGTTGATTCACAAGCACCGCCCACCTTAGAGTTGCGCCTCGATTTAGGTGCAGGAATTATTCTGACCCTCACGAGGCACTGATGTTCTTTCCTGAAGGTCAGGTCAGGATCTTTGTCTACGGCGAGCCCGTGAACATGCGGCTGTCTTATGACGGGCTGTATGCAAAGATTCGAAACGTGATGGGCAAGGATCCGATGAGTGGTCACTTGTTTGCCTTTATCAACCGACGTGCCACACAGATGAAGGTCATGTACTGGGATCGCAGTGGTTTTTGCATTTGGTCTAAGCGTTTAGAAGAGGGGCGATTAATCAGCGATTGGGCCACCGTTCACACCCGCGAAATGGATTGGACGGGCTTAAAATTATTGCTCGAAGGTATCGAAATTAAACGCATTAAAAAGCGTTACTTCAGAGCAACAACACAGGCAGAAATCGCAACAACAATAGTAGAAAAAAACCAATAAATATGCGGCTCACAGTACAATACACTCTATGCAAACGGCCTCTCATCCACGCACTGTTTCAGCCTCTGAAGTCGCTGCGTTGTCGCCCGAGAAAATTGCAAAGTTAGTTAACGATCAAAGCATTGAGAATGCGCAACTGCGCCACCAACTCGAATGGTTTAAGCGCCAGATCTTTGGCCAAAAAAGTGAACGTCGCCTCGCTGTCTCGACCGAAAGCCAATCAAGCTTAGGCGAAGAGTTTGCGGCCAAGCCTGAACAGCAGACCGCTGGCAAAAAGACTCGCATCGCTGAGCACGAGCGCAACACCAAGCCCAAAGATGGATCAAGCAACGATGAGTCAGCTCTGTTCTTTGATGAGAGCAAAGTCCCCGTTGAAACCATTTATCTTGATCCTGAGACCGCAACGGGTTTAAACAAAGACGAGTTCGAGGTGATCAGCGAGAAGGTCACGTATCGCCTCGCGCAGCGTCCAGGCAGCTACGTGGTGACTAAGTACGTGCGCCCCGTGCTCAAGCTTCGCGAGAGCGGCAAACTGGTGAGTATTCCAGCACCCGAGGGCGTCATTAAAGGCAGTCGCGCTGACGTGAGCTTTTTAGCGGGCGTTGTAGTCGATAAGTTCTCCTACCACCAGCCGCTTTATCGCATACATCGCAAATTAGCTGATCAAGGATTTAAGTTAAGTCGACCGTGGTTGACGCAACTCATGCAGCAAACGATTGAGGCATTGATGCCGATCTTTGATGCGCAGTTTGACTCGATACTCCAGAGCCGAGTCAAGTGCATGGATGAAACCCCAATAAAAGCTGGGGTGGCAAGCCTAGGCAAGATGAAGGCGGCGTACTTCTGGCCCATCTATGGCGAGCTCGACGAGATCTGCTTCAAGTTCTATCCCGACCGGTCGGCCAAGAACGTCGAGGATGCTTTAGGGCTGAGTCCGCCCGACGGTGCGGTATTGCTCACCGATGGCTATGCGGCTTACAAAAAATACGCCAAGAAAGTGGGGCTCACCCACGCCCAGTGCTGGGCGCACACACGCAGAAAGTTCTTTGAATCGCAAAACATAGAGCCTGAGCGCGCAAAACAGGCGCTCGACATGATCGGCGAGCTCTATGTGATTGAGGAACGGTTACGCGAGAAAGAGCGCACGAGTGAGGTTAAGAAAGCCATTCGTCAGCGTGAAGCAAAACCGCTCGTGAATAAATTCTTTACCTGGGTGCAAAAGCAGTTCGATTCGCAGGGATTATTGCCCATTAGCCCGCTGACCATAGCGCTGTCTTATGCACGCGAGCGCCGCGAGGGCCTTGAGGCCTATCTCAATGATCCAGATGTACCGATTGACACCAATCATCTTGAACGTGCCTTGCGCGCGATTCCCATGGGCCGCAAAAATTGGCTTTTTTGCTGGACTGAGACTGGCGCCGAGCATGTCGGTGTTGTGCAAAGCTTGCTCACCACTTGTAGGCTGCACGATATTGATCCGTACGAATATCTGGTGGATGTGCTGCAACGGGTCAAAAACCATCCACCGCTGCAAATGGGTGAGTTAACGCCACGCCGTTGGAAAGAGTTATTTGCACAGAACCCTAAGCGGTCGGTGCTGCATCTGATCGATCAGATGCGAAAAAAAGCAGACTAACGTAGCGTATTGAACGGTGCGTGCTTACCGGTTACCCAGTAACGGTTAGGCATAGTAATTTCATACACGGTTATACTCCGTGGGGGGGCTATAGCCAAGCGAAATAAGAAGTGACAGCTAATCCTGCACAAGCTTGCACAAGCCGAAAGGCTTGGTTGAATATGCGCCACTTAAGACCACGGAGAGCTGGTGCCTCGGACAGCCTACTTGTTAACAAATTAATTACGAACAGCACAT
>CAMCZQ010000290.1 GCA_945887835.1 Bordetella parapertussis | reverse complement strand
GCATGCGCGCCCTGCGCAAAGCAAACGTAATCAATCAACCCGGTTTGGGTCACGCAGGTCGCGATCTGTGCCGCTGCCGCGTGATCAATGCTGCCGTCAATGCCATCGTTGCTTGGTAACTTGATGCCTAAAATAAAATCGGTTCCACAACGCTCGCGTATCAGCTTCACCAGCTCTAGCACCAGACGCATGCGGTTTTCAAAACAGCCACCATACGCGTCTGTGCGGGTGTTTGAATACGCCGACATAAATTGATGAAACAAATGCCCGTGTCCAGCCGAAATCTCCACGCCGCTAAAGCCGCAACGCTTGACACGCGCCGCGGACTCAACGAAATGACCGACCAAGGTCGAGATCTCCGTTGGTGACAAAACATGCGGCATCGTCCAACTGATGTCATCGGGCAAGGCCGAAGCACCCAGGGCCTCGTAATTTCGGCCAGCGGCGTGGCGCCCTCGCCCGGCATCTTGTATTTGGGCGATCAGCCTGCAATCTTGCGACTCAACCGCCGTTGCCCAGCGCACAAGACTGTCTTGGGCGTGGGCGTCCCAGGCACGTACACGGCTCGCAACCTTTTGATGCGGCGCGACCGCCAGAGGTTCGGTCACTAGCATCGCCGCCCCCCCTTTGGCGCGGTTCAGATGGTATTGAATCAAGCGGTCGGTCGCGCGCCCATCCGCACCGGTCACTGTCGTCATCGACGGATGCACAATTCGATTGCGCAAACGCCTACCGGCTAAGTCAAGTGGAGAAAACAAACTGGCGTAGGGGGTCATGGCGGTCTCGGTGTCGCAAGCACTTGTTGTTTTTGTGCGTATACAGCACTGTAATCTACTGCCACGCTAATTTCAGCGGTCTGCTTGACACAAGGCTCGCCCAGCATTACGTTGGTGACAAACAAGATTCTATTTTGGAGACCCTTATGAGCCAAGTTAAAGCCCCCCGCTTTCCGATTTTGAGCCCCGAAGAGATGAGTCCGCGCCAAAAAGAGGTTGCAGCCGCGATTGCCGGCGGGCCGCGTGGCGGCATTCGAGGTCCTTTCTTGGCGCTGATTCACAATCCAGAACTTGCCGACTGTGTGCAACGGCTAGGTGAACACCTGCGCTACGGCAATACGCTGAGCCCTGCACAGGTTGAGCTGGTTGTTTTGACCGTCGCTCGCCACTGGAGCTGCCAGTACGAATGGTTTGCGCACGAGCGTATTGCGCGTACGACCACCGATCTGGCCGATGGGATCATTCAAGCGCTTGCGTTGGGCCAAACGCCCGCCAGCATGACCCCTGAAGAAACTACTCTACATTTATTGGCCAAAGAGTCACTGGCCAATGGTGAACCAAGCGACGCGGTCTATGAGCAAGCCGCTCAGTTTTTTGGCCGCGCTGGCGTGCTAGATGCGCTAGCCTTAACGGGTTACTACAGCATGATTGCGATGTTTTTGAACAGCTCAAAGATCGCACTGCCTGAAGGTACGCCGATTCCGCTGCAACCGTTATCGTCCTGACCGAAGAGACCCCGCACGCTGTCGTTTTAGCCAAAAACAGCGATTCATAGTGCTTTTGGCTAGGAATGTTGTATAACGCTTGGTGTTGTCGCTTCTTCAAGCGCTGTATCAGGCACTTCTTGCGTGACCATCCTTCTAAGCCTTTGCACTGTTTTCGCCCTTGTGCTCGCGGCCTATGGCCTCGCGCATTATTTTTGTGGCCTTGTTTTTTTAACCCAGCGTTTGCGCGCACGCGACTTCAATCGGGCTGCGCACCAAGCTGTGTCGGTACTGGTGCCTGCGCGCAACGAAGGCGCGCTTGCCGTGGCAGCCCTTGAGTCGCTACTTAAGCAAGAGCACTCGGGTCAGATCGATATTTATCTGCTGCTTAAGGACGCAAGCGACACTTCGCTGAACTGTTTGCGACAGCTGTTCGCACGACGAGACGACCGCGAGCTGGCTGCCCTGGCCCTGCTTGAGTCACTGAGTGCCGCTCCTGCGGAACTGGGCAAGAGTGATGTCATTAAACTTTACCAGGAGGGGAACAAAACACTCTACCTGGCGCTTGCGGGCGTGGATCCAAAGAGCGAAAAGATTAACTGGCTTGTCGCACAGCTCGACACCCCTTTTGTTGCAATCCTTGATTGCGATCATCAAGCGCACCGCGACTGGCTGCGCACTTCACTTCTTTTGTTAGCTGAGCAACCTGCGGCAATCGTTCAAAGTCGCCGACAGCCGTTACGCACGAATGGATTTTTCAGCTTTTGGGATTCACTGCATCAGCATATTGGCTGCGAGCTCTTTAACAGAGCCTTTACGCGCCTTGGCTTAAGTGTTTTTTTTACTGGCACAACCGCGGTCATGCGCACCGACTTGTTAAAGTCTTCGCCTCTGACGCATTGTCTGACGGAAGATATTGACCTGAGCTACAGCCTGTTCATGCGCGGACTCAAGGTCGTCGCAAATCCTTATAGCGGTTCGCGCGAAGAGACTTCACCTGATTTGTATAGTTTCTTAGCCAGACGACGACGTTGGGCCAGTGGCCATACGACCGCTTTTTTTAAACACCTTCCGCTACTGTTTGCGGCCCCCCTTCGCTCGCGCGATCGGCTTCAGTTTCTTGTACATGGCACGCATTATTTAATTGTCTTGGGTGTATTTGCTTTACACGCGTTGATCGGGGCGTACTTCTTTGGCGAGCTTTCGTGGTTGTCTGAACTGACAGCCTTAGTTGCAAGCTTGCTTTTTTCTTATGGCGTTGCTGTGACGCAGCGCACGGCTAGGACGACGGCGACGGCAAGTGTCGCTGAGGTTTTATTGCTCTGGGGCTGGTTTGCACCTGCGTTTATCGTGGCAATGAACGTACTGCATGCGGGGTTGGTCGGCGACTGGTCGCGTGCAGCGCTACCAATTCCTGAGTTCGTACAAATTATCGGTCTAATCGGCTTATGCGCGCCCTTGACGGTTTTATTACTTGGTCTGCTGGGGTTCAGGCAGTTCACCGGGCGCACTGTCTTTAAGAGTTTAGGGACCTATCCGCTCGCATTTTATTTAGATATTGCCGGGATCTTGCTTGGTCTTTTAGATTTTTTGACCGGGCAAGGTCACTGGCGAGCAGT
>CAMCZQ010000289.1 GCA_945887835.1 Bordetella parapertussis | reverse complement strand
CTTTTTAGCTGCTTGATCGATCAACCACTTCTGTGAAGAACAAAAATGATACGACGCTTAGAAGGGAAGGTAGCGCTAGTCACGGGTGCTGGTTGTGTGGGCCCGGGTTGGGGCAATGGACGAGCCATCGCCGTAAGATTTGCGCAAGAGGGTGCGCGTGTCTTTGCTGTTGATAAAGATTTGAGCACCATGACAGAAACGCTTGCACTGATTGCAGAGGCGGGCGGTGAGGTCACGCCGTATCAATGTAACGTGTTAGATGGCAAGGCGATTCCAGCTCTGGTGGCAGCCTGCGTCAAACAGTATGGTGGTATTGATATCCTTGTGAATAACGTGGGTGGTGGTTCACCTGGCGGCCCAATCACCTTAAGTGAAGAAAACTGGGATGCCCAGATGAATATCAATCTCAAAACTGTTTTTATGATGTGTAAACATGTGATGCCTGTCATGCTTGAAAAGGGATCGGGATCTATTGTCAATATCGCCTCGATCTCTGGGATCCGTTGGTCTGGCGCGGCACAGGTTGGCTATGCGGCATCAAAAGCGGGGGTGATTCAATTTGGCCGAGTCGTAGCGATTGAGTATGCGAGTAAGGGGATTCGGATAAATTCAGTGCTACCTGGCCAGTTACATACGCCACTTGTTGAAGTGCGCGTTGCAAAAAATCAAAGTGGTGGTGATGTTCAAGCTATTTTAAAAAGACGACAAGCACGTATTCCGATGCCCTTCATGGGCGATGGCCGAGATACTGCCAATGCGGCGTTGTTTCTTGCTTCTGATGAAGCCCGATTTATTACCGGTACTGAACTAATCGTTGACGGAGGTATGACAGCAAAATGCGACTAAATCGAATCCTGACTTTAAGTGTGATCGCCGTGCTACTTGGCGCGGGCGGTCTTTTTTCATCGTCTGTCTTGGCGGCAGAGAAGTTTCCGCTCAAGCCGGTGCAAGTCATCATCCCCTTTCAACCAGGCGATACCGATAACCTTTTGCGACCCTTTATCGAGCGAATGGGTGAATTTTTGGGACAACCGCTTTCCTTGGTTTATAAGCCAGGCGCTGCGGGCGCTGTTGGTGCGGGCTTCGTCTCGACAAGTAAACCTGATGGGTATGTTTTGGTCGGCACGTCCCACTCTTCGATTGCAGTGGTGCCTTTAACAAATAAGCAAGTGACTTACAGCCTTGATTCGTTTGAACCGATTGCAAGCTTGGTTGAAAGTGGTTCGCTGCTTGTTGTGCTCTCGAGTTCTCCTTGGTTGACGTTTAAGGATTTAATCGAGGCGTCAAAAAAGGCGCCTGGAAAAATCACTTATACAAGCTCTGGAACGTTTGGCACGAACCATTTAATTCCTGAGGGGTTGGCAAAAGAGGCTGGCGTGAAATGGAATCACATCCCTTCGCAAGGGAGCGGACCGGCGATCACAGCTACGTTGGGGGGGCATGTCAACATGGCATCCACGGCGGTTGCGCCAGCGGCACCGCATATTAAAGCTGGTACTTTGCGTCCGCTAGCTTCCTATGGCAACGAGCGACTGAAGGCATTTCCGGAGGTGCCGACCTTGAAAGAGCTTGGCTATACTATCGCAAGCCCATCGTATTACGGCATTTTGGCACCTAAGGGAACGCCTAAAGAGACGGTCGACGCTATTTACCTTGCCGCTCAAAAGGCGGTTGAAAAATACAACGAACAGATTTCTACACGACTCGAACCCTTTGGCGTCGCAATTAAATTACTGAACCCTGAAGAGTATCGAAAGTGGCTCAAAGGGCAAAGCGAGTTGTTTAGCGGGATCTTGAAGTCTATGGGGAATTAAGCAATGTTGGTTCTGGTGTTTTAAGTATCGCCCTTGGCTCAGAGAAAAGTGGTGTCATCAATGAATAAAGCCTCACGAACTGAAAAATGGTTGAACGCTTTTTGGATTGTGATCGGGTTGGCGATCTGCTTTGGCTCTTACAGACTTTCGCTTGGTTCGCTTAACGATCCCGGTCCGGGCATGTTTGCCTTTATTGCTGGAGCCTTGCTGAGCTTGCTTGCTTTTATTCAATGGTTTGGTGTGATGGCCACCGAGCGTTCAAACAAAGAGGCAAGTGGTCAAGGCATACACACGCAGGAGAGCGAACCGCTTGTCAAGCACGCAGGTACCAGTGAGTCGTTATGGGCCAATAGGTTGGGCATGATTCAGGCGGCTTCAATCGTAGTGATGTTAATGCTCTATGCGCTTTCGATGGAGCACTTGGGTTTTATTATCAGTACAAGTTTTTTCATTGCATTTTTATTGTGGTTAGTTGAGCGCCAGCGCTGGTATGTCATCGTGTTTGGCTCGGTGTTTGCGGCACTGGCAACATATCTAGTGTTCAAAGTGTGGCTTGATACTGCGCTACCGCTTGGTCTCTTCGGATTTTAAAAGACACATGGATATCTTTGACGGTTTTTCGATCGCAATGACAATCGCCAATTTAGGCTATTGTGCAGCGGGCGTTTTTATTGGTACCTTGGTGGGTGTCTTGCCAGGCATTGGCCCGGTTGCAGCCATGTCCATTTTATTTCCCGTAACGCTAGGGATTCCGCCCGTATCCGCCGTCATCATGTTGTCTGGTATTTATTATGGTGCGATGTATGGTGGATCGACGACTTCGATCTTAGTCAACATTCCGGGAGAGGCCTCTTCGGTCATCACGTGTTTGGACGGACATCAAATGGCACGCAAGGGGCGTGCAGGCGTTGCACTTGGCATCAGTGCGATCGGGTCTTTTATAGGCGGTACCTTGGCGATTGTGGGGCTACAAATTGCCGCGCCGCATTTGGCAAAGGTCGCCTTGATTTTCGGATTTCCTGAGTATTTTGCCCTGATGTGCTGCGGTTTGGTTGTGTTGACTTTCATGGCTCAGGGATCAATGGTAAGAGCATTGATGATGGCGATGATCGGCTTGTTTCTGGGTTCTATCGGTATGGACCTAGTCATGGGGACACCACGCTTTACGTTTGGCGTGGTCGAGTTCTCGGACGGAGTCGGTCTGATCCCTATCATCATGGGATTGTTCGGTGTCTCAGAAGTTTTACTGAATATCGAACAACGAATCTCAAAAGACGTTTTTGACGGAAAAATCTCT
>CAMCZQ010000288.1 GCA_945887835.1 Bordetella parapertussis | reverse complement strand
TGAATTTTTAAGCAGTGCGCCGTCGAGCATAATGAGCTGCACCGCACTGAGCCGCGCCGCAATGAGCCGCACCGCACTGAATCGGGCTTCAAAGGCGGTAGCCGAACGTGCACGCGAATTTACTCTTGTTTTGCGCCCGAAAGCGCTACGATCTTTGCCCATTTTGTGACGTCTTGCTCAAGATAGGCTTGAAACTCGATGGGCGACATCACCATTGGCGTGGCACCTTTGTCACCCCACTGTTTTTTAATATCTGGACGGGTAACAATTGTTGTGATCGCAGTGTTCAGACGATTGACTACGGTGTCAGGCGTGCCCTTTGGAGCCATTAAGCCAAGCCAAATCGTTGCCTCATAGCCAGCAACCCCTGCTTCAGAGACGGTGGGCATGTCGGGCAAAATACTTGAACGCGCTTGGCCCGTAGTCGCCAAGCCGCGCACGGTACCGGCCCGAGCGTAATCCGTCATGGTGGTCACAGCGTCAAACATCAAGTCAACCTGACCGCCTAGCAAGTCGGTGCGCGCGCCCGAGCTTCCTTTGTATGGCACATGCGTGATGTCCACTCCCGCCATGACTTTAAATAGCTCACCTGCCATGTGATACGGCGTGCCTGAACCCGAAGAGGCGTAATTGAGCTTGCCCGGATTGCTTTTCGCTAAGGCAATGAGCTCGGGCAAGGTTTTTGCGGCAACACTTGGGTGCACCACTAGTAGCAAGTCTGAATAATTGATCGGTGCAATTCCAACAAAATCTTTGAGCAACGCGTAGGGCTTTTTAGCCACTAAAGACTCATTAACGGTTTGTGCGTTTGACATCATCAACAGCGTGTATCCATCGGGTAACGCTTTTGCGACCAGATCGGTACCGATAATTGAGCCTGCGCCGGGCTTATTTTCAACAATAAAATTTTGGCCGAGCGCAGTCTGCAATTGCTGCCCCATGAAGCGCGCATAGTTGTCAGCAGGCCCGCCAGCGGCAAACGGCACCACAATTTTGACCGCACGTGTGGGGTAGTCTTGTGCCTGCGCGGGTATAGCTGCCGCGCCTAAGAGCAGTAGTCCAGCAAGCGTCAATTTATAAGTCTTCATCGTATTCATCCGTTGTTCTTGGCGGTTGATGCCGGCCACTTATATTCAGCAAACTCTTCTCGCAGTTTAAGTTTTGCCATTTTTCCTGTCGCCGTCAAAGGGATTTTTTCGACAAAAACGATGTCGTCAGGCAACCACCACTTGGCGACTTTCTCTGCAAGCATTTCCAGTAGCTTCGCTTTGATTGCAGCAGAGTCGGTAGTCGAGGTCTCGCGTTTAACAACGACCAACAAGGGACGCTCATCCCATTTGGGATGGGCAATGGCAATACAGGCGACCATCGCGACCTCAGGATGCGCGCTTGCAATGTTTTCGAGTTCGATCGATGAAATCCATTCGCCGCCAGACTTGATGACGTCTTTGCTGCGATCGGTAATCTGTATGTGGCTATCGGGGTCAAGCGTGGCCACGTCACCCGTTGGAAACCAACCGTCGATTAAAGGGCTATCGGCCACGCCGAAGTAGCTATCAATTGCCCAGAAGCTTTTCGCCAGCAGATCACCAAAGGCGACGCCATCATGCGGCAAAGATTGGCCTGTTTCGTCAACGATTTTGATATCAACGCCAAACATCGGTCGACCTTGTTTAGCAAGAATTTGTTCTTGTTCAATTTTGCTTTTTGAATAATCTTTTTGCTTAAGTTGAGCGACCGTACCGACCGGAGATAACTCGGTCATGCCCCAAGCATGGATGACTTGGACGCCTTCTTTTTCAAAAGCCTGAATCATCGCAGGCGGACAAGCCGAGCCACCAATGACGGTACGCTTGAACGTGCTGAATTTTAGCTTTTGAGCCAGCACGTGTTGAATCAGGCCTGCCCAGATGGTGGGCACGCCGGCAGACATCGTGACAGACTCTTGTTCAATCAGTTCGCATAGCGAGGCACCATCAAGTTTTGGACCTGGGAAAACCATGCGCGCTCCTGCCAGCGGGCAAGCGTACGGGATGCCCCAAGCGTTAACGTGAAACATCGGTACAACGGGCATGATTGACTCGCGCGCGGTGATGCCCAGCGAGTCGGGCAGCGCGACGGCGTACGAATGCAGAATGGTCGAGCGGTGGCTATAGAGCGCGCCCTTCGGATTGCCGGTTGTGCCTGAGGTATAGCAAAGGCTTGACGCTGCGCGTTCATCAAACACAGGCCACTCGTAATCACCTGACTCTTGAGCAAGCAGCGTTTCGTAGCACTCGATTTTTAAGACGCTGCTTTGCGGCATTTTGTCTGCGTCTGACAGACAAATCCAGTGCTTAACCGTCGGACACTGTGCGTGAAGCGACTCGATGAGTGGCAAAAAGGTGGTGTCGAAAAAAATCACCTGATCTTGCGCGTGATTGACTATGTAACGCAACTGCTCAGGGAACAGCCTAGGGTTGATGGTGTGGCAGACACGTGCACTGCCAGAGGCGCCATAATAAATTTCAAGATGCCGGTAACCGTTCCAGGCAAATGTGCCGACGCGTTGGCTGGGTTGAATTTGCAAGCGCTCAAGCATTTGTGCCACTTGCTTGGCTCGAGTGTGACATTGGGCATAGGTGTAACGATGGATATCACCCTCGGTGCGTCGCGAGACGATCTCGGTGTCGGCGTGGTGGCGCGCAGCGTGCGCCAGTAGCCCGGAGATCAGCAACGGTTGACTCATCATTTGCCCCATCAACAAGGCTGAGGTTTCGATCGTTTTTGTCATGGAATTCCAGTGTCTCAACGTAGCAGGCTGCTTAGGGCATATCTTCTGTTGTTATCATAGCTGCGGTCGCCACCAAAGCGGCGGTTATTTTCCTAACAGTAAGTATAAATGTACACTCGTTCTTTAGTTTGGCTTTAACTATTTCGTTGTCGGTTTGGTTGTCGGATTTGTTATCGTTTTCGTTATCGTTTTTTTTGAGGTACGGATGAAATTTTCTCTTTTACCCTCTTTTGGTTTGTTGGCAGCAGCTTGGATGGGTGCATTCAGCAGTTCGGCGTGGTCGCAAGAGTTTCCGACAGGGCAGACGATCTCTATTGTTGTAGGGTTTGTGGCGGGTGGTGCGTCTGACGCTTCGGCCCGACTGATTGCGAAAGAGTTGTCTAATAATTTGGGGCAGTCGGTCGTAGTCGAAAACAAACCGGGGGCCGGCAGTATGTTGGCGGCGCAACAAGTCGCAAA
>CAMCZQ010000287.1 GCA_945887835.1 Bordetella parapertussis | reverse complement strand
ATTTAGATTGGAATACGAGGCGTCCATGACGCAAGCCAAACCTTAGGCACGCACTTCTTGAAAACGTCCGTACGACAACAAACGCTCAAGGCGGTGATCAATCAGCTGTTGCGCTGTCATGCCCGACAATTGCCGTAGGGCATCACCTAACGAACGACGCAACAAACGCGCCATAACACGTGGATCACGGTGCGCGCCACCGACTGGCTCGTTGACCACTCGATCGATCAACCCAAAATCTTTTAAACGATCGGCGGTAATGGCCAGCGCGGCCGCGGCCTCAGCGACCTTATCGGCGCTGCGCCACAAAATCGAGGCGCACCCTTCAGGCGAGATCACCGAATAGGTTGAGTACTGCAACATCATGACCACATTACCCACAGCGATCGCTAGGGCCCCACCTGAACCACCTTCGCCAATAATGGTCGAGATGATTGGCACTTTGAGTTCAGCCATTGCATACAAATTGTGACCGATTGCTTCTGACTGACCGCGTTCTTCGGCATCAATGCCAGGATAGGCGCCAGGGGTATCCACAAAAGTAAAGACGGGCAAATTAAATTTTTCGGCTAGCCGCATCAGGCGCATCGCCTTGCGATAGCCCTCAGGCCGAGGCATACCAAAATTACGTGCAGCGCGTTCTTTGGTGTCGCGCCCTTTTTGGTGACCGAGCACCATGCAAGGCGTGCCGTTAAAGCGCGCCATTCCACCAACAATCGACAGATCGTCGGCGTACATCCGATCGCCATGCAGTTCATGGAAGTCGGTAAAAATTTCGCGCACATAATCAAGCGTATAGGGGCGCTGAGGATGGCGCGCCACCATCGACGTCTGCCACGGCGTTAACTTTGCATAGATATCTTTGGTCAGTGCCTGACTTTTTTGTTGCAGACGACTAATCTCTTCTGAGATATCGACCGCTGAATCTGCCTGGACATAGCGCAGCTGCTCGATCTTGCCTTCGAGTTCGCCTAGCGGTTGTTCAAAATCTAAGTAGGTATTACGCATATTCATTTGCCCTGAGGGGTGGCGTATTTAGTACTCGACCGGAACTGGATCAAGACTACGCCACAAGTACCAAGTCGCGACAGTTCTAAAGGGCTGCCAACCCTGTGCCACTTCACGCGCCTCGAAACGCGAAACGGGTTCTCCACTGAAGTAGTGTAACGATATTGCGTTTAATAAGCCGACATCATCAAGCGGCAAAACATCGGGGCGTTGCAGATTAAAAATCAAAAACATCTCAGCTGTCCAGCGGCCAATGCCACGAATGGCTGTTAACTCTTCGATGATGTCTTCGTCTGGCATGCGCGTCCACTTAGCGGGTTGCACACGCTTATTACTAAAGTGTAATGACAGATCCAGAATATATTCTGCCTTACGCCCAGACAAGCCCGCTGCGCGCAAACGCTCGAGCCCAGCTTTTTGTACTGAGGCGGGCGTGGGTCGCTTGCCACACTCAAGCAACACGCGTTGCCAAACCGATTCGGCAGCTTTGACCGAAATTTGCTGACCACAGATTGAGCGCGCCAAAGTAATGAATGGGTTACCACGCGTTGTCAGCCAAATGTCCGGAAACCGCGGGATGATTTTTTTAAGAATACGATCACGCTTCACGAGTTGCGCAAGCGCGTCATCCCAATACTCGGGCTTATCGGCCAGTATCGCTGGGATTGAGGCAGTCATAGCTGCGGTCTTACCCGCAGTCTTAGCTGCGGTCTTTGCTGTCGTCGTTGCCATTATCGTTGACCTTACGCGCGTCGCCACTGGGTCAGGCCACCGGGCTTGTCATCAAGCTCGACTCCTGCAGCTTTGAGTGTTGCACGAATTCGGTCAGACTCGGCAAAGTTTTTTTGTTGCTTGGCAAGTGCACGTGCAGCAATTTGTTCTTCGATCTGCGGCTCTGTCAGCGCACCGTTGACGTCTGGCTTGGCGGCTTCGCTGGCACCGGCCGCTGTTGCGCTGGCTTGCTCAAGCGCGCGCCGAGTGTAACGCGTAGCGCTTTGAAAATACACTTTAGGATCTTGCTGCAACAAACCTAACAATGAGGCGAGTGCCTTGAGTTGCGAGCACACACTCGCATCTTTAGTCCGGTTAGCCTGACTCGCCAAATCAAATAACGCAGCAACCGCGCCCGCAGAATTAAAGTCATCGTCCATCGCCACCTTAAAGGCTTGAGCCGCCGGACTTGACCAGTCAATGCTCGCCGCATCGTTCACTGGGATATTTTGCAAGGCTTGATATAAACGATCAAGCGACGTTTGCGCATCGATTAAGTTATCGGGCGCATAGTTTTGCGCGCTGCGGTAGTGATTGCGCACAATAAAAAAGCGCAACATCTCGGCTTCGCGCGGATTGACCTGATATTGCGCAGATTCGGCGCCCTGGCCCGGCAGGTCAGTGCTCACACCAATCGTTTGGCGAATCGTACGAAAATTGCCTAACGACTTCGACATTTTTTCAGCGTCGACCATCAGTGGGCCACAATGCATCCAAGTGTTGGCAAGTGCGCCGCCAAAGGCACCTTCAGTTTGCGCAATTTCGTTTTCGTGGTGCGGAAATTTCAAATCTGGTCCACCGCCATGAATATCAAGCGGCACACCTAACAAGGCCTTGCTCATCGCCGAGCATTCGATATGCCAACCGGGCCGCCCCCAACCGTAAACCGAGGGCCAGCGGGTGTCGTCGCGCTCGTGTTCTTTGGCAGATTTCCATAAGACAAAGTCCAGAGGGTCGCGCTTGTTGGACCCCACCGCGACCCGCTCGCCCGCCCGCAGATCGTCAAGCGATTTGCCTGAAAGCTTGCCATAGCCGGCAAACTCGCGAACCGCAAAGTTCACGTCGCCGTCTGTTGCGTGGTAAGCCAAGCCCTTTTTTTCAAGCGTGCCGATAATATCGAGCATGTCGCCAACGTATTGAGTTGCCCGAGGCTGATGGTCGGGCGTTTGAACCCCCAAAGCTTGCTCATCGGCGTGCATCGCCTGGATAAAAAACTGCGTGACCTCACCCAGTCGCTGATTCGATTGAACCGCTTTTTTGATAATTTTGTCGTCAATATCGGTGATATTACGCACATAATTGACTTGCAGGCCCGACGCGCGCAACCAGCGCTGGATGACGTCAAAGCTGACAAGCATGCGCGCATGACCAAGGTGACAATAGTCATATACCGTCATGCCGCAGACATACACACCGGCAAAACCAGCCCGCAACGGGGTAAAGGGACGTTTAGA
>CAMCZQ010000286.1 GCA_945887835.1 Bordetella parapertussis | reverse complement strand
CATGCTCGAAGGCCGTGCCCCTTACAACAGTTTGTTGACACACGGGTTTGTCGTGGACGGCCAGGGTCGCAAAATGAGTAAGTCGGTGGGCAACGTGATTGCGCCGCAAAAAGTCTCTGACAGCCTGGGCGCAGAGATTTTGCGCTTGTGGGTCGCCAGCACCGACTACTCTGGCGAGCTGTCAATCTCTGATGAAATCCTGAAGCGCGTAGTAGAAAGCTATCGTCGGATTCGTAACACCTTACGTTTTTTACTTGCCAACCTCGCTGACTTTGACGCGGCAAAAGATGCAGTGCTTCCTGAAAGCATGCTTGAAATCGATCGCTATGCACTGGCGATGACAGCGCAGATGCAAGCCGAAGTTCTGAAAAATTTTGAGCAATATGAGTTTCAACCCGCGATGTCCAGGTTGCAACATTTTTGCTCTGAAGATTTAGGCTCTTTTTATCTGGATGTCTTAAAAGATCGCTTATATACGTCAGCACCTAAAAGCTTAGCGCGTCGCTCAGCGCAAACAGCACTGCTGCACATCAGCCAGACTCTGCTCAAGCTGATGGCGCCAATCCTGTCATTTACCGCCGAAGAAGCGTGGGGCATTTTGTGCGCGTCCACCTTGGCCAATCAACCTGACACCAGTCGCCTCACGATTTTTACTGAGTGTTATCACACGGTACCGACTATCGCAGAGGCTGACACGCTGCAACAGCGTTGGGCTCGCTTGCGCGAAATCCGTGCGCTTGTCACACGCAAACTCGAAGAGCTTCGTACGGCAGGCAGCATTGGCTCATCACTGCAGGGTGAGGTCGAACTCACCGCGCACGGCGCTGATCTCGCCCTCTTACAAAGCGTCGCAGAGCAACTGCCCTTCATCTTGATTGTTTCAAAAGTGAGCGTGCATGCGGCGACAGCCGCTGGGCAAACTGAACTCTTGATCAACATCGCACCTTCAGCCCATAAAAAATGTGAACGCTGCTGGCACTGGCGGGACGATATCGGCCACGACGCCGAGCACCCCGATATTTGTGGGCGTTGCGTGAGTAACTTGAACGACGCAAAATCAAACAGCTAAGTCAAAATGAGTCTCAACCCTCAAGCACACCCGCAGATTCAGGCCTCGCCACCGCTCACCCGCTGGCTGGTTCTAGCGGGGTGTTTGTTGATCGTCGATCAACTCACCAAGCTTTGGTTTGATTCGGCCTTTCGCTATGGCGAGCGGCTGCAAGTCTTACCCTTCTTTGACTTCACGCTGCTCTACAACCCGGGCGCGGCGTTTAGCTTTTTGGCCGATCAAGCGGGATGGCAACGCTGGTTTTTCACAATACTGGGGCTAGGCGCAGCGGTTTTTATGCTCTGGATGATGCATAACAATCGCACGCATAAGCGCCTGTTGCTAGCCTTGGCTTTGATTTTGAGCGGGGCGCTCGGCAATGTCATCGACCGAGTTGCCTACGGTCATGTGATTGATTTTTTATTGTTCTATTGGCAAAACTGGTACTACCCCGCCTTTAATGTGGCCGACAGCTGTATCACACTCGGTGCTATCCTGTTGATTCTGGATGAAATTCTTCGGCTGCGAGGTCGCCATGCAAGAGCTACTGAATAAACGCATCGTGCTGGGTTTAAGTGGCGGTATCGCCTGCTACAAGTCGGCCGAACTCGTGCGCCGTCTGACCGAACAAGGCGCAACGGTTGATGTCATCATGACCGATGCCGCTACGCATTTCATTACGGCCGTGACCATGCAAGCGTTAAGCGGACGCCCTGTCTTTACCGATGCCTGGGATCCTCGTATCCCTAACAACATGGCTCATATCGACTTAAGCCGCGGCGCCGATGCGATCTTAATCGCACCGGCCTCGGCTGATTTCATGGCCAAATTGGCACAAGGTCGCGCCGATGATTTGCTTTCAACCTTATGCCTGGCACGTGCTTGCCCGCTATTAGTCGCACCCGCCATGAACCGCGAAATGTGGTCGGCAGCCCCCACGCAGCGCAACGTCGCGCAACTTAAGCAAGATGGTGTCGCCGTATTGGGACCCGGTTCTGGACAACAAGCGTGCGGCGAAACGGGCGATGGCCGAATGCTCGAAGCTCTGCAAATTTTGGCAGAGCTCGTTGCTTTTTTTCAGCCTAAGCTCCTGCAGAACAAACGCGTCCTGATCACCGCAGGCCCAACCGTCGAGCCGATTGATCCGGTGCGCGTGATCACGAATCGTTCATCGGGTAAGACAGGCTATGCGTTGGCGCGAGCCGCCTTTGAAGCGGGCGCCGAAGTCACCTTGATTTCGGGTCCGACCGCTCTGCCTGAGCCCTATGGCGTGCCGTGCATTCACGTGCAAACCGCACAGCAGATGCACGAGGCCGTTCTGTCACAGATCGCCGGACAAGATATTTTTATTTCTGTAGCTGCCGTGGCCGACTGGCGGGTCACAAACGTTGCGAGCGACAAGATCAAGAAAGATCCGATGGCTGCCAGCTCACACACGCCAAGCTTAGAATTTGCGTTAAACCCCGACATTTTGGCAACTGTCGCAGCCTTACCGAATGCGCCCTGGTGCGTTGGCTTTGCAGCCGAAACCGAGCGACTCTCTGAATTCGCACAAGCCAAACGCCTGCGCAAAGGAATACCGTTGCTGATCGGCAATCTGGCGCAGCACGTGATGGACGCTGAACAGACCACCGTCAGTATTTTTGACGAACAAGGCGAACACCCGCTGCCGACGAGCGCTAAACAAGACGTCGCGCGCCAGCTGATCGCTGCGATTGCCGCGCGGCTTCCACAAAAAGCTTGACTCTCACAATCGATGGATGCACTCCTTTTAGAGGCTGGGCAGTTTATTCAGACGCATCAGGCGTGGGCCGGTCCGATCATTTTTTTAATGACCTTTGGCGAGTCGATGTTAATCATCGGCATCTTGCTACCCGCCACAGTGTTGTTAATGATGAGCGGCGGCCTGGTCGGTAGCGGTACCCTTCCAATCGCGCCAATTCTGCTTTGGGGCATGGCCGGAGCCGTACTTGGCGATGCTTTGTCGTACTGGCTTGGTAAGTGGCTCGGGCCGAGCATCTTGCGTCTGAAGATGCTCAAAACCCATCGTCGCGCTGTGGCGCGCGCCCGACTGCTTTGTTATCGGTATGGCTTTTTAGCTGTCTTGATCGGGCGTTTTTTAGGGCCGATGCGCAGTCTGATCCCCACCGTCGCGGGCGTCATGAAAATGTCTGGAAAAAAATTTCAACTGGCGAATGTTTTGTCAGGAAT
>CAMCZQ010000285.1 GCA_945887835.1 Bordetella parapertussis | reverse complement strand
TTCGCCACATAGTTATTGCCGATGGTGGTGTTGCCACCTGGCTTGTTTTCAACCACCACGGTTTGGTTCCAGAGTTTGGTAAGCTTCTCGCTTGACATGCGAGCCAAAGAATCATTAAACGCACCAGGCGGGTAGGGCACGACGATTTTGACCGAGCGTTCTGGAAACGTTTGCGCGTGCACGGGAGCGATCGCTGCAAGCGCAACGATTAGCAAAGCAAAAACTTTTTCAATAGCTTTAAACATGATGTCTCCGATTGTTTGGGCAGGAAGGTTTTATTTTTTTAGCCTAAAACTTTACAACATAGCCAGGCCCGTCAATCAACGGGTACTTGGCAAATAATGATTCATCAATCTCAAGTCCGATCCCGGGCTTGTCGAGGGGTTCAACGCAACCGTCTGCGCCAATGTCAAAGGTGGTGCCAAACATATCGCGCAAGGGATTAAAGTGCGATACGCAAGCCTCAAAATAGCCTGAATTTTCAATCGCCGCCATAAAGTGAATGGTGGCTGCATGGTTGATGCCGGTGGCTGAGCTATGCGTATGCATGGGGATACGATACGCCGAGGCCATGGCCGCGATGGCGAGGCCTTCGGTAATGCCGCCGCATTTTGATAAGTCAGGTTGCCAGATCTGTACTGCACCCGCCTCGCGTAATTGCGCAAACTCAAAGCGACCATAATGATTTTCGCCAGCGGCGATCGGCACAAGCGACGTAATCTTTGCGGCTTCGCGGTACGACGAAAAGTCATTACAGGCAAAGGGCTCTTCCAGCCAACCGGCTTTGATGTCTGCGAGCACAGGCAATACGCGTCGCACGTCAGCCAAGGTGTAAGCAGTGTTGGCGTCAGTCAAAATATCAATATCGTCGCCCAACACTTTGCGTACGTGCAGCACGCGTTCAATATCTGCCTTGGCGCTGTCGCCTAGCCTGAGCTTGATCGCTTTGTAGCCGCGTGAGACATACTCTTGAGCTTCATCTGCCAGAGACTCTTTGGGTTGGTAGCCTAACGAGATGCCACCGGCGTAGGCAGGCAAACGGCGCTTGCTGCCGCCCAGCAGTTCATACAAAGGCATCTTGGCGGCCTTGCCCCTGATGTCCCAAAGTGCCATGTCGATGCCCGACAATCCCAACGAGGCGCCCGAGCCTACCCCATGGCTTGAAAGCTGCATACGATGCACGCGCTTCCAAACGCCAATCACGTCGGTCGCCTTCATGCCGATTAGCATGGGGGCCAGCGTATTGTGAATCAGGCTGACCACAGCCCCAGGGCTGCGGCCAGGGTGTGCTTCGCCGTAACCCGTAATGCCTTCAGAGGTTTCGACCCGCACAATAATCGTGTCGCGCTTGGTGGTGCTGCCAATCCCCATCGTGACCGTCTTGCCCTGATCAAGTCGAAAGGACAAGGGAATTGCAGTAATTGCGGTGATTTTCAAGGCTTGTCTCGTATCAATGTTGTTTGACTAGGATTATGGCTGATTTTGGTTGGGATGGCACGCCTGGCTTGGCTTGCTTTGTTGTCAGACAATTAGGGCGGGTTTATAGCTCTTTTTAGCAGGCTTATGTAAGTGTTTGTAAGAGTTTGGCCCAGGCTATTGCGTTTGACTTTGCGGCAGTTCAAAGTAGAGACTGCAGGCGGTCTAGCCTAAAGATTCAATGTTGAAGGATGCACGATGACTATGTTTAATTCTTTGGCCTACGCCACAAAACTGGTTAATACGGGCCTGCCTCGCGCCCAAGCTGAAGTTCATGCACAAGAATTGCAAGAGGTTCTTGAACGAGAGTGCGTGCAGTATGCGACCAAGGCTGATTTAAAACAGTTGCAAAAGGTGCTTGAACGAGAGTGCGGGCAGTACGCAACCAAGGCTGATTTAATTGCGTTGGGTAGCGAGGTGAAGGCTGAGATCAAACAGCTCGAAGAGAAAACCGATCGGCTCGAGGCTAAGACAGGTCGCCTTGAGGCGAAGATTGATGGCTGCATAGCTGAATTTGTTGGTTTGCGTGCAGACTTTGCTGGCTTGCGCGCTGACGTCACAGTGCTTACAAGTTCGCACAAGGTTGTTCTTTGGATTGGCGGAGGAGTCGCAACTATGTGCCTGAGCGTTTTTGGCTTGATGGTGACAACGCTTTGGCCCTCGTTGAAGTAAATGGGAGCAGCTAGTGTCGAGGGGGGCTAATGCGGATTGAAAGCCGCCCATCAAGCAAACTAACTGAGTATAAATATGTCAAAGAAAGAATATGTGTTTTTGCGAAAACTCGCCCAGCAAGAACAAGATCGGCGTTGGCAATCTGAGTATGCAGAATTTATGTCTGCCTACAATGCGGATGTTGAGCTTGCTGGTTTACCACTAGGTCCTTGGAGAACCTTTTGATGAAGATGAGCTGCCTGTTGCGCGCAAGAAGTAGCGGGTTTCTCGAATGGCCGTTTAGTTGTTACCAGAGTATGCTCACCGCAAAATTCGATTTCACAAAAAAGTAACCCGCCGGTTTGAGGATATGCTTACGCACATAGCCTTAGCGGGTTTTATTGAGTGAGCTTGTACAGAAAAAGTCCAGCCAACGTTCGCTTCAGAACCTAAACGTTGCCCCCACGATCACGCCATACATGTTTAGATCGGCCGAAGCGTTGCTTTGAATTTTTTGTTTGTAGTACAGATTCTTAAATGCGAGGGTGGCCTCGCCCCAGCCGTAAGCTTTACCGATGCCAAGCAATTGTTGCGAGGTGACCTCGGTGTTTGAGCTGCCACCACCCACATCCACGTAAAACGGTACAAAATAATCTGTATCAGCAATACGAAAACGTCCTTTGACACCCACGATTGGATCAGCGATGGTCGACGACATCTTTGCAACCGCGTTATAGGGTGTATCCCCGATACTGATGTCGGTTCTTGTGTTTAAGGACAAAACACGAACACCTGCAAGTGCGTCAACATAACTATTATTGGTGTTATGCAAAGTATAGGTACCTGCCAAGGTATAGACCCCAGTTTCTAGCGTAGTCTTTGAACCAAGATCCACTTGGCGAACAACGGATGATTTGTTCAAGGTCATTTTTGCGTAAAACAAATCAGCCATGACACCGAAATGACCTTTATGTAGTTCGGCAAAAAGCATGCCACCAACATTCAGATCTTGCAACAATTGACCTGTTCCCATACTGACCGTGCCTAATTTCGACTGATCGTAATAGAGCGACCCATTCACATTGACCCCCCACAGGTAGGGAGAAATCGATCCGTGCCACTCGTTGGTCACTTGCGGGACAACAACCGGTTTATCTTGGGCATAT
>CAMCZQ010000284.1 GCA_945887835.1 Bordetella parapertussis | reverse complement strand
GACGACTTAGTTGGGCCTGTACTCAAACGCTGCCTAGATCACAAAATTCAAATTGTGAGTAACTTTGGTGCAGCCAATCCGCAGGCTTGCGCGCAACGGATTTTTGCGCTTGCGCGTGCGCAAGGGTTACGCACCCCACGTATTGCCGTAGTGCATGGCGACGATCTGACGAAACCCGAGCAATTAACCTTCTTACTCAAGCGCTTAGGCAGTGATATCGACCCCAAGCGGGTGGTCAGCGCCAATGCGTATCTGGGCGCCGGTGAGATCGCACAGGCGCTCAAAGACGGTGCCGACATTGTGGTGACAGGGCGCGTCTCAGACCCTTCTCTGACCCTAGGGCCTGCAATCGCGCACTTTGGCTGGTCGATGCAAGACTGGCACCTCTTGGGCTGCGGCACAATGGCAGGCCACATGCTTGAATGCGGCACACAGGTGACCGGCGGCTATTACAGCGTACCAGGCCAAAAGTCGGTGCCTGGCATGGATTGCCTTGGGTTTCCGATTGCAGAGATTCGGGCCGATGGCACGTTTTCGGTGTTTAAGGCAGCAAACACCGGCGGGCGTGTGGATGACCGTACCGGGCGCGAACAAATTTTGTACGAAGTGCACGACCCCGCGCGCTACCTCACCCCAGATGTGGTCGCTGATATCAGTCAGGCTACCGTCACCCGCGAAGGTAAAGACCGGATTTTGGTGCAAGGCGTGACCGGACACCAGCGGCCCGACGAACTCAAAGTCAACGTCTGCTACGACAATGGCTACTTTGCAGAAGCAGAGATTTCTTACGCGGGCTTTCAGGCTAAAGAACGTGCGGCTCTTGCCGGCGAGACCATTCGCAAGCGCATCGGGCACTTGCTGCCACTACGTGTGGATTTAATCGGTGCCTTGAGTATTTTTGGCGACGATGCCGGTGAACTCATGGCGCAAGGTTATGCGGCCGCGTCGCAAGACGTGCGCCTGCGAGTCGCTGGCGTACATTTGCAAAAAGAGATCGCTGAAAAAATTCTTCGCGAAGTGACCGCGCTGTACTGTTGTGGGCCGGCAGGCGGTGGCGGTGTACGAACCTCTCTGCGGCCACGCTTAGACACGCTCTCGTGCACCATCCCCCGCGAGGCAGTGCCCTCTGGCTTTAGTTTTGTGCAGGAGCAACGCACATGAATACCAACAACTCTTCAAACACCGTTGAATTGCCTCTGTATCAGTTGGCTCATGGGCGCGCAGGCGACAAGGGCAATACCTCTAACATTAGCGTGATCGCTTGGGATGCTGAATGCTTTGCCCTGCTTGTCGAACAACTCACTGAGGCGCGAGTGGCGCAGTGGTTTAGCTACCGTCACCCGACCAAGGTCACACGCCATGTCTTACCCAAACTCGAAGCAATGAATTTTGTACTCGAAGGCGTGCTGGATGGCGGCGTCAACGACGCGCTCAATTTAGACACTCACGGTAAAGGGCTATCTTTTTGGATGCTGGATTTGCCCCTCGCGGTACCGAAGGCACTAGCTGCCAGACTCGAAGTGAAAGAGTACAGTTGATGACCTCAAAAACGTTTGAGTCCGCTGTGATCAGCAACAGCCCCACTGTGCGTTTCGCGCAAAGCAATCGCGTGAGCCCTAAAAAGCTTTTACTTAGTAAATGGACCGCGGTTCAGCCCGAGCGCAAAGAGAAACATTTTTTGGTGACCAAGGTGTTTGAGCCCGAAAGCGTCGGTCAGCCCATTGTTCAGATTGAGCTTGAGGCGGCCATGACAGGTCGCAAAGTCTGTATGCCCTGGCGTGATCTAAAAAGCCGCGAACATTGGCGTCAGGGTTGGCTGTAAGTACGAAAGGCCGCCAAGAGACCTCAGCGACAAAGTCTGTCAGACAGGAGAGCGTTTGAAAGCCAGGCGCAAAACAAATCTTGCCACATACAACACCACCAAAGTGCCCAGTGGTTTAAATGAAACAAGAGCACCCAAAGTCATGCAACGGCGATGACAGTCGTCGCGAAGATCAAAAATTTAGGTTGCGCTTTGGGGGTGACGCCGGCTGGAGCGCCTTTAGGGGAATCAGGCGGCATGCGTGTTTACAGCGGGTTCGGGTGCTGTGCTTTGTCGAGAGCCTGCCCAAGCGTCACGAAATAGTGCTTTGCAAGCCCAGTCGGCACCACATATTTGATTCTGCTATCGGTTGTATCCGTATCAAGTTCGATCATGCCTTTCTTGCGCAGAGTTTTCAGGCGTCGATGCGCAGTCGTCGCTGAAATCTCATCAGTCAGGCTCATGGCCTGTAGCACGCTTATCTTTTTTTCAAGATGCCAAACCGCTGCCAGCATCGTCAGCAAACGCTCTTCCACCGGATCCATCGCTGGAAACGTAGGGATTTCGCGTATCGCCTGCACAAGGCTTAAAAACCGCAGATACGTCGTAGAGTGTTTAGTTTGGTTCACCATAATGACACCTTAATGGCTTATTTCGAGAATTGCTAGCCAACGGCCTAAGGGGTATCCCTAAAGTTAAACCCCTGAACCAAGCACATATGCGGCACCGTTAACGCAGCAAGCCCCACGAATACTAGCTGCATCAGACCTTGTTCAAGGGCCTGGGCCTCAACAAATACCAGGCCAAGCACAACCAAAATCAGTGTGCCTAGCATCGGCAGTGCCATCACCCTAGCGAGGTGGGTCAGCGTTGGCGCTGCTGCCAGTTGTAAGGTTCTTAAGATATGCCGCAAACCGTGCATCAAACAAAAATACACTGTGAAGGCGAGAAGCGGTGTCGCAAAAATCATCAAGATGCCAACGCTGACTATTTCAAGGGCAGTCACGCGATCTGTACGAACCACCCAAGCTGCACTCATGAGCACCAGAATCAACACAGGTACTGCTAGTGCTTGCAGAACCGCAACAATGATTGCGCTCTGGGTTGGGTTGAGCAAGTGAGAAAAAAGTAAGGTCAACTCACTTGAGAACTTAAGTGCAGGTAAGACCAGAATACTGCTGCCATACGACAGTCGCGCTAGCCAACCACTTGCCGGCGCCAGATCATTTGAAAAATGCCAGACTGAAATCAATAAAAACAACACCAGCCAAACAGCGGGGGCGACAAACCAAATACCCACAACGCTGCCTGCCAAGCCGAGATACGCAATCACAAAAACAACCCAAGCCCCTACACCGTTTAGTTTAAAAGTGCGTTGGGCAAAAATCGGATCAAGCGCACCGTGCGGGACACCCAATAACAAAATGGCAACGCTTAAGGCGACTAGCAAAGGCATTGTCACCGCAAGGCTGAAGTGCGCCGCCAGACCCGCGACCAGTAGCGCGCTAAAACCAAACACCAAACCTTGCAAACGAAGCA
>CAMCZQ010000283.1 GCA_945887835.1 Bordetella parapertussis | reverse complement strand
CTGCGCAGCGGCATAGGCAACGCCGGCAAAAGAACTTCGCCCAACGGACGCTGATAGTAGTCGGCTGCAAAACTGGCAAAGCGCAGCCAGCTTTGTGTGAAGGGTTCAATATCCTTGAGAACCACCTGCACCTCTTTTACTTTAAGAGGGTCGAAGCTTGGTTCTTGAGGTAGAGCAACCACAACGCCAATCATTTGTCGGCGGCCAAATACAACAATCACCCTGTCACCTAGCTGGGCGGGCGATGCTGTCCAGTAGTCGTAGGGTCCGGGCAACGGAACATCTAACGCAACCCTGACCCATTGTTTACTGGCGCTGGCATTGGCACAAACGGTTGGAACAAGGTCAGCCATGGAGTTAATGTGGTTTCTTGATTTTGGCTCTAATACCCTGAAGCGCCGTGTCTTAAAAAAATACAACCCGTGCTTGTGGATAACTTTGGGGAGAACTCACTCGCTTTGAGCAAGAGCTGCATTTTTTAGAAGTGCGTTGCAGCAATGGTTTTTTGCGAATTTTAATATATCTTGAGACTAATCAGCCACTTATAATTTCTTTTTCAAGTACAAAATTAAATCATTTGCTTTTATGAAATTTTACATATTTTGTGTATAACTCAAAAAAATTTAACCAATTTATGTGTACTTGCAAGCCTTTATCTCTTAACACCCGCGTCGTTATTGGGTTTACTTAGTGCCACCGTGAAACTGCGAGCTGTACAAGCGAACTTCGTCAACCAACACGCCAACGGCTTCTGGCGGCGTAAATTGTGAAATTCCGTGCCCTAAGTTGAACACGTGGCCACCAGACCCGACCGCGCCAAAAGCATCAAGCACGCGACGGACCTCCGAGCGAATGGCGGGCTCACCGCCAAACAAGGCGATCGGGTCAAGATTTCCTTGAAAGGCAACGGCGTCCGAAACACGCCTACGTGCGGCAGCCAAATCGACCGTCCAATCCAGCCCAACAGCATCGGCGCCACACACCGCGATTTGCTCAAGCCATTGCCCACCGCCCTTGGTAAACACGATAACAGGCACAGAGCGACCCTCGCGCTCGCGGGTTAACTGCTGCACTACCTGACGCGTGTAGTGCAAAGAGAACTGTTGAAACAGCCCATCGGCCAAGACGCCACCCCAACTATCAAAAAGCATGACTGCCTGTGCGCCCGCTTCGATTTGCGCATTCAAATACAACGCAGTTGTTTTGGCATTGATTTCTAAGATACGGTGCAGCAACTCGGGGCGCGCATAGAGCATGCTTTTAATTAAGCGATAGTCAGTACTGCCCTGCCCTTCGACCATATAGCAGGCGACCGTGAAAGGGCTGCCAGCGAAGCCGATTAAGGGCACGCGACCGTCAAGCTCAGTGCGGATCAGACTGACCGCATCAAATACATATTGCAACTTGCTGAGATCAGGTACCTCGAGTTTGTTCACCTCTTGTTCGGTTCGAAGAGGGCGCGCAAAGCGCGGCCCCTCGCCTTGCGCAAAGGATAGGCCTAAACCCATGGCATCGGGCACCGTCAAAATATCAGAAAACAAAATCGCTGCGTCGAGCTTAAAACGTTCAAGAGGCTGGAGGGTGACTTCGGCTGCGTAGGCTGGATTCTGCGCGAGTCCCATAAATGAGCCTGCACGGGCACGCGTGGCGTTGTACTCAGGCAAATAACGACCCGCCTGCCTCATGAGCCAAGTAGGCGTATAAGGGACTGGTTCGCGCTTAAGGGCACGCAAAAATATATCGTTCTTGAGCGGAGTGACGGGCACAGCGATCCTTTTTAAGCAAAATACGCGCCACTTGACCTAAAGAGTTTTCTCAACAGGCGAGTTGACTGAAGGCCTTGTGCAAGCGGCGTACGAGGCACTATTTTACTCTTGCTCGTCGTCTGCCCGATAGGCTTGCGCTTCGATGTCATATTTACGCATGAGCGCCCAAAACGCCCTGCGGTGCTTTTGAGAGGCGCGCGCGGCCATGGCAATATTGCCATTGTGTTTATCTAGCGCATGGGTAATGTAGTCACGCTCAAACTGACTCACGAGCAGTGACTTTGCCTCGCGAAAGGACCCGGGTACAACCGCGCGACTTTCTTGCAGATTGGCAGCTAACGCTGCCAGACGGCTATGCCGCTGCGTAACACCATTCGATTTATGTTTGGTCACGCTGTGACTAAACGCAGACTGCAGCGCTTGTATGCCTAGCTGTGCTGGCTTGAGCGCCTGCTTGGCTGCCACATTCGCATTTGCAACAGAGTGAGGGGGCATCTTCGACTGAGCTGTGCCCCACGCCGAATCGGCATACGCTGCTTCAGGTTCACGCAGGGTGCCTGGGCGTGGCACTCTGGCCACGGTCGTCAGTACCCGAGCACGAAACTCGTCAGGGCACAAGGGCAAGCGTACAAAGTCTGCAATCCCGAGCTCAAGCAAATCCTGCATCGCTGCTGATTTGAGCTCTTGAAAAATCCCGACGAGTGGTAAAAACGGGCCCCGCGGAATCAGCGCAAGCGCTTGGCGCGTCCAGGCAAGAGTATCGAGCGAAACCGGAATCAGGCAAAGATCGAAGCGCCTAAGACTGACACCGGCTTGCGCGAGTGCGTGTACTGGCAGGGTCACGAGCTCTTCCGCGCGGATCTCGAGATCTTGGCCGGCCTCCCACTCGAGTTGATGGAGTCTCACACGGGCTAAGGCGGGAGCAGCGTGCAGTAGAACCTCTTCAAGCCAGACTCTGTGGGCCTCTAACCTGAGCACCGCGCAATCGATTTGTTGTCGCATCTTTTCACTCCGAGCAAAAGACGCTAGGCTAGACGTCAAGCCCAACTAGAGATAGTCGGAGTTTACGCAAGAGGGCTTTCACGCCTAGTTGAGCCCGCAGCTGTGTGTAAGCGCTCACGCAAACTGAGAACGCTGGGATCGCAGACGAAGCGCTAAACTAACAATCTAATAAAAAAACACGCCCGAGCGTGTTTTTTTATTCAGTCAACCTGCTTTACGACGTTACCGCTGCACGGAGGCAAGTACAAAGACAACGCAATAACTAGTTAATGCTTGTTCGTCATCTCACGAATACGACGAGCAGCCACAGCCTGAGCAGCCAACATATCGAGTTCTGCTTTCACAACATCCATGCTCGCCTGATCTTTGGCGTTGCGCAAGGCCTCTTGGGCAGCCTGGCGAGCGGCTTCGGCTTTCTCTTCGTCAAGATCGCCGCCACGAATTGCAGTGTCGGACAACACGGTGACGTGTCCCGGTTGCACCTCTAACAATCCGCCAGCCACGAAAATGCTCTCTTCAGAATTGTCTTCAAGAACAATACGCACCAAGCCTGGCCGAATGCGCGAGATCAGCGGTGTGTGGCCGGG
>CAMCZQ010000282.1 GCA_945887835.1 Bordetella parapertussis | reverse complement strand
ACGCTTTTGCAAACTCCAGGCGTCTTAGGGGTGCACGATGTTCGTACGCGCAAAATGGGCGACATGATTTTGGTCGATGCACACATCGAAGTCGATGCATTTTTAACGGTAGAAACCGGTCACGACATTGGTCTGGCGGCCCGACATGCCGTGATGCAGCGCCACCGCGTGCTCAATCTCTTAACGCATATTGATCCGGTTCCTTCTAAAACGGATCCAAAGGCAACCGTCAAAACGGTCAAAGCCCCCTAAGCGCCTTTGACTGTGACGGTCATTTGATAGACGTAGCGCTGACCTAAAAAGGGGGCATGCTTAAGCGTCAGCGCCAACTGCGCGGGATCAAGCGTAAGCGCGTCAATCACCACGCGGTCTAGTGGCTCAGTGCGCTTAGCGAGCACGCGCAAAAACAGCGACCTGAGCGCGTCGCCTAAGCCGCTATTCATCCCACAACACAAACAGTCTCCTTCGCTTGCCGCACGAGCAGGTACAAAGGCTTGGACTCTGTCATAGCCAAGCTCAGCCTCGCGGTTTAACGATGGTGTCAACACCACCGAACCCTGCAACGTGGGAAGATGCAAGAACTGCCTGAGCCAGGCAGTGTGCTCACGCGCTGTCTCACCACGCACCGCAATGACGGGGATTCGACCAAGCTGGCGCGAGGTCTCAAACACGCTTACTCAAGCGCCTTTGGCCACTGAAAGGCCGCGGGCTGCTTGTTCAAAAACTTCTGAACGGCCTCGGTATGCCACTGGCTGGTGCGGGCAATGCCTTGCGCCGAAGACTCAATGTCGATCATGGCGTCTAGTGTGCTGTTTAACGACACGTTAAACGCCCGCTTTGTCATCGCAACGGCCGCCGGCGCGGCTTGCGCCAGACAAGCCGCCATCTGCTGCGCTCGCTCAAGCGTGCGCCCCTGCGGTGTCACTTCGAGCACAATCCCAAGTTCGTGCGCTTGCTCGGCCGTCAGTTCACGCGCAGAAAGCGCAAGCTCTTTGGCCCGTTGAACGCCCACGATGCGTGGCAGCGTATAAAGAACAGCGCAATCTGGCACGAGCCCAAGACGCATAAACGACAAACAGAACCGGCTGTCGGGCGCGGCCAACACAAAATCAGCGGTTAAAGCCAAGCTAAAGCCCGCGCCAAAGGCGGCGCCCTCGACGGCCGCGATCACCGGGATCTCGAGTCGCAACAGCGTTTCAATCCAGGACAAGTAGTCGTAACGCATACGCTCGCGCCCATCCTGTGCCGTCAAGGTTGCAGCGCCCATCGCACTAATGTCGCCGCCGGCACAAAAAGTCGCACCCGCTCCGGTGATTATCAGCGCGCGTAAATCACGTTGATGTGGCATCGTAGTGATTAAGTCTCTGAGCTCTTCGCGCATCACTGCATCAATCGCATTCTTGCGTTTAGGACGATTGAGCGTCAACGTCCCAACGCCTTGTACGACTTCGTAATGAATAGTTTCCAAGATTTACCCCTTTTTCAAAAATAAGTTCAAGCTCGGATCGTACTCAATCAGGTAATCTCAATACGTGCTTGGCGATAATCTCTTTTTGAATTTCAGTGCTTCCGCCATAAATCGTCGAAGGAATCGCATGAAACAAAATGGCCGGCGCATCTAAACCCTCTGCACCAAAATCTGTGGTGTGACCCGTGGCGCCGTGCTCTTGAGCCGACTCGACTAACAGCGCGCAGATTCTTTGGTACGTGTCAGTCCCCCAGATTTTTAACAACGAGACGCTTGGTGGCAAGGTCTCGCCTCTTTTCACCATCTCAGCGTAATGCGTGT
Source organism: Bordetella parapertussis (assembly GCA_945887835.1). GTDB lineage: Bacteria > Pseudomonadota > Gammaproteobacteria > Burkholderiales > Burkholderiaceae_B > Zwartia > Zwartia parapertussis_B. The sequence goes on along the minus strand of CAMCZQ010000282.1, from coordinate 1,575 downwards.
AAGCAGCGACCTGATCCGCGGTGTCGAGCATGAGTTCAGCGTAACGCGAGGCAAACACTGGGTTGCTAAATAGATCGAGACTTTCGGCCAGGCCCGTTAATTGACTCAAAGCGTAACGCGACTGTTTAGGACTACCCAAAAAAATCCGCTCAAAGCCTAACAGCGCTTTGGCGATGGTCCACCCCTCGTTGATTTGCCCGACTAAATTTTCGGCGGGCACACGCACGTTATCAAAAAATACCTCACAAAACTCTTTTTGCCCGCTGATATTTTGAATCGGTCGAATCGTAATCCCCGGGATGCTCAAGTCGATTAATAAAAAGCTAATTCCTGATTGCTTTTTTGCGTCTTTATCGGTTCGTACCAACGCAAACATGTGTGTCGCATCTTGTGCGAGAGTGGTCCAGATTTTTTGGCCATTCACCACAAACTCGTTACCATCGAGCACGGCTTCGGTACGCAACGCGGCCAAATCAGAACCGGCGCCCGGCTCTGAATAACCCTGACACCAAACGTGTTCGTTGGCGATGATTTTAGGTAAAAACTTTTGCTGTTGCTCCAGGCTGCCACGTTGAATCAAAAGCGGTCCAATCATCACCACGCCCATGTCTGGCGCGCGCGCGACACCAAACTGTTCTTGCTCTTCGACGTAAGCAATCATCTTTCCTGGAGGCAAGCCCATCCCACCAAATTTTTTCGGCCAAGATGGTGCGATCCAGCCCTGCTCAGACAAAGTCATCGTCCAGTCTTTGATTTCGTTTAAACGTAACCGGTGGGGGACGTGACGCATATGTTCAGGATAATTTTTTGCATAAAAACTTTGCAACATTTGACGAAACTCGGGCTCTGGCATGGCGTCCCAGTCAGCGTCTTTCGGAAATGCGGTAACGCCAGCAACCGGCGTGACCAAAGCCTGTGCGCTAAGTGCAGCGCCCTGTGTAAAGTAGCGCTGACGATGCGACTCGACGTTACCAAGCCAAGAGGTCAAAGCCAACGCGCGCTTGAAATACAAGCCAACATCACACTCGTCGGTATAGCCCATTGCACCGTGCATTTGAATGGCCATCCGGGTCATCAGCAGCGCTGCATGCGCGCAACGCGCTTTGGCTCGGCTGGCCAGCGCACTGTACGCGCCACCCGCCTCGAGCTGCGAAAGTACATCGCTCAAGCAGGCCGAAGACAATTCAACTTGAATATACCCATCGACCACGCGATGTTTAAGGGCCTGAAAACTACCAATGAGCTTGCCAAATTGCTTGCGTGTTTGAAGGTATTCGAGCGTGAGGGCCAGTGCGCAGCGCATGACGCCAAGGAGTTCAGCGGCCTGGATAATGCGGGCGGCATCATTCGCCTGATCGACTACCTTGAGCACCCCTGGCCCTTGCAGCAACAAATGGCTCTTTGGCAACAGTACGTTTTCCAGCGATAAGGTGCAAAGTATTGAACCATCGACGGCTCGCTGGTCAACGCGCGTCAAGCCCGCTAGGTCTGCGGGCACCCAGACCAAAATGGGTTGCTCTGCCAGATGAGCTGACACGACCCAGCCAGTCGCGCCGCTCGCGGGCGTCACAAACT
>CAMCZQ010000281.1 GCA_945887835.1 Bordetella parapertussis | reverse complement strand
ATAAAAAAACTAAAGAGACGCCCCATGTACAAACGCATCATGACCTACGTTGCAGCTGGCACCCTCGCACTCGCTTCGACCATAGCGTGTGCGCAATACCCAGACAAACCCATACGTCTCATCGTTCCGTTTCCGGCGGGCTCGGTCACTGACATCCTCACACGAGTGATCGCACCAAGGCTCTCGCAACGCTTAGGCCAAAACGTCATCGTCGAGAACAAAGCTGGGGCAAACGGCGCGATTGCTGGCCAGCTTATTGCACGCGCTGCACCTGATGGGTATACCTTGATGATGGGCACCAATAGCCCATTAGCGGGGGTTCCCTTTCTCATGAAAGACCCGCCCTATCACGTGCCTGCCGACTTCACGTCTATCGGATTTATTGGCAACTTCACACATTTTCTGTTGGTCAATCAAGAGCTGCCCGTCAAAAACCTAAACGAGCTGCTTGCCTATGCACGCGCCAATCCGGGCAAACTGAACTTCGGCTCTGGACACACTGCAGCACTGATTTACGGGACGCAGCTTAAGACCTTGGGCAAGGTCGATATCGTGCAGGTGTCTTATAAAGGCGAACCCGAACAAACCGCCGACCTGTTAGCCAATCGCATACAACTGGCGTTTACCTCACCGGCCACATCAACCGGCTTCATTAAAGACAACAGATTACGACCGTTAGGCGTCGTGCTCGATAAACGCAGCCCAATTTTCCCAGATGTACCGACGATGACAGAAGCGGGGTTGGCAAATTTCACGAACATCAGCTGGATGGCGCTGGTAGGCCCTGCGAAACTGCCAAGGCCGATCGTTGATCTTCTGAACCGAGAGCTCAACGCGGTGCTCAAAATGCCAGAAGTGCGCGAGCAACTCGAACGTCAGTCGATGGAAAGCGCGGGTGGCTCGCCCGAAGATCTTGATGCGATTATGAAAGATCAACTCGTGGTTTGGAAAAAGGCTTTGGATAGTGCGGGCATTAAACCCGAATAATCAGACGTGTATAGAAATTAAGAGGGTTGCGATGTTGAGACAAAATATTACAAACGCGTGACCATGTTGCGCTTTTTGGATAGAGTTTGCACGAATGCGACGACGCAAGTTAAATACTTATGCGAGTATTGCACCAATTAGCGTACTATTTGCACGATTTAGGATCGAGCGTGCTTTTCTGACCTCGCACTATTTCATTTCCCCAAACCATGACAACAATTCCTCGGCAGAGCTTCTGGCTTAAGCACAATCTCACAACCTCGGGGATGAAAAAGGCCGTTTTTTTTGCTTTGGGTGCGCTTTTACTGCAGTTGGCTTCGTTTTACGCCGCTCAGAATAACCACCACGTTGTCAACGCCTTCTCTTTCCCCGTCGTAATGTGGTGCGCTATTCTTTTTTTCGCTGGCTCACAATACTGGCCCATATTGTTACTGACGAGTTTTGGGGGACTCTTCGTCTTTGACACGCCTGTTGGTCTTGCAGCCACTTATGCCGTTACGCTCACCGCTTACGCCTTCGCAATCGTAAAAATTGATCGGGTACTTTACAAACGACCCCTTGCGCTCAACACGCTCTCAGACATCCTCAGAGTAACGCTATGCTCGGTGGCCTTCGGCCTAATTGCCACGATACTTTTAGTAGTGGGCAACCTGAGCGAGGGCGCTGAGACACTTCGTGCCGCCACTGACACTTGGCCCTCGATCTTTGAGCGAGCAGCCTTACGCGGTTTTTTGATCTTTCCCGCCATTATCGTTTGGAGCACACTGCCAAAGAACTGGACAACTCAAGGCAACGTTTTAAAACTTCTTTTGTTTATTGCTGTTTGGGGAAGCATGTCTTTCGTCATGTTTTTTATGCCTGCCGATACGACAACGAGTCCCTTTGAGCGGGGCTATTGGATTTTTGTACTCACCCCCTTTGTTGGACTGTACTTGGGTGCTCACGGGATCACGCTCTCGACCGCCCTCTTGTGGATGTTTGCGGTGTGGGGTTCTTTTTCAACTGTCGGTAGCTTTTATGATTCTGAAGTCCTTGAGTTTGCTGAGCTACGCGTATTCTTGGCTTGCCAAGCGCTTAGCGGTCTGGTCACGATCCTGGTGATCGAGCTACTCAAACAACAAAGAGAAAAGTACACCACTACTGAAGAGGTCTTTCGTCAGGTCATTGATACGATCCCAATTCCGATTGCCGTGATGAGTCAGGAAGTGTCAGAGTACTTGGGGGCTGAGACTAGGATGGACTTTGTCAACTTAAGTTTTACTCACCAAACGGGTTACACGAGCGCAGAACTTCCCGACCTAGGCACTTGGTGGCGCCTAGCCTACCCAGACGAAGCGTATCGCCGTAAGATGATTGAAGACCGATCGAAATTTTTTTCTACCAACCCTTACGCCCCCTCACAATTAGAGTCTTGGGTCCGCTGCCGCGATGGTTCAAAAAAATTATTTATTTGGCATTCGTTTAATTCGAAAGACCGCATTATCTCGCACGGTCAGGACCTGACCCAAATTCGTCGCGAACAAAATAGCTTAAAAATCGCAGCAAGCTTGTATCAGGCGATCGGCGCAATGGTTGCCATCACCGATCATGAGAATACGATCATTGCTGTGAACCCGGCCTTTTTAGCTGAGATTGGCTTGACAGAGCAAGAGTTGCTTGGGCATGGAATCACCTCGTTCGTCTCGTTGAGTTCAGAGAGCGACTCGTTTCAGAGTATCTGGGAACAACTGAATCATCACGATCATTTCGAGGGTGAAGTCCAAATTCATCCTAAGCACACTCAAGCCCCTGTCATACGTCACCTGTCCATCTACACGAGCCCAAGCACCGACTCTGACAGCGCCCAGCGCGTTTGGCTTTTTTCACACTCAAACGATGCAAAAAGGGCGCGCGCGCACACAAAACGACAAGCGCAATACGATCCGCTTACGGGGTTGGCCAATCGCAGACTGTTAACGAACCGCCTGGAGGCCGCCATCAGTCGAGCCTCAACAAATCAATCCAATTTTTGCCTGATCTTTATTGACCTTGACGATTTTAAAGATATCAACGACACGCGTGGGCACGATGTCGGCGATGAGGTATTAATCGCCGTTGCCAAGCGTCTGCAAAGCTTGCAGCGCACAAACGACACCACGGCACGCTTGGGAGGAGACGAATTTACACTGATTTACAACGAGATCACCTCAGACCAACAACTCGATACCAGAATCGCCTTACTGCTCAAAGAATTTGAACAGCCTTTCAATATCAATAATACGTTTTATCAGATTTCTATCAGCGTTGGCGTAGCGCGATACCCGAGCGATGGTCAAACAAGTAGAGAAATATTGATGCATGCAGACCAAGCCATGTACGCAGCAAAACGCGACGGCAAGGG
>CAMCZQ010000280.1 GCA_945887835.1 Bordetella parapertussis | reverse complement strand
GCCATCTGAGCGGTTAAGACTCGAGTGCGAAGATTTGCCCGCAACTGGGCGCCTTGTTCGGGCGACAGCAACAAAGCGCTGGCATCATTGACGCGCTGAATACTCACAACGCTGGCGAGTTCTTTGGCCATAAAGACCGCGACAGCCTTCGACCAAGACACTGTTTTGGCTAAGGCGAGACTCCACCAAGGCTCGTCTGTAAGCGTCGGAGCCGCTCCGGTCTCGGTGGTAGCTGCGGCGACAGTCGCTGCAGCTTTTACCAAGGCGCTGGGCGCCGGTGGGCTTGACTGGACGCTGGCGGGCGCGATCGCAGCCACTTTGGGTACCGCCGCATCGGGCACCAAAAGTGGCGCGCGCCCGATTAAGGCCGTGAGCGTCTCGAGCTGTAGAGAAATCACCCCAGCATCTATTAAAGGAACCGAACGCAGGCGATCAAGATCTGCACTCAGAGCTCTTTGAACCGCAGCAAAGCGCGGCCGATCGGCACGCACTAAGGTGGAAAGCGCTGTTTCGAGCGCCATGACGGCGTTATTGACGTTGCTTGCCAAGCGCAACTGCTGACTCGCCAAGGTGACCAAACGATCAAGGTCGTTGGCTAGCATTGAGTCTTCCATACCTTTATTGAAGGTCGCCCAAGCCTGCTCTAGGCCTGCAAACTGCCCTTTGGCCTCGGCCAAAGACTGTTGTAATTCGACGATGAGTTTGGCTTGCGACTCGACCTGAGCCAACGCTTGTTTAGCCTCGCGTTTGGTATCGATGAGTTGAGCGTTAAAGCCCTGCACTTGCGAGGCGACCTCACGACCAGCCGAATCAAAACGCTTTTGCGCAAACCAAGCGCCACCACCTACAACCAAGGCGATCAATAAGAACACAATCATCAGGGTCACCGACCACGAAGGGCCAGAGCTTTTGCGACGAAACCGCAAAGACGGTTCAGTGCCCGAGGCCTGAGGATTCACCGCTGGCGTTACCGGCGCGGCTTGTGCGAGGGGCGGAGGCGAAGAAATAGGTTCTGTCATCTCTCTATTGTAATCGTTACCCTGAACAAACGTGCATTTTCAATGCGTTAAAGGTGTTTAAGCTGTTGACTTATTTGTGCAAAACACAACACGAGCGCTGCGTCGTCCGGGCTTGCGAGCACTTGTCGCAAGTGCTGCGCATCCAGGCCAAGGGCTTTAGCCAAAATCGGTTTGAGGCGCTCGTGAGTCAAGACAAAGACGGACGAACAAAACCAAGGGATTAAATTCAACTCTTGAAGCTTAGCGGTGAGCGCAGTGATGCCGTGGGTGCTCGTCAGCAGCCACACCGGTTGTGAACCCGAAAGCGCAAGCGTACGCAAAGCCTCGCACAACTGTTGCGGCCAGGGTGCAACCTCGCGTTGATAGGCTTGATGGATGGTCACAGCAGCGCCGACGTTGGTCAGTTTTTCGCCCAACCATTCGCGACCATCTTGGCCGCGCAAGATCAAAACACGTTGCGGCAAAACTTTTTGCGCCAAAAGCAGCGGCCAAAGCGCCTCAGAGTCTTGCGAGGCGGCGCCCTCGGGATGCAACACAGTCAAGCCAGTTCCATACGCACGAACAATCGCCGCTGCCGTCACTGGCCCCATGCAGGCCGCCACCACCCCCTCGGGCCAACTTCCTCGCTCAGGATCTTGGCTCAGATAGCCAGAGACCGCGGCCCGACTGACAAATACAACTAAATCAAAATCTTCGAGCCGGGGGATTTCAGTAGTCGGCGACACCCAAGCCGTTTGAATTTCGAGTGCCGGACATTCAAGGACCGGCCAGCCCAGACGGGCAAGTTCGCAAGCCAAGACCGTGTTGCGCCCAGCGGGACGGGTCAAAATCGCCGTCGCAGGCACGAAGCCCGCCGTGACGTCAGGCGTTGTCTGACCCACCGGTTGGGGGCGCAACGCTTGAGTGGGCTGATTGGCCATCGGCACTAACCTTCGGGCTCAGCCGTATCCGCCAAACTAGCCAGAAGCACCGCAGCACCTTGCGCCAGCAAGTCATGGGCCACCTGAAGGCCAAGCGCCAGGGCTTGTGAAACTGGCCCGACTGCACGCGCGCGATACATGACATGACCATCGGGGGTGGCAACAAGCGCCTGCAAACTCAGTTGCTGCCCGTCAAGACAGGCATATGCCGCCAGGGGTACCTGACAAGAGCCCCCCAACGCCCGCGATACCGCGCGTTCGGCCACAGCACAGGCAGTCGTTTCGTGACAGCAAAGTGGCGCTAAAATTTCGGGCAATTCAACGCGTTTTCGCAAGATTTCAATCCCCAAAGCACCTTGCCCCGCTGCAGGCAACGACTCTTGTACAGACAGTCGTTGACGAATCCTGTGCCCGAGGCCTAAACGCTCGAGTCCGGCTGCAGCCAAAATAATTGCCGCGTACTCCCCGCTATCCAACTTTGCGAGACGAGTGTCGACATTGCCACGCAAGGGCTTAACCTTAAGCGTTGAATCACGCGCGCGCAGTTGCGCCTCGCGCCGCAGGCTTGAGGTTCCGACGACCGCGCCTTGCGGCAGGTCGGCTAGCGTTTCGTAATAATTGGACACAAAGGCATCGCGACAATCCGCACGCGCCAAAATAGTTGAAATTTCAAAGGGCTCTGGCATATCGACCGGCATATCTTTAAGCGAATGTACGGCCAAGTCGGCGCGACCATCAAGCAGAGCGTTTTCGAGCTCTTTCACAAACAGGCCCTTACCGCCGACCTTTGACAAACTGCGATCGAGTATCTCATCGCCACGGGTGCTAAGTTTCAGTAAAGAGACATGCATCTTTGGATACAAGGCAATTAAGCGCGTCTGCACATGCTCGGCCTGCCAAAGAGCCAGGCGGCTTGCACGCGTCGCGATGGTTAAACGGCCAAGAGTCACTCGATTCAAACCTTAGCGAAGATAGTTAAAAACAACAGTCGCGATGATTCCAATCACGGCCAACAGCAACAAGCGCTGTAGGATTGTTTGTCCGCGCTGAGGGGGCAGAGGTGGGGTTGTCATCAGAGAAATCCAAAGTGATCCAAACACCGTAATTGAAACACGACCAGCAAAAAAAAACCGACCCGCAAAAAAACGGGTCGGCACTGATGAAATTAGGTTTTAAAGTCTGACAGAACCGCCTTACAGAACTGATTTCAGGAGCTTGCCCATTTCAGAGGGGTTTTTCGTGGTGCGAATGCCGCAGGCTTCCATGACTTCAAGCTTGGCATCGGCCGTATCGGCACCACCAGAAATCAGGGCCCCTGCATGGCCCATGCGCTTACCGGCGGGTGCCGTGACGCCTGCAATAAAGCCAACCATCGGCTTTTTCATGTGCTCTTTGGCCCACAATGCAGCGTTGACTTCGTCAGGTCCGCCGATTTCGCCGATCATGATGACGGCATCGGTGTCGGGGTCGTCGTTAAACAACTTGAGCAC
>CAMCZQ010000279.1 GCA_945887835.1 Bordetella parapertussis | reverse complement strand
ATCTGCCGATAAACGCCGGTCACAGACTCGGTAAAGGCCTTATGGCCAAGATATGCAGGCGTCCCCTTTAGCTTATTCACTAAGTCAAGAAAGCCGGGGGTTCGCACCATGTCTGCAGCGGCAGCCTCCCATTCTTTTATCACCTCTGGAGGCATACCCGCTGGGCCCGCGATACCATAAAAAATGGGCACTGACACCGGAAACTTCAACTCTTGATACGTTGGAACCTGAGGATATTCAGGGATTTTGTCGGGCCCACTTTCAGCGAGCAGTCGAATCGTACCCGCCGCTGCATGGGGTGGAAATTCAGCTGCGACCAACGCTTGAATTTGACCGCCAAACAGAGCATTCATCGCGTCAGCGCCTCCCTTGTAAGGCACATATGTCGCTTGTATTCCGGCAGCCTGAAATGCTGCCTGCGTAGAAATGTGCGTGCCACCGTTGGTCGCCGCCGTTGACCAAAACAACTTATTGGGATTGGCTTTTGCCCAAGCCATCAGCTCTTGGATCGTCTTAAAGGCAGAGTCTGACTTCACAAAGAGCGGTTGCGCACTCACCAATGTTTGAAATAAATAAGTGAAGTCTTTACTGGGGTCGTACGTTTGAGGTTGAAAATAAGGCGCCACAGTGAAAGGACTGGTAGTGGCCAGTGCCACCGTATACCCATCAGGCTTGGCACGCGCTAACTGGCTGGTGGCGATGGTTGCGCCCGCACCCGGTTTGTTCTCGACCACAACGGGCACCTTCCAGCGTTCGCGCAAGAACTCGGCAATCCAGCGCGTAGAAATGTCTCCACCACCGCCTACAGCAAACCCAACAATAAAGGTGATGGGCTTAGACGGAAATTTGTCAGCGGGCTGTGCCCAAACTTGAGACACAGATAAACAAGCTACGAAGATGCTCATACAAAACTTAGTCGATAGTTTCAACACGGTAAGCTCCATTGAATGATCAATAACGCGATGCTTTAGCCTCGCATCGCTTTAAGTTGCTGCGCATAGCCAGAGGGATCAATTTGGACATCGATCAAGCTGGGCCCTTCAAACCGCAACGCTTCTGCTAAGACCTCTTGGTATTGCACTTCAGTTGTTGCTTCAAACCCCTTACCACCGAGCGCCTGCATCGCTTGGGCGAAATTATGACGCCCCCAGCGCACCCCTCGGCTCGGTAATTGTTTACTTTGCTGCTTAATATCAATTAAGGATAGCGCACTGTCGTTAAAAACAACCACAATAATGCGTGCATGGGTCTGGACCGCCGTACATAATTCACCCAGACACATCATCAGCCCACCATCACCGGTAAAGCACAGCACAGGTTGCGAAGGATCGTCAAGCGCAGCAGCGATCGCAGCGGGCAACGCAAAAGCCATCGTCGCTAAACCGTTCGAAACTAAAACATCGCCAGGTTGCGTGACTGCAAAAAAAGCAGTGGCTGAAAACATGTGCGCCCCTGCATCGACTGACATACGAGGTCGTAGATTGTTTTGCGCATATGCCTGTGCCGAGAGTTGCACCACGCGATCCGGGGCAACACCAAATTGAACGGGCGGATAGGCCAGTCGAGTCAAAATATCTGCCCGTAAGCTGCCAATTTGCTCGGCAGACCAGTCAGAGCGATAAGCGATCAACCGCTTATGAAGTGCTGCGACGTGTATCGCAAGACCAAAACGAATACGGGCCACGGGCTCAATGTAATGGATATCATGGCTCGCATTCGACAGCTCTACAGCGGGTCTGTTGTAAGGCCAGGGCTGCAAAATCATTTCTATTGGATCCAACCCCACCAGCACCATCAGATCAGACTGCGCCAGGCATTCTGCTTCTTGACTACCACCCGTGAAGATACCCACCACTTGAGGATCAAAATCAGAGACCACTCCCTTAGCTTTGTACGTTTGCAACACGGGGCACTTTAAAGCCGCCGCGAGTTGCCTGACTTCTGAAGCACACTGACGCGCCTCGAGTCCAACAATCAACACAGGCTTTTTAGAAAGCGTCAGCTGCTCAAAGACACGCTGCAATTCAGTCGTATCGAGCGTTTTAACTTCTCTTGAAGCGGCTATTTTTTGGGGTGCGTCGATGACTCGTCGCGCAACGTCACCAGTTAGCTCCAGATGCACGGGCCCGAGCGGCGCCTGACAAGCTAGCGCAATGATCTCGTCTATTTCAGTCGCAGGGTCGTCAGACTCAAGACGCGTCGTGCCCTTGACAACCGGTTGCAACAACGCCTTTTGATCAAACACCTGATGGGTAATATAAGACAACTGCTTATCCGTAAAGCCATCTGTAATCACGATCACCGGCGCACGATCTAACTTCGCATAAGCGACACCATTTGCAGCATTCGCCACACCCGGGCCTTTAGTCATCAATGCGACACCGGGTACCCCTGTTGTTTCGGCTAGGGCACCAGCCATCATTACGGCCGAATTTTCAGTTTTAGTCAGAATAAAGTCTATGCCAACCTCGGCCGCAGCCTCGATCAGGTCAAGCGAAGAACCGCCGCCGGGTAGACCAAACATTTGACGCACGCCTGCATGTGCCAGCGCGCGCACCAAGGCCTGCACAATCGTAATTTTTGGCTGCATAATCGACTCGAGTACCATTGAAAAATCTAAATATCGTTAAAAAACCGCGACGATGTGGAGTCGTCGAGTGACAGAGAAAAGAGTATTACTGCGGCGCCTGACCAACTGGCTCCGTCAAGTCAATCAGCATATTTTGATGCGGATCGATTTTGACCTTAGCGTACCGAGGCACCACCACTGTGGATTCGCGCTCTTCGACAATCGCCGGTCCGTCAAAGTGCATACCAGACCGTAAAGCGTAACGGTCATAGACTGGAGTCTGTACAAAAGCTCGACTAAAGACGCAAAATACGTCACGTCTGTTTTTGATTGCAGCGTCTGCTGAGGTGTCAGACGCTTGTGTGTGCGTCAGATTCGCCTGCAGTTGCTCAAGTAACTTAGGCGCAGGTCCTTGCACCACGACACGCCAAGATACGACTTCTGCGGGCGTATCCGCTTCTGTACGGCTATATAAATTTTGATAACAACGATTAAATTCTACAGACAAATGTTGCTTAAAAGATTGTTTGAGTCGCCCCATCGAGACCGGCACCTCAACCTCGTAGCCTTGCCCAACGTAACGCATCGCAGCGCTGACCCGACTTGTACATAATGCGGCGGCCAAGCCCGACTCGGCAAGCATCGCCAAGCCTTTCTTTTTTAAACCTTCGATTAATTGATCGACGCCCTGCACGTCTAACAACTGCACCGGTGAGACAGAGGCTTGCACAAATTGAAACGACATCGGCGAGGCCAAAAAGCCAAAGGCCGAGGCAACTCCTGCCCCTAGCGGAATCACCAAGCGTTCGATCCCAAGCTTGAGCGCCACATGGCACGCATGGACGGGCCCCGCACCACCAATCGGAATCATCGC
>CAMCZQ010000278.1 GCA_945887835.1 Bordetella parapertussis | reverse complement strand
CGTGGACTTGTTTTTGCAGCAGTTGGCAAATGGCCTCATCATCGGAAGCACCTACGCGGTGGTGGCGCTTGGTTTTGCGCTCGCGTTTACCGTACTTCGCGTGATTAACTTCGCACACCCAGAAATTTTTATGGTGGGTATGTTTGCGGGCTTGGTGGCTGGTGCTCAGTTTCCGGCGGGCGGTTTTATTGGCGCTGTGTTGCTCGGTGCGGTCGGTGCTGCGATCGTTGGGTTTGTCCTTGAGCGTACCGTGATTCAACCCTTGCGCGGCCGGGATGTGTTGTCGACGTTGATTGGCACGTTGGGTGTCGCGATCATGTTGCAAAATGGCATGGCAATTATTGCTGGGCCTGATCCCGTTGCATATCCAACCCTCTTGCCACGCCAGTCGATCGAGTTAGGCCCGGTCATTTTAACGGTGCGACAACTTGCGAATTTTGGCATATGCGTGTTGCTGTTGGCCTTCGTGAGCTTCTATGTGCGCAAGACCAAGCTGGGGCGCGCGACTCGTGCGATTGCAGAGCGGCCAGATGTCGCGGCAGCCTTTGGCATTAACGTTGGGCTTGTGTGCTCGGTCACCATTGTGATTGCCTCTTTGATGGGTGGAGTCGCGGCTGTTTCGGTTGGCACGCTCTACGGTTCTGCTTGGGCATTTGTGGGTTTGCTGTACGGCTTAAAGGCGTTTACCTGCATGTTGGTTGCGGGCAATCGTTATTTTGAAGGGGTCATGGTGGTCGGCCTGGGGATTGGTGTGATTGAGGCACTTGTCACGGGTTATGTCTCTTCAAGCTTAAAAGATGCGGTAGCGTTCTTTGTATTAATCGGTGTGTTGTATTTTCGGCCGAATGGTCTGTTCGGTTCATACTCACACTAAGGCATAGCGTATGTATAACTTTCTAGAACCAATTTTGATTTTCACACTGCTCAGCGTTATGCAGGTGCTGGGTCTTTACATCATTGCGATGTCAGGTCAATTGTCGATGGCGACGGCTGCGATTGCAGGGGTTGGCGCTTACTTATCCGCAATTTTGACGGTCAAAATGGGGTGGTGGTTTCCGCCGGCCCTATTAATGGCGGGCCTAGCGGGCGCCTTGGTGGGGGCGCTGCTTGCGATCTTGACCCTGAAGATGCGTGACTTTGTCTTAAAACTCACGACGATTGCCTTCGGCGAGGCCTTGTCAGTATTGGCCTTTAACTGGGAGTACATCGGTGGCGCAAATAGTTTCACCGGTATCGCTGCGAACACCACGATGACCACCTGTGTGGTGGGTACGCTCGTTGCACTTTATGTGACCTGGCGCTTTGATGGTTCGCGCTTAGGCTTCGCCGCGCGTGCGATTCGTGATGATCCGGTGGCGGCGACTGCGATGGGAGTTTCGTTGGCGCAGTTGCGTACGATGACTTTCGCCTTAGGTGCAAGCTTGATTGGTGTCGCCGGTGCCATTCAGGCGAATTACGTTTTAGTGGTCAGCCCACATGATCTCGGATTTTTTGTCTCGCTTAACTTTATTATTTTCTTGCTGTTTGGCGGCATACAAACGATGTGGGGCCCGGTACTGGGCGCAATCTTGCTCACGGCTCTGCCTGAAGCGTTGCGCTTTGCTAAAGAATATCGTTTGATTGTCTACGGTTTGATTATCGTGATCGTGATTCTCAAGCGACCACAAGGTTTACTGTCGCGCACGCCAACGGGTATCGAGAAGCGTCTGTTTGGTTTCTTAATTCAGCCTGCGCGCGCAACTTCGGCGCCAGCGCATGTCAAGCATCAGTTTTCTGATGAGGGGCGCAAGAAGAGCGAGAGCTCTTGAAGCGCCCCTTCAATCAACTTAAGCAGCACCCCAAGGCTTAATCGCGGCCTTCAATTGTGCATAGCCATCCAAATAACGCGGACGCGATTCACCAAAGATTTTGTCAAAGGTTGCAAGCTGCGCGTCTAGCCAGTCAGACAACTGTTTATTGCCTGGGTTGGCTGCTTTGTACGCTTCGTTAATCAGCACAAAGTGGATGCGTGGGTCGTAAGGTTGCTTTTCGCCGCCAACGGTCTCGTCGCCATCAAGCAAGCGCAACAGCATGGCATCGGCTGAGCCTAAGGTCTGCTCATAGATCGGAGCGCCATGTACGCGATACATCACGCTGGTCATGTCTTTACCGTTGGTCATGGTGTAACCCATTTCAACCCACAGTTTTTTCATGTCAACTTTAGCGCCGACGCGATCGATCACGATTTGACCCCAGTCGCGCAAGACATCAGGCGCGTCAGCCATCAAGTCTGTCAGGCGGTCGCCGTCAAGGTCGGTTGCATACACAATGCAAGGGCGTTGACGAATCATGTCATGCAACAGCAAACCGAAGTTTGTGTCTGAGATGTGTTCGTAAATGTCACCGCCCCAGTTTTCCATGCCAGCTTTGAAGTCTTTAGGCAACACGGCAACAATGGCGTCAACGTTGGTACGGTGCTCTTCGTAGGCGTCAACGGTGTATTGGCGCTTAAGTTTGAACTTGGTGCCCTGTAGCAACCAACGCATGATGCCGGCATTGATGGCATCTTCTTGGGCCTGAGTTGGCTTAGTCGCTACGCGGCCGATTTGCCCAGTTTCGTTCACCATCTTTAAGAACAGGCGCGCTGCATAGGCCATGCGGATACCAGGCGTGTTCATTTCAGAATGAATCACACCGGTAGCGGGGTCAACGTTAAATTTCTTTTTATCTTGCGAGTAGGGCAGGCCTGGCATAAACCGAATGCTAGTGATGCCGCCGTAGGGGCGCACATTGCAATAGACGCCTGCAGCCGTACGCAAAGGTGCATTGGCTGATTTGCCATTCACCACCACTTTTTTGCCGCCTTCGTTCACCATGAAATCGCCGGCCGTTGACCATTTCAGGGCGGTGTAGTCGAGTTTACCGAACCATTCAAGCGACGCCAGTTTGCTGTCATGGCGAAACTGCGCCATCATCGGAACGCCTAAAAAGGGCAGGCCCAGGACGTCAAGCGCCATCAGAGTGCCGTTCAGGGCAAACATATCCGTAAACGCATGCGCAACCGGTTTAACGCCACCTGCGGTGCTACCACCTTCCCAGATGATTGCATCAGGGCAGTCAGTTGGTTTAACGGCCGAACGCTTGTAAATACCATCTAGCATTTTAAAGAGGTCGCCGTTTTGCTCTTCTTGAGCGATTTTCAGCAGATCGAGATTGTGTGCCATGAACGCAGAACCTTAGTCGTGGAGGATGAAAATGGTGAAAGGTAAGTAAAAATCCCTAGAAGCGCGATTATCGCACTACTAGGGATCTGTACCAACTCGCTTAGGCGCCGTCGCTGGTCACACTAGGAAAAGATACTTTTATCGAGGTGCGACGGGCTTGGCCAGTGTGTCTTGTTTAGCTCATTTCAAAGCCGGCATAGCCTTCGCTGGCGACTTTGTCGCAAATACTGCGGTAATGTGCGAAGCCGCCCGCATAAGGCATGAATATTTGGGGCTTACCTGGGATATTCGCTCCTAAGTACCACGAGTGCTTA
>CAMCZQ010000277.1 GCA_945887835.1 Bordetella parapertussis | reverse complement strand
TACAAAGGCAAGATTTTTCCGGTGAACCCAAATCGCGCAACGGTACAAGGACTGCCCAGCTACGCCTCGATAGCCGCCTTGCCTGAAACCCCAGATGTCGGGATCATCATCGTGCCGGCCACAGCCGCACTTGAATCGGTGCGTGCCTTGGCCGAGCGCGGTTGCGCGGCTGCAATTTTATTTAGCTCGGGCTTTGCCGAAACGGGCCCAGAAGGTGCCGCGGCTCAACTCGAGTTGGTACGAGTGGCTCATGAACATGGCATGCGCCTGATCGGCCCCAATTCTTTAGGCCTGATCAACCCAGTCCATAAGTTTTACGCAACCTTTGCAACCGGCTGTGAGCTTGAGTTTCCAAAGCCAGGTGGGGTCGCGATTATTAGTCAGTCGGGCGCCTATGGGGCGCATTTAATGGCCGTGGCAACCGCCAACGATATTGGTTTGTCTGCGCTCATCATGACCGGCAACGAGGCCGACTTAACCGTGGGCGATATGTTGCAAGTTGCGGTCGATGACCCAGACACCACCGTCATCATGTTGTATTCGGAGGGCATCAAAGAGGCTGCTGGGTTTGTCGCGGGCCTTGAAGCCGCACGCCGCGCACGCAAACCGGTGGTCATGATGAAGGTTGGCCGCAGCGCGGTCGGCAGCGCTGCCGCGCAATCGCATACTGCTTCAATCGCAGGCGATGATCGCGTGACCGATGCGGTGCTCAAAGAGTTAGGTGTGGTACGTGTGCAAACCACCGAACAAATGTTGGATATCGCCCGCTTGGCTGCGCGAGGAATTTATCCCGAAAACAACACCCTTGGCGTGATCACCGTCAGTGGCGGCGCCGGGGTGATTATTTCGGATGCGGCCGATGCCATTGGCCTGCCAATGCCAGAGATGCCGGCTGAGTCTCAAGCGCGCTTGCTAAAGCTCTTGCCGTTTGCGGCGCCACGTAATCCAGTCGACGTGACCGCACAGTACTTAAATGAAATGACCTTGATCAGCACTTTCACCGATGCGTTGATCGCCGAGGGCAAATACAGTTCAATCTTGGGTTTCTTTACGTACACAGGTTGTGTTCCCAGTATCGCACCGCGGTTGCGCGAGCAATTAAATATTGCGCGCAGTAAGCACCCAAATTGTATTTTTGCCTTGTCGTTAATGGGCGGGCGCGATCAGATTCGCGAATATGAACGCGATGGTTTTACCGTCTTTGAGGATCCTGCTCGCGCGGTCGTGGCCATTGAAGCCATGGGGCAGTTTGGTCGTGCCTTTGCAAAACCAGCTGCACAAGTCGCGCCCGTGATCGTACCGTTTGCCTTGCCACACACCAATCCAAGTGAGGCGCAGGCGAAGTTATTACTTGCGCAAGCAGGCATCCCCTCAGCACCCGAAGAGGTTTGCACCGCCGTTGACGCCGCGGTGACTGCTGCAAAGAAAATCGGCTACCCCGTCGTGATGAAAATCGTCTCCCCCGATATTTTGCACAAGTCTGAAATCGGCGGTGTGCTGCTAGATATTGAAAACGATGCTGACGTACGCGCAGGCTTTGACTTGCTGATGCAACGCGGTCGCACCGCTGCCCCCAAGGCCAAGCTAGACGGCGTGTTGGTGGCCAAGCAATTGAAGGGCGGCGTCGAATGTATTTTAGGCATTCACCGCGACCCCGTCTTCGGCCCAATGGCCATGTTTGGCTTGGGTGGGATCTTTGTCGAGATCTTGCAAGACGTAGTGTTACATCGCTGCCCCTTCGGTGAAGATGTGGCCGAAGCAATGATTCGCTCAATCAAGGGCGCACCACTTTTGCTCGGTGCACGTGGTCGTACACCGGCTGATATCAAGGCGCTGGCAAAGATGTTGTCACAGCTCTCCGCGTTTGCCGTTGCTGCAGGCCCACGCCTGCAATCGATCGACCTGAACCCAGTACTCGCCATGCCCGCAGGGCAAGGCGCGTATGCGGTGGATGCGGTGATTGAGGTGACTACTTAACCTTAGGCACCACCCCTATCATCGGGGGCATCAAGAAGTCAAAGTCGGCACCTTTGTCGGCTTGTGTGACGCTTTGCAAAAATAGTTTGCGATAGCCGCGCTGTGCAGTGGGTACGACTGCGGGCTTTTCAGCCTGACGTCGTGCAAGCTCGGCATCACTCACCAACAGTGACAGCTCACGGTTTTCAACGCTTAAGCGGATGCGATCACCGTTTTGCACATAGGCCAGTGGCCCACCAATCGCCGACTCAGGCGTTACGTGCAACACGATTGTGCCAAAGGCGGTGCCACTCATGCGACCATCTGAAATCCGAACAATATCTTTACAACCCGCCACCGCCAATTTTTTAGGGATGGGCATGTAGCCAGCTTCGGGCATCGCCGCACCTTTGGGGCCGATATGTTTGAGCACCAAAATGTCATCGACTGTCACATCCAGATCGGGTAAATCAATACGATCGGCCATATCTTCGAGGTTTTCAAACACGACTGCGCGGCCTTCGTGTTCCATCAGCTTAGGGTTGGCTGCCGATTGTTTAATAATCGCGCCGCCTGGGGCTAGATTACCTTGCAAAACCGCAATGCCACCCTGCGGAAAAATCGGATTTTTTGCGGTCTTAACGACATCTTGCTTAAAGCCGGGGCCCGCCGCTTCAATCTCTTCACCTAGCGTGCGACCCGTGACGGTCAACGCATCTAAATGCAACAAAGGTTTGAGTTCGCGCAACAAAGTCGCCATGCCGCCGGCGTGGTGGAAGTCTTCCATGTAGTGCTGACCCGAAGGTTTTAAATCGAGCAACACCGGGGTTTCGCGGCCCATGCGGTCAAGTGCTTTGAGATCCATTTCAAGGCCCATGCGGCCTGCGATCGCGGTTAAGTGAATGATGGCATTGGTTGACCCACCAATCGCCAGCAATACACGCATCGCGTTTTCAAACGCTTTCTCAGTCAAAATTTTGTCAATCGTTAAACGCTTGCGCGCAATCTCAACGGCTAACGTGCCGCTTTGCTCGGCGATGCGCATGCGATCTGCAGTGACCGCCGGTGGCGAGGCGCCGCCGGGCACCGTCATCCCTAACGCCTCGGCGATACAGGCCATGGTGCTGGCTGTCCCCATCACCGAACAGGTGCCCACGCTGGCCACTAATTGTTTGTTGACCGCGGCAATCTCTTCGGCATCAATTTCTTCGGCGCGAAACTTGCCCCAATAGCGACGACAATCTGTACAAGCACCCACGCGCTCGCTACGATGCGAGCCGGTCAACATCGAACCCGTAATCAATTGCACCGCAGGCAACCCTGCTGAGGCCGCGCCCATCAATTGTGCCGGCACCGTTTTGTCGCAACCGCCAATCAGCACCACCGCGTCCATCGGTTGTGCGCGCAGCAACTCTTCCGTATCCATCGACATCAGGTTGCGCAGGAACATACTGTTGGGCTGCGAAAAACTCTCGTGAATCGAGATGGTCGGAAAATCCATCGGCAACCCCCCCGCGAGCATCACGCCGCGTTTGACCGCTTCGATCAATTGGGGGGCATTGCCA
>CAMCZQ010000276.1 GCA_945887835.1 Bordetella parapertussis | reverse complement strand
AATCCGTGCACCCACGGCTCGGGCAAGTTTCACCATTGACTTGATCGTGAGATTTACATCCCCGCGAAACAGCTTGGACAGATAAGCGCGACTACTTCGCGTAGACGTCAACAAATAATTTAGCCAACATGCTCAAAACGGCAATAAGGGTAGTGAGATACGCAGATAACAACCAGAAAAATTTTTTATCGACGTACTTTTGCATTTCAGTTTGGACAGTTTCGATTTTATTTCGTAGCTTCTCGTGATCAGCGGCCATCTCTTTGCGAAGCTCGGTTTGTCCGTGAGCTATTTCTTGACGCAGATCAGAGAACCCCTTCCCCATTTCTACCCGCAAATCAGCCATGGCTTGGGTAAGCTGCGCCATCGATCGATCAAGGCGCTCGACCATTTTGGTGTTTTGTTCGACTACTAATTCAAGTGTAAGCACGCGTTTTTCCATCACAAAATTTTAACCATTATTGTGAGGCTTTTCTATTCGAAAAAGTACGCGTAAGTCGTATCTTTGGTAACTGAATTGTTAGCGATTGCAACAGGTCAATTGAGGCCAAGTACAACAATTAGAGTAATCAGCTGCTGTGTACTCTCAGCATCTGCTGGTAACGTCTTCGGCTGGTGCGGGATTAAACGCCGCCATCACTCCATCTTGCCCTTAAAGTCGCGGATGAAGGTTTCCCATTGACGAATATCATTTTGATAATACTGATCAAGCTCTGCTAAAGACATCGGAGTAAAAATAATGCCGTTGGTATAAAGGCGCTGACTCATCTCAGAAGACGTATTAATTTTGCTGAGCACTTGATGAAGATCCTGTTTGACTTTAGCGGGTGTACTGGCTGGCACTAGTAAACCGAACCATGAATCGACTTCAGCATTTTTGATGCCCTGCTCTTCGTAGGTTGGAACACCTGGAAGAAACTTCGCACGCTCTTTGCTTGCAATCGCCAACATACGCATTCTGCCCGAGTCGACAAAAGGCTTAGCCGCAGCATACGAAGCAAAAGTAAAATCTACATCTGCGCTTAGCACCGCAGTCATAGCTGGGCCCGAGCCACGATAAGGAACATGCAACAGCTCAGTGTTTGTCACTTGCGACAACAGCAAACCACCCAAATGGGGACTGCCTCCGGTACCTGAAGAGGCGTAAGACACGGGCTTGCCGCCCTGCTTTGCCCGAGCGATCAGATCGTTGACATTTTTATAGGCAGAGTCGGCGTTGACGACAAGAAAATAAGGCGCAACGCCAAACAAAGAAATCAAACTCAGGTCTTTCTTAGTGTCGTAGGGAAGCTCTGCTGCAGCACCCTTTGCACTGAACGCATGATTCAGTGTCATCGCCGACGTACCCAAGACCAGAGTACTACCATCACCTTTCGCTTTAGCGACGAAACTGGTTCCGATGATGCTATTCGCACCAGAGCGGTTTTCGACAATAACCGTGCGGCCAGTCTGTTTAGTTAGATCGGAAACTACCATACGAGCCAGCGTATCTGTTGTTCCACCCGGAGCGAAGGGAACAATAATTATCAGATTTTTATTGTCAGCGGCTGCGGGTTGCGCATTCGATCCAAAAGACAATAAAGACACCATACAAACGGTTAACAAGGGCAAAAATTTCTTAATCGTCATAATGATTCATCTCGATATTTTTTATATTAATTTTGTTTTAGCACAATCTCGATGGCCTTAGGGGTGCTGGGTGCAAGGTTTAGGCTTGAAGCGGCGCGGTTGTCTGATCTAAAAAGCTAAACGCTATTTTCTTTCACTGGGCACATTGATATAACCAAAAGGGCAATGCCGGCAGCGATTACCGCAGCAGACCCCGCGCTTTAAGTGGGCGTGGCTTGTCAACACTTGATACCCCGATGCAGGATCAATGTACGTATCTTGACCCTTTTCACAAGCGCGTCGATGCAGTTCTTCAATGCTTGGCATACGTAATATTTGATCTTGGTCGCGGGGCTTTAATCTTGGTCACTGGGTGCATAAAGCTGAAAAAGACATGTGTACTCTGCTTCGATATATTAGCCGCTTTATTACCCCCTACCCCACTGAATAAATAGCAGTTATATTGACTGAAACTGGCCAATCACAAGCGCTAGCATGACCACCAATCGATAGAGACACGCAAACATGACGATCACGCCGTTATTACAAGACAAGACAATTATCGTGACCGGAGCCTCAACCGGTATCGGGCAAGCCTTTGCCTTCGCTTGTGCTGAGCAAGGCGCAAACGTGGTGGTGGCCGACATGAACGGCGGCGATGACACTGTCGAGGCGATTCAGCAAAAAGGCGGTCAGGCGACTTTTGTTCAGACGGATGTGGCCAACGAGGCCTCGGTGCATGCCATGGCGGCGCATGCGCTTAAAACCTATGGTCGCATCGATGGCCTCGTCAACAATGCAGCTTATTTTCGTGAAGTCAAACTCACACCTTTTGAAGATATCGAATCAGAGATTTGGGATCGCGCCTTTGACGTCAATGTCAAAGGTGTGTGGCACTGTTGCAAAGCTGTGATGCCAGCCATGCGCGCCCAACAGTCTGGCGCAATTGTGAATATCGCCTCGGTGGTCGCGGTGGCAGGCCAACCCGGCTATTTGCATTACGTTGCGACCAAAGGTGCGGTGCTAGCCATGACTAAGGCGTTAGCGAAAGAATGCGGCAATATTAATGTGCGCGTCAATGTCATTGCACCAGGCTTTGTGATTACGGATGCAACTAAAAATCGCCCGGTTGAATGGCAACAAAGCTTCTTGAAAGCGCGCGCGCTGTCGCGCGAGCAACGCCCGCAAGATTTAGTCGGGACAGCGGTTTATTTGCTGTCTGAAATGGCGGGTTTTGTGTCTGGCCAAACCATCGTGGTCGATGGCGGTAGTGTGATGTATTGATGACTTGCTGCGCTTGAGCATCAGCAAGGGGACTCACTCTGAGTAGCAAACGAATGTATGTTAAATGATTGACTTCTTTCTTCTCAGTCTGCCGATCTTTGGCATTGTGGCGGCCGGCTGGGCTGCCGCCAGCTTAGGCTGGGTGCCTGCCGGCACCATCGATATCTTAGGCATCTTTTCGGTTCGGTTCGCCGTGCCAGCACTGATCGCCAGTCTGATCTCCACCCAACCCTTGTCTGTAGCCTTCGACACCCACTTCTATTTTGGGTACCTGTTTTGTGGGCTCAGTATCTTTTTTCTGGTGTTTTTCATATCCCGTGTTGTGAACAAAAACACCAGTATCGCAGCGGCGCACGCGACCACCGCCTCGTTAGGCAACCTTGGTTTTCTAGGTCCCCCGATCATGTTGGCGTTCTTTGGTGCCCGTGGGGCTGGCCCCCTCGCGATGGCGATCACGGTAGAGGTGATGATTCTGTTGTCGCTGGGCAGTGCGCTGATGAGTGTGAGCGAAAATGCCCATGCAAAAATCGGGCAAATTATTTTTCGTAGCACGCTGTTAAATCCTGTCGTGTTGGCCATTTTGGTCGGTGTGACGTTGGCTGCAACAAACACTGTTCTGCCGCGACCGTTAGAACAGTTTCTCACCATC
>CAMCZQ010000275.1 GCA_945887835.1 Bordetella parapertussis | reverse complement strand
CAACAACGACTCAAGGTGGACAGATACCCAAGGTCATAAATAATAATGTTGTTGATGTTAAAACGACTCCCATGCCAGAAAGGAAATAACACAACGGCGATATTTTGAATGACGAATCAAGGAGGTTAACGTGTCTTACTTTGTGATTGCGTACTACGTTTCTAGTGTAGTCGTTGCCATTTATGGCAGGAATTGTCGTATCGGGTTTTGGGGAGTCTTATTATTTTCAGTGCTGCTGACACCCGTTTTAATTTTCTTCGGCTTGCTGTCCCTTCGTCCCGTAAGAATTCAAAATAAGCCGAAAATATCTTTATAAAATTACTAACAATGTATAGGGAAAAATCATGAAATCTATCTTTACGACGTTGATGATTAGCGCTTTGACGTTATTGACTGGCTGCATAGGCTCAACCAATTCAGTCAGTTTTCGAGAAATGTCTTCAGCGTATCGGGAAGTGTTAGAGCACTATGCGAACGATAATTTATTGCTGAATGTCGCGCGTTCTTCGAAGAGGATGCCCTTGAGCTTCCTTGATATGCCTTCAGTGACAGGGTCGGGTGCGATTAATAGCACCTTGGGCATCGGCGGGACGATGGCGAGCTTGGCGCCAGCAAGTTCGGTCGCAGGTTTTTTTACTCCAGCGGCAGGCGGCACCAGCTATGCCCCTAACGCCAGTTTGACCGTCAATAACGGTTTTAACTTTACACAGTCATCGCTTGATAATGCGAGTTTTATGACGGCTTTTTTGACTCCACTGACCCCTGCTGCAATCAGTAGCTTGATGGATAGCGAAGATACAAATCGCGATGTACTTTTCTATTTGTTGATTGAGGCGATACATACGAAAGACGCAAATGGCAAGACCCTGATGAGAGTAGTCAATGACCCTGCGAGCGCTAATTACATGGCGTTTCAAAAAATCCTTTTTAATTTGATGGTTGCGGGTGTTCAAGTTGAACCAATGATGCTTGAGATGCCAGTTTCTGGTCCGATGGACACAAATACTATCAACAGTAACCTACAAGGGATCGCGGCGGCACTGGCGCTTCCAGGGATGGCGATGAAACCGGCTAAGTTGCCTAACGGCGCTCCTGGCTTTCAATTGGTGAGAACGGCGCCGCCCGCGGGAAAAATTTGTTTGGTTAAAGCTACCGCACAGGAAGTTCTGCCATTTAACGTCTCCCCTAACTCTTATTGTAAGTCCTCTGATATCGGACAGTTAAGCTCCACAGACACTTCGAGCAAACCGGTCGTGACTCTAGAACTAGAGATTCGCTCGGTGCGTAATATTTTTGAATTTTTGGGCAAACTAGTCACGCTTCAAAATAGCTCAACCCCCAAAGTTATCTTGCTACCCGATTCGTCAAAGTTCAATAAATTTATGACCGAGGAGCAAGTTCTGGCGACTAGCAAGCCTTTATTCGTTGTAAACAAAGGCACGCCTTCTGAACCGACGTTAATGTCGATTAATTATCAAAGCGAGGTGTATTCTGTTTCAGTGGCTGCTAGTCAGGCGACCTATACAAAAAACGTGATGGTTTTGCTCTCGCAGATGTTGACCTTAAACAAGGTGCCGGGCTCGATTCCTGTTTCCCCCGCCGTCTTGATTAGATGAACAATATGCGACAGTGAAATTTTCGCTTGAGCGTTGAATTCGAGCAGGCCACCGCTGGCCCGCCCTGTGCGTATGTGAATTCTCTTGCAATCGCCAGGCGGGACCAATGGACAACATCCGATGGCCAGCATTTCTTCGACTAAGTCTGGCTGTCCTGGGTGGGGGGGCGATCGCCGCTAATGGGTATTCTGGTCCATCGTGACCGGTGAATCATGCTTTCGCGAAGCTCGAACGCTAGCTTTCTCAGATCGAGCTTATTTTTTCGATCTGAGGCACGCAAGTTCTTTGTGCGGTGCCTAGCGCCGTGGCACTAAAAGTTGGATCAGTTCTCGATCGTCGCGACGATAGTGCCACTTTCGCGCCACCGTTAGACCAATGCTCGAATGAAGCCCTGCGAGCATGGCGGCGTAAGCCCAGGTCACACCAAAAACGTCTAACACGGTGGCTCCTTCGATGTCTTTGACCCCATTGACGTAAAGTAATTCGGCGAGTACGCCCTCGGCTGGCACAATCACATCTGCCCCTTGCTTAACAGCCTGCGAGGCTATCACCTTAAATGCGTGGATGATGGGTTCTGGCTTGTCGTAGGCCGCCGCTAAAGCGGGCTCATCAAAACCTGGATCAAGCGCTAAGGTATCCATCACGCGACTTTGCAAGCCATGAGCCTGGACTGATAGGCGTGTCAGCCAGCCAACTGCGGCTGAATTAGAAATCGGTGCAATGAGTTTGCCGATTGAGCAACCTACCAAGAAGGCTGCTTCAGTGACAGAGACCACTGGGATATCGACAGCTGAACGTAACTCGCGAAGAAAGGGCTCGCTAAACGAGCCTACGACAAAAGCGTCAAAGCCTTGGCGTTCAGCATTTACCGCGTTATCCAGGATAGGCTCTAACACGCGATGATGTCCAAAGGCATTGCCCAGCACCTCGGTTGGGGTACGCCCAAAGTAGCTGCCAGTGGGCATGCCGTGTACTTCGATTGTCTGGCCGGACGACAAGACTTTTTGAGCGTGCTTCTCTAGCGATTGGCGGTATACGTCTAAGCCATCGAGCTCAGCCATTGATTGGTGCCAGATACGCATGCTGTCTCCCTAGGTTCACTGGTAACGTTCGCTGACGTCTTGCTTAATTTCGACACCAAGCTTACGTGCTCAACTGCCTGGCAATGAGTGTAATTCTGGAAAAAATAAATCAGTCCATTTTTCGGGGCGATTCTTCAAAGTACCGACCTCTTGCATGAATTGGGCGTACGGTAATACTTTTTCGGGCGTAAGTGTGATCTGAATATCTGGATCATTGAGCATCTTTAAGATTGACTCAGCGGTTTCTTTGCCACCAGTATCCTTCACATATAACTGTGCGGCGTCTTGTTTATTTGCATTGATCCAGTCAGTGGCTTCTTTTAGCGCATTAAATACCGCCCGATAAGATTTTGGGTTGTCTTTTCGAAACGCGTCGGTTGCCCAGACCATTAGAAAAGTATTTCTTCCACCCATTATTTGATAAGAATTTAAGACAACACGTACGTCTTTATTTTCGAGTGCCATGTATTGAAATGGAGGGGTGGTAAAAGTTGAAGTTACCTCGGTGCCACCGCTTAACATAGTCTTTAAGCCTTCTGGATGCGGTAAGTTGACCATGAGCGTGTCAAGTTTTTTGTACTGAGCGATTCCCCAAGTCTTTGCCGCGGCCATTTGTAAGTAGGTGGTCTGTACGGAAGAGCCCGCGCCGGCCATTGCGATTTTATTATTGCTCCCAAAGTCACTGATGGTTTTAATCTTTGGGTCGCGTGTGACGAGTAGGTTTGGCATCGAACTTAAAGCAGCGACGCCGTGCACTTTTGCATTGTTGCGGGTCTTATCCCAAAGAATGAAGGCGGGTCCGGTCCCACCTGCCGCAAAGTGAAGTCTTCCAGAAAGCATTGCGTCATTGGC
>CAMCZQ010000274.1 GCA_945887835.1 Bordetella parapertussis | reverse complement strand
TCTCATGTGGCTGCCGCCTAACGGTGCCGGACCTGGTGGTTCGTCTGACTGGCAATGGAACTGGGAACATATCAAACACTTGGTTTTACCCGCGGCCACGATGAGCGTCATCCCGATGGGAATTATTTCGCGCACAGTACGCGCGTTGGTCGCTGAGATTCTTGCGCAAGAATTTATCGTGGGCCTCAAAGCAAAAGGCCTTAAAAATGTTGGTATTTTTTTGCACGTTGTCAAAAACGCTGCGCCCACAGCCTTGGCAGTCATGGGCTTACAGCTCGGCTACTTGTTAGGCGGCTCGATTCTGATCGAAACCGTTTTTTCTTGGCCCGGAACAGGTTTTTTGTTGAACTCTGCCATTTTTCAAAGAGACCTTCCCTTGCTGCAAGGAACCATCCTCGTTCTCGCTACTTTTTTTGTGATTCTCAATATGCTCGTCGATATTGTTCAGACCACGCTTGACCCACGAATCGCGCGAGGCTGAATCCAATGCTAAATATTACTGTCGACACAAAAAAAATTCCGTCCCTTGACACCGAGCGCTCGGCGGGCTACTGGCAAAATGTATTTTCACGCTTGGTGCGCGATAAGGTCGCGATGTTCGCAGCGCTAGTCATTATTTGCTTGCTCATCATGGCAATTTTTGGTCAGCTCATCACCCCTGCCGACCCGTACGCAGCTTCGATTATGAAGCGCCTGAAACCGATCGGCTTCGAAGGCTATCCTTTGGGGACTGATGAATTGGGTCGTGACATGCTGTCACGCCTGATGGTGGGAGCCAGGCTATCGCTGTTTATGGGGATTACACCCGTTTTGCTTGCGTTTGCGATCGGGTCAAGCATCGGTATCGTTGCAGGGTATGCCGGTGGCAAACTCAATTCGG
Organism: Bordetella parapertussis; assembly: GCA_945887835.1. Lineage (GTDB taxonomy): Bacteria > Pseudomonadota > Gammaproteobacteria > Burkholderiales > Burkholderiaceae_B > Zwartia > Zwartia parapertussis_B. The sequence continues at coordinate 2,701 of CAMCZQ010000274.1, read as the reverse complement.
TCATGATGCGCACCATTGACGTGTTTTATGCGTTTCCGTCTGTCTTGTTGGCGATTGCGCTGTCGGGGGTCTTGGGAACCGGTATCACCAACTCACTAATCTCGCTCACGATCGTGTTTATTCCACCCATCGCGCGAGTCGCTGAAAGCGTCACCACACAGATTCGTAGCCGTGATTTTGTCGAAGCCGCGCGCGCGTCTGGCGCTAACGCGTTCACCATCGTGCGGGTTCATGTCTTGGGTAACGTGCTGAGCCCGATCTTCGTCTATTCAACCAGCCTGATTGCGGTCTCGATGATTCTGGCCTCAGGCTTGAGCTTTCTGGGCCTTGGAGTCAAGCCGCCAGAGCCAGAGTGGGGTCTGATGCTGAACACCTTACGTACCGCCATTTATGTACAACCTTGGATCGCGGCTTTGCCGGGCATCATGATCTTCATCACCTCAATCGCCTTCAACCTGCTATCTGATGGGTTGCGCTCAGCCATGGAGATCAAAAACTAATGAATACGCCTTTCACACACGTTGCTGATGTAGGGGGCACTGCGCAACCCTTGTTGATGGTCAAAAATCTGATCAAACACTTTGCTCTAAAGAAAGATATTTTAGGCAAAGGTGGTGGTGTGGTGCGCGCAGTAGACGGCATTGACTTCATGGTACGTAAAGGTGAGACCTTGGGGGTCGTGGGGGAGTCGGGTTGCGGCAAGTCGACCACTGCGCGTCTGCTGATGAATCTGATCACTGCCGATCACGGCGATATTATTTTTGACGGGCAGTCTGTCGGTAGCCGAGATTTAAGCCTCAAAGAGTTCAGGCGTCAGGCCCAGATGGTCTTCCAAGACAGTTACGCTTCGCTCAACCCGAGGTTGACCGTTGAGGATTCGATTGCTTTTTCGCCTCAAGTGCATGGCGTGAGTAAAGCCGACTCTATTGCGCGTGCACGTGACTTGTTGCAGCGTGTCGGCTTGGATCCAAAACGTTTTGCTGAGCGCTATCCTCATGAACTTTCTGGCGGGCAACGACAACGTGTAAACATTGCGCGGGCACTTGCCCTGCAGTCGCGCCTGATCATTTTGGATGAGGCGGTTTCGGCGCTCGACAAATCCGTTGAAGCGCAGGTCTTGAATCTTCTACTCGACCTAAAAGACGAATTTAAATTGACCTATGTGTTCATCAGCCATGACCTAAACGTTGTGCGCTATATCTCAGATCGCGTCATGGTGATGTACCTGGGCCAAGTTGTCGAAATTGGCGAGTGCGAAACACTCTTTAATTCGCCACGCCACCCCTACACGCGCGCCCTGCTTTCTTCAGTACCCTCAATGGATCCCGATCGGCGAACCGAAACGCCACCGCTCGCGGGCGACCCGCCCAATCCAATCAATCCGCCTTCGGGTTGCCGTTTTCACACGCGCTGCTCTGAAGCCCAACCGGTCTGCTCAAAGAAAATGCCACCGTTAGTTTCAAGTCGAGATGGGCAAGGCGTCGCCTGCTGGATTCATGTTGAAAACAGCGGTCATACGCAAGCCACTTTAGCGAGCGTTCCAACAGCATGAATCCCGCAACCGAAGCAGTCGAAGCAGTCGAAGCAGTCGAAACAGTCGGAACAACAGAAGCTCCCTTTGTTGATATTCGCGACCTCACCGTGACTTTTACCGGGGGGAAAACTCCCGTCAAGGCCGTTAATGGCGTCACCCTCGCCGTCAAGCGCGGCGAAGTCGTCGCCCTCATCGGTGAATCGGGTTCTGGCAAAAGCGTCACCTTGCGCTCGATCTTGCGCCTGCACAACCCAGCCCGCTCAAAGCTTGAGGGACAGATTTTGATTGGGGGGCAGGATGTCGTTCAACTATCGAGCAGCGCATTGTCGAGCTTTAGAGGCAAAGTTGCATCGATGATTTTTCAAGAGCCGTTGCTTGCCCTTGACCCGGTCTACACCGTTGGCGCTCAAATCACTGAAGCGATTTTGCGTCACGAAAACATCAGCCAAAGCGAGGCGCGCGCGCGTGCGCTGTCGTTATTCGAACGTGTGCGCATCCCCAGCCCCGAGCGACGTCTGGACGCGTATCCTCACGAAATGTCGGGTGGCATGCGTCAGCGCGCCATGATTTCGTTAGCGCTTGCAAGCGAACCGCAATTGCTGTTGGCAGACGAACCCACCACGGCACTCGACGCAACGGTACAGATTCAAATTCTCTTGCTGTTGCGTGAACTACAACGCGAGTTGGGCTTGTCTGTCATTTTTGTAACCCATGACATCGGGGCTGCCGTTGAAGTGGCAGACCGTATCGCCGTGATGTATGCGGGCAGAATTGTCGAACAAGGCACGACTCGAACCATCATGCGTTCGCCGCGCCACCCCTACACGCGCGCTTTACTCAAAAGTCTGGCGCACGGCGCTGTCAAGAAAGGCACGCGCTTAGAAACCATTTCAGGCTCGCCACCCGACTTGACCAAGCTGCCACCTGGGTGCGCCTTTGCAGAGCGATGCAGCTTGGCGCTTGAAGCCTGCAAACAGACCGTGCCTGCGTTGGTCTGGCTAACACCTGACCACAGCGCGCGTTGCCTGCGCACCGAGCAAACCGCGGTGCCTCTTTAACCCGCCGCGACTCACTGCAGGGTGCGTTCAAAGACGAACCTACCATCGCGCCAGTCAACGGGCACCACATCTTTGGGGCCAAACTTACCTTGAAGAATAAGTTTGGAAA
>CAMCZQ010000273.1 GCA_945887835.1 Bordetella parapertussis | reverse complement strand
GACGATGCATCAATGGCAGGTTGGCGACGTGGCATGCGGGCGCTCGCAAAACAGCCCAACGTCACGTGCAAAATTTCTGGGCTTTGTGTGGCAGACCGTCCGTGGACGCTAGAAGAAAATGGTCCGATCATCAAAGAGGTGATTGAGCTTTTTGGCGTAGATCGCTGTATGTTTGCCTCGAATTTTCCGGTCGATAGTTTGAAGGGAAGTTGGGATTATGTTTTTACTCAATTCAAGCGTGCCGTCGCGCACTTGTCTTTAACGGATCAACAAAAACTCTTTGCAGATAACGCGATACGCGTGTACCGGATTCCTGGCTGAGCTGATTCGCAAGCCATTGAGCGTTGAATTTTTAAAGCTGATTTTCTGTATAACCAATGAAAAAAAAATATCAAATCGCGGTGCTCCCTGGTGACGGCATCGGTCGTGAGGTGATGAGTGCGGCTTTAGCGGTGCTACAAGCCGTTGAAAAGCAACTTGGTGTGCAGTTCGATACCCGTCCTTATCCAGCCGGAGCCCAGCACTATTTGGATTCAGGTGAGTCTTTGCCTGAGTCAACACTCGCTGCCTGCCGCGCAGCGGATGCGATTTTGTTTGGCGCCATGGGGTTGCCACACGTCAGGGGTGCAGATGGCACAGAGATTATTCCGCAGTTGGATATTCGGTTTGCGTTAGATTTGTATGCGGGTGTTCGCCCGATTCGAACCTTTCCTGGCTTGCCGGTTCCGTTGGCGAATCCGCTGGCGAGCAAAATCGATTTAGTGTTGATTCGAGAGAATACTGAAGGTCTTTTCTATGCGCGCGGTCGGGGCGTGGCTGAAGGTGACGAAGCGGTCTACGACACCATGAAAATCACTCGGACAGGCACGACGCGCGTATGCGACTTTGCTTTCAAGTTAGCCGAGTCACGAAAAAAAACCGGTCGACCTGGCCACGTCACAAGCGTCGATAAGGCCAACGTATTTCAGTCAATGGCCTTTTGGCGCACGATCTTTGAAACCTGTGCAAAGCGCTATCCTGCCATCGCAACAGACAGTGCCTATGTGGACGCCATGGCCTTGAATCTGGTGCTCAAGCCCTGGGCCTACGATGTCCTAGTCACTGAAAATATGTTTGGCGATATTTTGTCAGATTTGATTGCCGGCTTGGTAGGTGGCATGGGCATGGCGCCCTCAGGCGATATTGGTGATCATCACGGTTTGTTTCAACCGGCCCACGGCACTGCGCCCGATATTGCCGGCAAGGGTATCGCAAACCCCACAGCGATGATTTTGTCGGTAGCGATGATGCTTGAGTGGCTCAGTGAGCGTCATGGGGATCCGCGTTTGCAAGACGGGGCACTTTCGATTCAGCGTGCGGTTGAAATTTCGTTTGCGACAAACAGCGTCAGACCGGCTGAATTTGGTGGCAAAAGCAACACGGCAGATATTACAAAGGCAGTGTTGAGTCACCTAAGCTAGGCAAACACCTTGGTTATCACCAGCCTCGAAGCGGTGGCCAACAATGCCCTTTTTAGAGCTGTGGCGTTGTTTTTAAGGGTTTGCCCTTACTTCAGGAGGTTTTAGGGTTAAAATAGACAACAACGTGCAACGACAAACCATTCAAGATCAATGGTTTAGCAGCACATTCCTTGCAAAAGCCGCTTTTGACCACCCCACAACGCCCGCTGTACGGTATTTTGCTGATTTTGACCTCGTGTGTTTTATTTTCGAGTCAAGACGGCATCTCGAAGTACTTGACGCTGTTTTATTCACCAATATTGGTTGTGTGGATGCGGTTTGTCATCCAAGTTGCTCTGACGGCAGCGGTTTTTGTGCCACGCATGGGCGTCTCGATTTTGCACACCAAGCAGCTCAAGCTTCAGCTTGCCCGCGGTGTGTGCATGCTGACGGCAAGCGTGAGCTTTGTGATTGGGCTGCTATATGTGCCGATCGGCGAGGCGACAGCAGTCGTGTTTTTGTCGCCCATCTTGCTCACCGGATTCGCTGGGTATTTTTTAAAAGAAAAGATCAAGCTTGGGCAGTGGATCGCGGTCGGCAGCGGCCTGCTCGGCGTGTTGGTGATCGTGCGACCTGGCAGCGCCTTATTTACACCTGCGATGCTGTTGCCCTTAATCGGCGCGTTCAGCATGTCGATCTTTCAATTATTGACCCGGCGCCTGTTAGTGACTGATCATATCGTCTCCACTAATTTTTTGACCGGCTTGTTTTGTACGTGCGTGATGAGTTGTCTGGTGTGGTATTTCTGGCAAACGCCAACGCTCGCTGACTTTATGTTGATGTTGATCGGTGGGGCGATTGCCACGATTGGCCATTTGCTATTGACCTATTCTTATCGCCATGGTTCAGTCGTGATGCTTGCGCCGTTTAGCTACTCGCAGATTGTGTTTTCTTCATTTGTGGCCTTTTTATTTTTTGGCCATGTGCCCGACGACCTCACCATGGTCGGGATGTTTATCATTATCCTGAGTGGGGCAGGGTTGGTGTGGTGGCAAAGGCGCTAAGCCTCTGCGCTGAGTTGTGGCTTGACCGCTCCTCCAGAGTCAGTCTCAGTCTCTCTTGAGCGCTTGCCAACAATAGCCACTGGGATGAGGTTCGCTCGTTTCAATTCGCAGCCCTTCATTCCATTTTGCCATGCGCTCTGATCGCGCAAATGAGCCTACTTTTAATTGACCAGTGTTCCAGCCAGTTGCCAGATGCACGATGGCAACATCTTCCGTTTCGCCTGAACGCGCAGACACAATGGTGGCATAGCCTGCTTGTTGAGCGGCTTTGAGGGCAGCATAGGTTTCTGTGATCGTGCCCGCTTGATTGGGTTTAATCAAGACTGCATTGCAGGCTTTTTGTTGAGCAGCCTCTTGCACGAGGTTGGCATTCGTGACTAAGTAATCGTCACCCACAACCTGTACTCGACCTGCAACAGCTTTAGTAAAGGCTATCATGCCTTTACGATCGTCTTCAGCTACGGGGTCTTCTATCGAGACGATTGGATATTTATCTAGCCATTTCAATAGTTTTTCAATCAGACCATCTGAGTCAAGCTCTTTTTTCTCAAGACCTAGGGTGTAGCGTCCACCGTGGCCAAATTCTGAAGCAGCAATGTCTAGTGCAATGCTCACGTCTTGGCCTGGCACAAAGCCGGCGGCCTCAATTGACATCACCAAGACATCAAGTGCCTCTTCGTTATGCGCGAACGCAGGCCACCAGCCGCCTTCATCGGCAATGCCCTGAGATGAACCGCGTTGCTTCATCAACAGACCCGCGTGTCGGTATACCTCAGCGGTCATTTCCATCGCTTGCGCAAAGCTGCGAGCACCGGTCGCGATCACCATAAAATCTTGAATATCGACGCGACGAGCCGCGTGCGCGCCGCCGCCAAAAATCTGAATCTGTGGCAAGGGCAGTTGAACGACAGCATCTTTAGAGAGATAACGCCAAAGTGGTAACTGAGCGTCGGCGGCTGCGGCATGAAGTACCGCTAACGAGGTTGCGATCAAAGCGTTGCCGCCTAAGCGAGACTTGTCGGCAGTACCATCCAGGGCAATCAGTAAGCCATCAATTTTTTCTTGTTTAGTGACATCAAGACCC
>CAMCZQ010000272.1 GCA_945887835.1 Bordetella parapertussis | reverse complement strand
ACGGTTGCCTTAAAGATCGTGTCGCCTGATATTCTGCACAAGACCGAAGCTCAGGCAATTCGTCTAAACTTAAATAGTGAAGCCGCCGTTTCAAGCGCGTATGAAGAGATTCTGGTTGCGGCGCGCGAGTATCGATCAGATGCCAAGATCGAAGGCGTATTGGTGCAAGAAATGGTGGGGCAGTCGCACGAGATGTTCATTGGCATGGTTCGAGACCCCACCTTTGGTGCTGTCATCACCTTTGGGCTCGGTGGGATATATGTTGAAGTATTAAAAGATTTGGTGTTTCGACTTGCGCCCTTGTCACGCTTTGAAATCGCTCAGGCCTTGAATGAGTTACGTGCCATTAAGTTGTTACAGGGCGCTCGAGGCCAGGCGCCGGCCGATATCCAAGCCTTGATCGACTGTATTGAACGCGTGTCTTGGTTGGCGGCAGATTGTGTCGACAAAATTGCAGAAATTGATATCAACCCTTTGTGTGTGTTGGCGCTTGGACAGGGTGTTCGAGCGGTTGATGCACTGGTGATCCCCGTATGTTGAAAACTCACTTAAAAAATTCAGTACTGACCTTGAGTCTTGATCGTCCGGCTGTTGCGAATGCGTTGAATTTAGAGATCTATGACGCCATGCATGCTGCGTTGACGCAAGCGCAGACTCAAGCAGAGGTCAAAGTGGTCGTGATTACGGGTGAGGGCGCACGAGCGTTTTGCTCTGGCGCCGATCTTAAAGAATTTTCTGAGCTGGCACCTGAGCGTGCCGCGCATCAACGCTTGACTTTACTAATGCGCTGCTTTTTGCAGATTTTGGATTTTCCAAAACCCGTGATCGCAGTCATGCAGGCTCCGGCTGTGGGCGCAGGTCTGATGTTGGCGGCGCTATGTGATGAGATTTTGATGGCAGACCATACCTGGGTGTCGTTGCCTGAAGTGAAGTTTGATATGCCAACACCGATTGGTGCGGCAATCGTCGCCGCTCGTTCAAATCGTTCAGTGTGTCATCGCTTAGTACAGTTGGGCGAACGGGTAACCGCAGGTGAGTGCGCAGGTGTTGGCTTGGTCGATCGGGTAGTTCCGTTGGCTGACTTGGCGTCGTTGTGCGCGCAACGCGCTGACGTTCTTGCGCAAATTCCGCCGTATGGTTTTGCGATCAATAAAAAATGGATGAATCGCGAGATTCGGCGGCAGCTTGTCGACGCGGCTGAAGTGGCCGAAGCGGGTCATCAGCGCCATAAGTAGCTTGAGCAGCGCATTCAGGCAGATTAATCAAAAGAGAGATTAACTATGCAATTAGAAATGACACCAGAGCTCGCCGAATTACGTTCGGCAATGCGGCGTTTTACGACCGAAGTACTTGAACCGATTGCGATTGAGATTGATCGCACGGGTGAGGTCCCGGATCGTGCCTGGGACCTGATGCGCGCACAAGGTTATCTTGGTATGCGTATGCCCACGCACTTTGGCGGGGGTGAGGTTGATTTGTCAACGTACTGTTTGGCGCTTGAAGAGCTGAGCCGTTCGCATCGATACTTTACGTTGATGCTAGATGCCACTAGTGGTTTGAACCCAATTGCCATATCGAAATTTGGGACGCCTGCGCAGCAAGAGAAATATTTGGAAGGGCTTTGTACCGGACGTTTATTGGCCTCCTTTGCATTAACCGAGCCAGGTGCGGGCTCTGATGCGCAGGCGATCTCAACTAAAGCCGAGAAGATCACGAAGGGGTGGAGACTCAACGGACGTAAGCATTACATCAGTGGCGCACATCAGGCCGATGTCATTCTGGTGCTGGCGGTTAATGACCCTGAAAAACGCTCTCGCGGAGGAATCTCAGCCTTTCTAGTCGACAAAGGTACGCCGGGAATGACGATCACGCGTGTCGACACCACAATTGGTTCAGATCCTATCAAAATTTGCGAAATCACCTTCGAAGATTGTGAAATTCCAGACACTGCGGTTTTGGGTGAGGTTGGCCAGGGGTTTAAGATTGCAATGAGCTCGTTGGTGAGTGGGCGAATGGGGATCGCTTGTTCGTGTCTTGGTGTCGCCGATCGCTTGATTGAAATGTCGGCAGCCTATGCGCGAGAGCGTCACACCTTTGGTAAGGCCTTGGCTGAGCGTCAGGCGATTCAGTGGATGTTGGCTGATTCTGCAACCGAGTTGGCGCAGGCGCGTGCGCTAACGTACGAGACTCTGCGCCGAGTGGAAGCGGGTGAAAATGTCGGTGCTGCAGCCAGTATGTGTAAGCTTGCAGCGTCTGAAATGGTCGGCCGCGTGGCTGACCGCGCGGTGCAAATTCATGGTGGTGCCGGATTAATTCGAGGTGTACCTGTTGAGCGGTTTTATCGCGATATTCGTCATTATCGAGTCGGTGAAGGTTCGTCTGAAGTTCAGCGGATGTTGATTGCGCGAGAGGTGCTGGGATGAGTCTTAAGATAGGATCGCGCCGACAACCTCTAGATGCTGCAATCGTTGGCATCGGTGAGAGCACGGTCGGCCGAGTGCCTCACCTGGATGCACTAGGTTTGCAACGAATGGCGGCTGTCAATGCCTTAGCCGATGCGGGTTTGTCATTTGCAGACATTGATGGTTTATTGACGACGCCGATTCGGGTCGAGAATTGGGCGATGCCTTGTGGGGTGGTCGCTGAAGGCTTGGGCATTCAGGCTCGGTATCTGGCAACCTTAGATGTTGCGGGTGCTTCGGGTGTGGCGATGGCGCATCACGCTGCGATGGCCGTTGCCTCGGGGCAATGTGAAACGGTATTGTGCGTCGCAGGTCAAAACATGTTGTCGTTTCAGTCCCGTGGCGACGCGGTCCAAAAAATGGCAGATGCGGGCTGGGCACACCCTGATTTTGAGGCGCCGCACGGCCCCTTGGTGCCAACCTTGTATGCGCTGGCCGCGCAGCGACATATGCACGAGTACGGAACAACGCCTGAGCAACTCGCTCAAGTTGCCGTGACGATGAGAGAAAATGCTTCATTAAATCCCTTTGCACATAAAAAGGATTTGATCTCGTTGGCGGATGTTATGCAATCACGCATGATTACATCCCCGCTGAGAATGCTGGATTGCGCACTTGTATCGGACGGCGCGGTCGCTTTTATTGTGACAACACCAGAGCGTGCGCGCGATTTACGTCAGGCCCCAGTAAAGCTTTTGGGACATGGTTATGGTCACTCACATACTTATATCGGTGACTACAAAAATGTGACGACAACCGGCGCGGTGCGTTCGGGGCAAGAGGCCTTTGCGATGGCGGGTCTGACGCCTAGGGATATCGATGTGGCTCAGCTGTACGATTGCTTCACGATTACGGTTTTGATTGAACTAGAGGATCTTGGATTTTGTGCGAAGGGTGAGGGCGGGCATTTTGTCCAGAGTCAGGGAATCGGGTTAAAGAGTCCGTTGCCTGTGACGACACACGGTGGTCTGTTGTCGGCGGGGCACCCAGGCTTGGCTGGCGGTATGTTTCATCTCACGGAGGGGGTTCGTCAACTACGCGGGCAAGCACAGGCGCGTCAGGTTCCGAAGGCCGAAGTCGTGCTGGTGCATGGCAATGGTGGGATTATTGGCTTGCATAGCACGCTGATTTTAGGAAAAGGTTAACGCGTAT
>CAMCZQ010000271.1 GCA_945887835.1 Bordetella parapertussis | reverse complement strand
TCTGTTGCCATCCGTAAGCTAGAAGACGAACTGGGCGTCACGATTTTTGAGCGCGGTGGTTCTGAAGTTGGCGTCACGGTCATTGGGCAAACACTGGTTTCCCAGGCACAAAAAGTGCTTGAAGAAAGCGCCAATTTAAAAGAACTTGCCCGCCATGGTAACGACCCCCTGGCTGGGGTGTTACGTGTGGGGGTGATCCACACGATCGGACCATATTTATTACCCAAACTTGTACCATGGCACATCTCCTGTACGCCACAAATGCCCTTGGTATTACAAGAAAACTTCACAGTCAAATTAATCGAATTGCTCAGACAGGGCGAAATCGATTGCGCTATTCTGGCCTTACCACTGCCCGAGGCGGGGCTTGCGACGCGCGCGCTGTATGACGAGCCTTTTGTTGTGGTGATTCCAGCGAGTCATCCTTGGGCGAATCGCAAGTCGATCTCGGCCGAAGACCTTAAACAGCAGAATATGCTGTTGCTCGGAAGCGGTCATTGCTTTCGAGATCAAGTCCTCGAAGTGTGTCCAGAGCTGTCTCGCTTTGCGGCGGCCAGTGAGGGGATTCAAAGAACCTTTGAAGGGTCTTCACTTGAAACCATCCGCCACATGGTGGCAGCCGGCATTGGCATCACCGTGATGCCGCTAACCTCTGTACCTGAGTCCGAGCGCAACAATACTTTATTGCGCTATATCAAGTTTGACAAACCAGTGCCGGATCGCCGCGTTGTACTTGCATGGCGTAAAAGCTACCCTCGCATGGTGGCCATCGAAACGCTGGCGCAGGCGGTGTTCGCCTGCGGCCTAGAGGGGGTACAAATGCTTGAACCTATCGCCAAGAAAAAGTCTTAAACATGCAACAGCGCCTCTGGTTATATGGACGCTTGATTCGAATCGATAAACCGATCGGCATCTTGCTTTTGCTATGGCCGACCTTGTGGGCGGTGTTTGCCGCGTCAAATGGATGGCCAAGCTTTAAAGTCTTAGCGATTTTTATCCTAGGAACAATCTTGATGCGTTCGGCGGGTTGCGCGATGAATGATTATTTTGATCGCGATATTGATTTGCACGTACAGCGAACTGAACAGCGCGTCTTGACTGCAGGTTTGATCCGGCCCGGCGAGGCCTTAGGCGTCGCAGCAGTGCTAGGTCTGCTGAGTTTAGCGCTCGTGTGGCCGCTCAACCGCCTGACGCTGCAGCTTGCCTTGGTGGCAGCTTTACTGGCGGTGACGTATCCCCTCTTTAAACGTTTTTTTGCGATTCCTCAGGCCTATCTGGGTATTGCTTTTGGCTTTGGGATTCCGATGGGGTTTGCTGCGGTAGTAGAGGCAGTTCCCCCGGTCGCGTGGTTAATGCTCTTGGCAAACGTCTGTTGGGCGATTGCCTACGACACAGAATACGCGATGGTTGATCGCGACGATGATCTTCGCTTGGGTCTGAAAACCTCAGCCATCACGTTTGGTCGGTACGATGTATTCTTCGTAGCGGTGTCTTATGTACTGACTTTTGTACTGCTCGGTGCCGCTGGAGGGCTGCTCGGTTATGGCTGGCCGTATGGGCTTGGACTTTTTGCCGGCGCCGCGTTGGCGGTGCTACACCTTTATTGGATTCGGCAGCGCCAGCGAGAGGCGTGTTTCCGGGCGTTTTTACACAATACCTGGATAGGTTTTGCGGTCTTTTGCGGGATTTTTTTTCAGACTACAATTTTTTCTTAAGACCTTGGCATTTTTAGTTTTCACGTGCGCAACCCTGTCAACGCGCGTAACCGTTGTTTTCTCTCGGATGAGCTGATGAATCGTTTTCCTTCGATTGCTTTTATTGGCGGTGGCAATATGGCCAACGCGCTGGTTTCAGGCTTGCTCGGCCAAGGCTGCGCGGCGAACAGTTTGCACGTCGTTGAAGTCGCCGACACCTTACGCCAACAATGGCAGGCACGCGGCATCAGCGTCGCCTCTGCACCCGACCAAACGCTTGGCGCGCAACAGGTTTGGATCCTTGCCGTGAAGCCGCAGCAGATGCGCGAGGTTGTCTTGCAGTGCAAGTCCTGGTTAACACCAAATACCCTCGTCATTAGTATCGCAGCGGGTATTTCAATGACGTCGCTGACCACTTGGCTAGGGACTCCCACACAACCCTTTACGCGAGTCGTGCGGTGTATGCCAAATACGCCAGCGTTGGTTGCGGCAGGCGTGACCGGGATGGCCGCTGTGGCGGGCCTGCCACAGCCCGAGCAAGAGATCGCCGCCAAGGTCTTGGGTGCAGTTGGGCAAGTCGTCTGGGTGGAGGGCGATCAGGCGCTCGATGCCGTGACTGCGCTGTCTGGCAGCGGTCCGGCTTATGTATTTTTGTTTTTAGAAGCCTTGATTGCGGGTGCGCAGGCGCTTGGGTTGTCAGCCACGCAGGCCCGCTCCCTCGCACTTGCAACGCTGGCGGGTTCGACTAAATTAGCCGCAGAGTCGACCGAGCCACCTTCGGTTTTGCGCGAACGCGTCACCTCAACTGGCGGAACAACAGCCGCTGCACTCGACGTGTTTATCCAATTAGATTTTTCAAATATCGTGGCGCAAGCCATGGCGGCAGCCAATACCCGCGCCGGCGAACTGTCGGCCGAGTTTGGGCGCTAATGTCAGATCTTTTGTCCAGTTACCTTTTTGAACGTATTCACTTAAGCAGAGCATTCAATTGAAAAAAATATTAATCTCACTCGTTTTATTACTTGCCGTCTCAGTGGCGGCCTGGCTTGGTGCAAGTATCTACGTCGGTCGTTCGGCGACCGCGCTGATCACTAAAATCGCTGCGAAAGCGGGTCAAGATACCGCAATACGTATGGCCGAGGTCGATCACAAACAAGGGTTGTTCGCCTCTAGCGGGCAGTTCGAGATTCGTTTTAACGATGTCGCGGTTGACGCAAAAAGCGGCAAACAACTCTTTGCGTTGCAGGTCAACTACAACCTCGAGCACCTCTTGCTGCCCTCCTCGTCGATGCGTTTTAACTGGGCAGTGAAACCCGTGGGTCAATCAGGCACCGAGTTCAACCGCTTATTTGGTTCAGAAATTAAATTGCAGGGGCAGGGCAAACTAGCCTACGGTGGCAAGGCGCTATCGACCTTAAAACTTCCTGAACTGGCGATGAAGCAGGGCAAAGAGTTGTTTCATCTGTCTCCTTCAAGTGGCAATATCGCCTGGGGTGAAAAAACACTTGCGCTTGACTGGAAAACCGAGCGAATCAGTTCACGAGGTGAAGGCCATGCGCTCGACATACAAGGCCTGAGCTTTACCGGCGATATTGCAAACCGAGCGCGTGGCCTTGGTGCGCTACAACTTTCAATCAACAAACTCAGCACGAAAGAGGCCACAGCAGAAACGATTGGTGTGCAAGTTGCGAGCACTGAAACCGGCGGTAAGCTAGAACTTAAAATAATCCCAAAGATTGCGAATTTGACGATTGCGGGGCAAAAACTGAGCGATTTGCTGCTTGAGTTTTTTGTCAAGGGTTTAGATATTGAAAGCGTCGACACGCTTTCGGCGATCAGCACGGATTCAAATGACTTTCGCAACCTGACCGCCGACGAGCAGTCCCGTGCGAGTGGCGCATTGCAGAATTTAGTGGCTAAAGGCTTTTCAGTTGGCTTGCCACAAAT
>CAMCZQ010000270.1 GCA_945887835.1 Bordetella parapertussis | reverse complement strand
AGGTGCATCTTGATGGCTATGACTTAGGTCCAGCCCTCAAAGGTGAGGCAACTTGGCCACGTAAAGAGTTTATCTACTGGACAGACGACGGCAGTGTGGCGGCCTTGCGTTACGACAACTGGAAAGTCACCTTCTTAAAACAAAAAGCTGAGGGCTTGAAAGTATGGCAGCAACCTTTCACTCAGCTACGCGCCCCCACGCTCACCAATCTGCGGATGGATCCGTTTGAACGTGCCGAGCAAGAACATGCCATGGGCTATCAGCGCTGGTATTTAGATCGCATGTTTGCAATTGCGCCAGCAGGAGCCTACGTGGGCCAGTGGTTGCAAAGTTTTCGCGAGTTTCCACCACGTCAAAAGCCAGGGAGCTTCAATCTTGAGCGCGTGATGGAAATGGTGTCTAAGCCTGCGCAAAACTAAATCGAGTTCGCCTTAATTCAGCGTTAACTTCAGCTGAATTTCGCCTGCACTTAGCCTTAACGCAAATGGCCCAGCTGTCGCAAAATACGCACGACATCTGGGCCAATGTGTTCATAAAACCGATATAGCCCTGAGCACAAATAATTCAGCCCAGCTTCGCCTTCACGTGTTTTGATGAGACGATTTTTGGGGCACTCACCCCAGCACAGTTTTAAATAATCACACTCGCGGCACTGCTTGGGCAAGGTGTCACGCTTATCCATTCCAAATTTTTCTTGTGTGGCTGAAAACGCTAAATCGCCCAAATGTGTTTGTTTGATTGTGCCAAGTTTATATTCTGGATATACGAAGTGATCACACGAATATACCGTGCCGTCATGCTCAAGGGCCAAGCCTTTGCCGCAAAACTCGGCCTGCGTGCACGTTTGCGCGGGCATCCCTGCAGCTTGCGCCACAGCGGTTTCAAACAGATTGACATGAACGCGACCATAGTCAGTCGCCAACCACTCATCCCACACGCCCGATAAAAAACTGCCATAGTCGTCTGGGTTAACCGACCAGTCGGTGACGATCGACAAGGGATGACCCGGCTTTGCGCGCGCACTATCTTGCAGAGGCGCGCCAGTAAAATCCATTTTTGCTGGCGCCGCTTGCTTAAACGCACGCGGCTCAACTGCGGGATTAAATTGCACCCGCCACGTTCCGACTTCGTCGGCCAAAAAGCGGTAGACCTCTTTAGGATGCAGCGCATTGCGGCGATTCACAACGCATAACGCTGCAAAGGATACGTCAGCATCTACCAAGCGCTTTGCCGCATTCATCACAAAATCAAAGGTTGGCTTGCCGTTGTTGGTTTTTCGATAAGTATCATGCAACTCGCGCGGGCCGTCGATCGACAGGCCCACATGAAAATGATTGTCTTTTAAAAATCGCACCCAATCGGCATCTAATGCGATGCCGTTGGTTTGCAAATCATTTTCTATTTTTTGATTAGGCTTTGCATACTTATTTTGCAAGTCCACGACTTGCTGATAAAACGGCAATCCCATTAAGGTAGGCTCGCCACCTTGCCACGAAAATACCACTTGCTCGCCAGTTTGGCTTTCGATGTACTGCCGCACATATTGCTCAAGCGTGGCAGCATCCATTCGAGCATGTTTGGGCTGCTCAAGCAGTTCAGTCTTGTGCAGATAAAAACAATAATCGCAATCGATATTGCACTCGGCACCCGAAGGCTTGGCCATCGTGTGATATCGATAGTGCCTTCCCGTGGGCAACGGCGGCAAGTTATGCGTGGGCAGTGTCACTGAAAACCATTCAGACTAGTTAGAAGATGGCGCAGACATATGTTCAAGACGCATACGCTCACTTAGTGATCTTGGTAATCTTGTTACCCTGAATCCCAATGCCTGCCATCAAGCCTTTTTGATTGAAGATAAACGCATAAATATCGTCTTGCATCGTAGTCGTGGTGTGTGTCACGCCTTTGCCCTGATCCATCACCACAATGCTTGGGCCAACGCCAACTTCAAAGCCCTGGGTCGAATCAAGCGCTTTCAAGGCGCTTTCGGTCATGAAGAACATCGCATAGCCGTACTCTTGCACACCTGCCTGAAAGCCATACGAGGCCCCGCCCGTATTGTAGTAAGCCGCCGCTTTGCCGCCGCGCCACAACACGCCCTCGCCAAATTGACCGCCCACGATGAGGCCGGCTTTCTTAACATCCGGAAACACTAGCATGGCCACTGCGTGCTTGCTCAGAGCGTGCGCCGAAGCATTTTGGGCAATCAACGAGTTTAAGGCCGCTTGCGAGGTACGCTCGAGTGTCGCGCGATCTTCAGCGCGCGCAACTATCGACAAACAAAGTGCTGCGACCGCACTTACCAAAACAAAAAAACGGACTGCTTTTTGGAACATCATGAAACCTCCAGAATCAGTGAAACGGCTGAACCCAAAAAGAGCCTGACCGCTTTATCAAAAAATGCCAACTGGCAAAGCAAAATACCCTAAACTATTTTTTCTCAAGCCCTGAGATGTCAACCATCTCGCCCCAGAGCTTGTAATTATTGGCAACAAACTGACTAAACTGCGTGGGGCTTTCACTAGTTACCACTTCGGTACCCAAGGCCACGAGTTTACGTGCTGTTTCAGGATCAGCCAGAGCACGATTGAGTGCGCCATGGAGTTTGTCGATAATCGGTTGCGGCGTATTTTTCACCGCAAACATGCCAATCCATGCCCCTAAATTAAAACTGCCTAGGCCTTTTTCTTCGATCGTAGGCACGGAAGGGTCCATCGCCGTGCGTTTTGTTGTGCTCACTGCCAACGCGTTCAGGCGCCCTGACACCACATGCGGATACACCGTCACCATCGTGTCAAACGTGGCGTCCACGTTGCCACCAATCACATCGGCCTGAGATTGTGTGCTGCCTTGATAAGGCACGTGCACCATTTTTACCCCAGCTTTGTTCAGCATCAACAACATCACGAGATGGCTGGTCGTGCCATTTCCAATCGAAGCATAAGTCAAAGCCTCTGGATTTGCCTTGGCGTAAGCAATATATTTTTCAAAGGTATCGAGCCCTTTAGTTTTGTTGCTCACCAACAAAAAAGGCAACCACGACGTTTGGCCAATCGGTGCAAAATCCGTCAAGGGCGAATAAGGCAGATTTTTCATCAGGTGCGCAGCCGTGCCCATCGGCGCGGTCGCGCTCAACAGCAAGGTGTACCCATCGGGTTGCGACTTAGCGACCTCAGCGGGGGCTAAGGTGCCGCCTACGCCCGGCTTATTTTTGATGATGATTGGCTGACCAAGATCTTTACTCATCTTGTCGGCCAAAATTCGACCAACCGAGTCGGTGGAGGTACCGGGCGGAAACCCAACCCAAATCGAAATCGGTTTGTCAGGATAGGTGCCCTGAGCCTGGGTCAGGGTCGAAAACGATAGCGCCAAGAGACAGACGCTGGTGAACGCAAAGGATCGAAGCAGTTTCATAGGGTGAGCCTCCGTAGGTTTATCATCGATATTTGGATAAAGTCTAACGCGAAACTACCTGTTTTACGCTAAAAATAGCCGTCTCAGTCGACAGCAGGCGCGCCAGACGGGTAAGATTCAATTAAATAAAATCATTCAACAGCATTTTTAGGGATTGTCCGACATGCCATCCTTTGCCACCCGCGAGCAAGCGCTTGAAAATCGCCATTACAACGAGCTGCCCAATGGCACGATTACACATGTGTCTTCGTGTATTGGCGTGAACTCGGTT
>CAMCZQ010000269.1 GCA_945887835.1 Bordetella parapertussis | reverse complement strand
CGTATCCAGAACAACGAAGTTTGCGGCGTCTTGTGCGCGAATTATATGCCCCGTATCACCCACTTGTCCGCCCGACTCGGCATAGAAAGGGGTTACGTCGAGCACCACGATTGCATCTTGGCCCGCGGCCAGGCGCTCAACCGCGGCTCCGCCCACATACAAAGCCAAGACCTTGGCCTCAGTTTGCAAATGCTCATAGCCCTCAAACTGCGTCACCGCGCCCTGATACACCAAGCCCTCTGCTATTTTGAACTTACCTGCGGCACGCGCCTGATCACGCTGGCGTTCCATTGCAGTATCAAAGCCAGCCTGATCGACTTCAACGTTGCGTTCGCGACAAATATCCGCAGTCAGGTCAAACGGAAAACCGTAGGTATCATAAAGCGCAAACACGGTATTACCATCGAGCGTTGGCGTTGACGTAGCGTCCGCCAGAGCAACAGGCAAGGCGGCCAGCGCAACATCAAGAATTTTCATGCCATGTTCAAGTGTTTCGCCAAACCGTTCTTCTTCTTGCCGAAGCACTTGCTCAACGCGGCTCGCCGCTTGAGTTAGCTCAGGATAGGCCTGGCCCATCACACCGACTAGGTCTTTTACCAACAAATAAAAAAACGGTTTGGTTTGACCTAGCTTATAGCCATGACGCAGCGCACGGCGCACGATTCGGCGCAAAACATAACCACGACCTTCATTGCTGGGGATGACACCATCGACGATCAAAAAACTGCACGCGCGAATATGGTCTGCAATAACCTTCAAAGAGTTGTGCGCTAAATCTTTACAATCTGTTTCGCGCGAAGCTGCCGCGATCAGCGCCACGAACAAATCGATTTCGTAATTTGAATGCACATGTTGCAGCACCGCGGCCAACCTCTCGAGGCCCATACCGGTATCCACACAAGGCTTGGGGAGCGGCGTCAGCGTGCCAGCCGCGTCTCGCTCGAACTGCATAAAAACAAGATTCCAGATTTCAATATAACGGTCGCCATCTTCTTGGGCCGAACCTGGCGGCCCGCCCCAGATCTCGGGGCCGTGATCATAAAAAATTTCGGTGCAAGGCCCGCAGGGTCCGGTGTCGGCCATTTGCCAAAAATTATCTGAGGCATAGCGCGCGCCTTTGTTATCGCCAATGCGAACGATGCGTTCGGCGGGCACGCCGATTTCGTTTAGCCAGATCCCATAAGCTTCGTCGTCGTCTTGATAGACTGTCACCCAGAGCTTTTCTTTGGGCAGCGCATAGACCTCGGTCAACAGCGTCCAAGCAAATTTGATCGCGTCGTGTTTGAAATAATCGCCAAAACTAAAGTTGCCCAGCATCTCGAAAAAGGTGTGATGCCTGGCGGTGTAGCCGACGTTTTCGAGGTCATTATGCTTACCGCCGGCGCGAACGCTGCGTTGCGACGACGTAGCGCGCGTATAAGGGCGTGTATCTTTGCCTGTGAAGACATCCTTAAATTGCACCATGCCAGAGTTGGTAAACAGCAAGGTCGGATCGTTTCCGGGCACCAGGGATGACGAAGGCACGGCGGTGTGCCCTTGTGACTGAAAGTACTGCAAAAATTTTTGACGGATTTCGGACGTTTTCATCGCGCAGCACACATTTGGTAGGCAGACCATCGCGCCCTAAAGTGACACGACCCTTAAACTCAAGCCGACAGTATAAAGGCTCTGTCCGAACCCGTCCGCCGAGCGTCCCTCTACTGTGACCAAGCCCTTGGGGGGGCGACATCGACAAAAACCGGGCCCAGTGCTCAACGCAAGCAGATAAAGCTACGGTATTCGTCCTTCTCGTCTTGGGGATAACGCCAAACGGCTAACAGTTGGGGCGAAAACCCTGCCGGACAATTGCACTCGCCTGTTTTAGGATTAGTCATTTCAAGCCCGTAGTAATTAAAGGGTAAAAGCTCAACCAAATGCTGATTACGGTGGCATGAGCGCCAACTGTGAGTCAAAAAGGCTCCGCCGAAACTGGCTCCGGAAGACTGCCAGCGACTTTGGTGGCACGATAAAAGACTGCCGTCGCCCGAGCGCGCGATCAACCCGTCAGCCTCGCAAGTCTTGCCAACTGTCGCCAAGGCTCCGACTTGAAGATACTCTCCGGCCGAGACGCGCGCACCTGCACGCACCGCGCCTGCCGCAACAAGCTCTGTTTGCGAGGTGATACTCTGCGCAACCTCTAGTTTGCCCTTCAGACTGGTGTCGCGCACATCATCTCGCCGCACAAAATGAGCATATTGCGTCGAATCATAAAAACTTAAGGCTGCGATCGTTCCCACCGGTAAGGCCGCAAGCTCGGGGCTCGGTGGATTGCTTCGGTCCAGAGTCGCCCCTTTGATACGCCCCGGCACAAGGGGGTGCACCGAGGCGCCCTGACCCTCAAGAGCCATCAGTAATTTCCCTAAGCGGTTGCTATCAACGGCATGGCGCAGTTGGGCACCAACGGGCTGCGCCCAAACTAGCGCTTCGATTTTGCAGCCCCGCGTCAGGCATGGGCCACTGGGTGCAAAGATCCGAATCCAAGGCTCATACCCCACAGAGGGTCGGCTTGGAAACCCCTTTGACAAGTGGCCGGCCGCAACCAACTCTGCGATGGTCGGACGCCAGATATCGCGATAGCCAGAGCCCTGAGCGTCTGGCTGCACGATGCCAACCAGCAGATCTGCTTGACGCACCAGCATCTGGTCGACCGCTTTTTTAAGCGTGAGCAGCCACACACCGCTTGCTTGGGCGCTCGCGTCTTCGGCTTGTTGCATCCAAGCCGATGCACCCCACAGCGCGAGCAGCGAAGCCAAGAGCATCGCAACAATCAATTCGAGTAGCGCAAAGCCACTTTGTCGCTTGAATGCTCTCATGCTTAGCGAATCGTAAAAACAAACGTGTTGCGATCGCCGCTCACGCACTGTGCGTCGGCCAACATCGGGTTGTAGGCCATGTGCGGCTCGGTCAGCGAGTTCTTAACCATAATCGGTCCGGCCGCGCCGGCAATCGTCACGACCTCTGCCAGGCGCTGCAAAATCGACGCTAAACCAGGGCATGCCGCCTGATTCACATCATTTAAGGTGAGCGAGAACGCCGAACCGTTCGAGGCGCCAGCCACTGCTTGCGGCGCAACAGTAATCACACCACGGCCAGAGCTACCCGTCCCCCCCAGACCGTGTGCAATACTTGCCCCGGGGCCAGAGCCCGTCACCGAGACAACACTCGAGGTTCGCAACGCATTGGCCAGAGTGCCGCTGTCTACCCCCGCGTAAGGGCTTGCCCCGAACCCATTCGTATTCGCTTTCATCCGCGCCACAAAGCGCTGCATTTCTTCAGCAACTCTGGGCACTTTATTTTCGATGACATAGCCCTGAATAGCCGGAATTCCGATGATAGCGATCAACATCATCAAGGTGGTCACAATCGATATCTCGATGAGTGAAAAGCCCGCCTGCTTTTGAGTCATGCCCACAGACAAGGACAAACCGTGAACGCGCGATTGATTCAAACGCCGCTTGCACGCGAATCCTTTAGCGTAGGGTTGAAACAAGTTTGAGGCGAGCGCAATCCGCTCGTAGATCCAGTGATCAGAAAAGACCAAAAACAGCTTTGTCATAAAGGGGCTCCAAAGCAAAATACGTTAATTAAAAAATATCATCAGCGCGCATAGTGCAAGCTCAGTGCTTGCCTGAGTTCATCGAAGACACGAAAGTGCCAAAACGCAAC
>CAMCZQ010000268.1 GCA_945887835.1 Bordetella parapertussis | reverse complement strand
CGCAAGACACGCTACAGCCTGATTGGATGCATACGCTGCAAACGCTCAGCCCCTTATTCGAACATATTCAACTCGGGCTAGCCGCTAAGTTGCTTTTGACCGCGCCGCTTGACACGCAAGGTCAACCGATCGCACTGCCAGCCGCTTTGCCAAACTGGCAAAAACGTTCGCTCGTTTTTAAAGGCCCTTTGCGCTCGGTGATCGCGTTACAGAAATTACAGATGCCGGTGCGTTGGCGCAGCGCCACGCTAGAGGTTGGAAACCTGTCGGGTCAAGCGCTCACGCGTAGTGCCTTGGTTGTTCAATTAATAGGAGATATGTTTGAACACACACACAAATGAACGCAACCGTCGACTTGCTCGGCACCTAGCGAGACTGAGCTTAGCTTTCTTGTTTTTTGGGGGGGCGGCCCGGGCGACCGATACGCTGCCTCAGTCGACGATTGACGAACTGTTGCGACTGGATTCACAGGCGGCCTTGGTGGCAGCCAGAAAAAATATCTTTGGTATGGTTGCGGCGCCAGACGCCGGTCATGCCCCAGCGCTGTCCGCGGCTCAAAGTAATCAAGTCCTGGCAATTTATGGCCTAGGAAAAACGCTCACTGCAGAGGTCTTGCTCGAGTCTGAGCCTCACGTCTTTAAAAGCTCGCTAGCTAAGCCAGTTTGGGGTCACTTGCAGCAATACACCCTTGAGCGAATCGCACCTCCATGTGTGTATTTAAAAAAAATCGAGCAGTCTGAAATTTTATGCTTAAGCAAAGGACAATAAATGCTTGAATACCTTGAGATCCCCACACACGAGAGCCTGACGCGTCTGGTGCCCGCTTTCGAGCGCTCGCTGGCACAAGAACTTGATGTCCTGAGTTTGCGGGGTCGAGTGTGCCCCGTTTGTTTTTCTGATGGAAGTGTCGCAGTCTTTGCTCTGCTTGATTATTGTTACGACGATCAGACTCAGGCTTTGCTGGATTTATTGCAGAGCAGGGGCTTTCGCTTAAATCAGCCACGCCTGTTTGTCTTACCCCCAGCGTTATTACTCGCGATCGATAAGACCGCGACTGAGCAGATCGCTGCCTTGGCGGTGCTGCAAGCCGATCGTCAGTCGCAACAAGGTGCGCTTTGCGCTGCGTTCAATGATTTATTGCGCTGGGGCGTCGAACATCAAGCCAGCGATATTCACTTTAATGTCAACCGTCATCAATATTCGTCAGCGGTATTGTTTACGATTTCTGGTCGCTATGTATCGCCCGCCCACTTTGCGAGTCTGCCGACCTCGACCGTGCTCGATATGCTTGCTGTCGCGTGGATGGATATCGAGGGCGGTAACGGCGCGGTTTTTGATCCGATGATTGAACAGCAGGGCCGTTTAAATCGAAGCATTAATGGTCAAAGCCTTCTGCTGAGATGGGCTTCGCTTGCCACCGATGTGGGTCCTTCGGTGTGTTTGCGGTTATTGGTGATGAACACCACACACTTGACGCCGACGTTACAGGCGCTGGGCTACCTGCCCGCTCAGATTGACTTGTTCGAGCGCGTTCAACTGACCGAGGGCGGTGCGGTGATCTTGGCGGGTACCGTGGGTTGCGGAAAATCCACCACGATTGCGACCTTGATGCGCGTCATTCCCACTGATCGCAAAGTGATCACGCTCGAGGATCCAGTCGAATATTTGATTCCCAACGCGCTGCAAAACACCGTGTGTCGCAGTGTGACCGAGCAAGACGACCACTCGTTTGACAGCAAGCTTAAGGCAATTAAGCGTTCTGCTATGAACGATCTGTTGATCGGAGAAATCAGAGACCACACCACGGGTCGAGCTTTTATGGATTTAGCCGCTTGCGGCGTGAGTCTTTACACGACGGTTCATGCGGGGTCCGCTTTGTTGATACCTGAACGACTAGGCTCTAGTTTTATTGGCGTGGCACGCGACCTGCTTGCGACGCCAGGAATTTTAAAGTTGCTCGTGTATCAGGCGCTCATGGCGAAGCTTTGCCCCCAGTGCTGCCTGACGGTCGAACAAGTGCTCGAAAATTTTCACTGGCGCTGTGCGCTCGGGCAAATTCGTAACCAACAGTGGTTTGAAACGTGGCTTCGCGTTATCGAAGAGCGCTTGAGCGTGCCACGAAGTGTCTTGCGCTTTCGTCGAGAGCAGGGCTGCGCGCATTGCAAGCACGCTGTTGCCACGCTGCGCGGCACGGTCGGGCGTACGGTAGTCGCCGAAATGATTGATCCCTTGGGAGAACCAGAGTTTTTGCAGGGGGTTAAACATTGCGATGGGGTCGGTTTATATCGTTGGTTTAGCGACAGAAGTCAACGCGCGCAAGTCGACGGCGCGCCGCAACGTCAGTCGGCCGGCCAAGTTGCGATTTATAAAATGGCGCAAGGCCTGCTTGACCCACGTACCGTGCAGGCAAGATTTGGCGGCTTTGACGCCATACAAACTGAGCGAGTGACCCGTGCGTAACTTTTGGCGACGTCTGCGCCAACGCCTGACCAATACGGCCTTACGCGAGTGGCGTGTAAAACTTGCAGCAAACCAGTTTAAAGCGCATCGGGCGGATTACTACGATTACCTGGCAGAAATCATAGCCTTGACTGCAGGTGCGAAAACGCTTCTGAATGTCTTTCAAGACGATGCGCAACGCTATGAAGGGCGTGGTCCGCGCGGTGTACTGTCACGGCAATGGGTCGAAAAATTTCCTAAAAGTGGTGGCGATCTTTTTGCAACCTGGTTTGGTACGCTGCCGACCGAAGACCTTGTGGCAGTGCAGGCGGCGCAATATGCGGGCTCTGGCGCTTTGACGCAAACGCTACGACAGTTAGCCGCGGTGGTACGCACCACAGATGCTGCGCGCCAGGCGTTCGTCCAGACGGTGTGGGTAGGATTCATTGGCGTGGTGGTGGCAATTTGTGCAGTGTTTTCGATTCCAACTTTTACTGCTGACCACCTTGAGCGCGTCTTTGCAGCGGTGCCGTCTGAGCACTATGGCTCGCTGACGTGCGCTTTGTTCGCGACGTCGGCATGGCTAAAAATTTTATGGCCACTCTTGTTGGGGATGAGCCTGGCGTTGATTGTTTTTACGTCCTGGTCTTTGACACACTGGTGCGGCGTCGGCCGAGGCTTTGCCGACCAGTGGGGGATTTGGCGGCTTTATCGAATCGTCCAGGCAGTACGCTTTTTATCTTTGCTGGCGGTGCTTCTCAAGCCTCGCGGCAATACAAGCGCGCGGCTGCGCGAGGCGCTTTTGATTCAACAGCGAGGCGCAGCCCCTTGGCTGGAATACCACATCGCCAACATGCTGGGTCGCATAGATACCGGTGCCTTGGCGGTCGAGGCACTAAATACCGGATTGATTGATCGCGAGACCTGGTGGTATTTCACTGACATGGTGCACACCGCCGGGTTAGACGAAGGTTTGCAGCGGACTAAAAATCGGTTGGCGGATCACACGGTCGAGCGCTTAAAAAAACAAGCGATGGCGTTACGGTGGCTTTTACTGCTTAGCGCGGTTGCCGTGGTTTTCGCCGTTGCGTTTTGGCACTTTCGTGTCTTCGATGAACTCAGGCAAGCACTGAGCTTGCACTATGCACGCTGATGCTATTTTTTCTTACATAACGTATTTTGCTTTGGAGCCCCTGTATGACAAAGCTGTTTTTGGTCTTTTCTGACGACTGGATCTATGAGCGGATTGCGCTCGTCTCAAACTTGTTTCAACCC
>CAMCZQ010000267.1 GCA_945887835.1 Bordetella parapertussis | reverse complement strand
CCACGGGTGGCAACGCGCTTAAGTTTTATGCCTCGGTGCGGTTAGATATTCGCCGCATTGGCGGTATCAAAAAAGGCGACGAAGTCGTGGGTAACGAAACCCGCGTGAAGGTCGTTAAAAACAAAATTGCGCCACCTTTCAAACAGGCCGAATTCGACATCATGTATGGGGCTGGTATTTCACGCGAAGGCGAGATCATTGATTTGGGCGTTGTTGCGGGCATCGTTGATAAAGCCGGTGCTTGGTTCAGTTACAACGGTGATCGCATTGGTCAGGGCAAAGACAACGTACGTGAGTATCTGCGCGAGCATCCAGCCATGGCTGTTGAAATTGAAAATCGAGTCCGTGAAAAGCTCGGCGTAGTCGCTCGTACACCGTCGGTAGCTGAAGCCGCTGCCACTGCGGCTGCACCTAAAGCAGCCTCGAGTAAAGCGTCAAAAGCCGTCGCAGCCGAGCCCGACTCCGACGACGATCTGTGATTCTTTGATTCTGGGGCTCGTGCAGACAATGAATGACGAGTTCGAGTCGGTGCAAGCAGTCACCACTCAAGCTAAAGCGCGGTCCGGCCTGTCCCTCAGGGCTCGGGCCGTTGGTTTATTATCGCGGCGCGAGCATAGTCGCGTTGAGCTGAGTCGCAAGCTTTCGGTGCATGCTCAGAGCCCCGACGAACTCAATGAATTGCTTGACGCTTTAGCTAAAGAGGGCTGGCAGTCAGACGAGCGCTTCGTGCGGGGGTTCGTGCATCGCAAAGCGGGGCAGCAAGGTTTAGTCAAAATTATTCAAGAATTGACCCAACAGGGCATCGATGCGGCGCAAGTTGCCCAAGTAAGGCTCGAGCTCAAAGGTTCGGAGTTTGAACGTGCGCAAGGTGTTTGGCAAAAAAAATTCAGCCGAAGTGGTCCCCCATTGACTGCGCCTGAGTATGCTCGCCAGGGTCGGTTTTTAGCCTCGCGTGGTTTTTCATCTGAGGTCATACACCGAATTCTCAAAGAGCCGCCCCATTGCGAGACCTAAGTATTCTTCAACTGCCCGCTGTTTGCTTCAGGCGTGGGCGCAACACAGCCTCTTCGAATTTCTAGTGAATCTCCCTTTGCTGCGCTATACTTCTACGCTTTGCTGCACCGTGTCATTTGACAAGCCAAGCCCGTATGCCTTTGCCTTTACCTGCCTATCCCCGCAAGCCTCTGCATAATCGCTCAATTCAAGTCCATTCTTTTGAGCGTGAGGATGGTTTGTGGGATGTTGAGGCCGAACTGATCGATTCAAAAGCCTTTAGCTACTTCAAGCGTGATGGTAGCGAGCAAAAAATTGGGCAGGCTTTTCATCACATGCACCTGCGCATCACGATTGACAGCACCTTCACGATCCTTGATGCCGTGGCTGCTTACGATGCGTCACCCTTTGGTGAACCCTGCACCTCAATTGTTGGGGCGTATCGTGACCTGATCGGCATGAATTTACTTAAAAGTTTTCGCCAGCAGGTCAAAGAACGCTTTAGCCGCACCGCCGGCTGTACGCATATGACTGAATTAGCCGCCGTGTTACCCACGGCCGCAGTGCAAACCATGTCAGGACAGCGTCGCAATGCGGCCGACCCCACAAAACGCCCGTATCAGTTAGGGGGTTGCACGGCGTGGCGTCTTGACGGTCCGATTACCAAAGAGCTCTACCCGCAGTGGTACGTTGCACCTGAAGTCATTGCAACAGAAATACCAAAAAAATAGTCTTCTCAGTTAGCTCCCGATAGATTGGGGCAGGCTTAAGTGCGTGAGTTGTTGTCATCATTATTTGTTTAACGTTCAGGATCCTTATGAAAATCCACGAGTATCAGGGCAAAGAGTTGCTGCGTCAGTTCGGTGTGGTCGTGCCACGCGGCATTCCGGTGTTTAGTGTCGACGAGGCAGTTGCTGCTGCCCAGACACTCGGGGGCCCAGTGTGGGTAGTGAAAGCGCAAATTCATGCGGGTGGACGGGGTAAGGGTGGTGGTGTGAAACTCGCGCGCTCTATTGAAGACGTGCGCAAGATTTCTGGCGAAATTCTTGGCATGCAATTAATCACGCATCAGACCAGTGCGAAGGGCCAAAAGGTCAGGCGCCTGCTGATTGAAGAGGGCGCCGACATTAAAAAAGAATATTACGTTGGCATTGTGACCGATCGCGGGTCCCAACGTGTCTGCGTGATGGCCTCAAGTGAAGGTGGAATGGACATCGAAGAGGTGGCCGAACATCATCCTGAAAAAATTCTTAAAGTTTTTGTCGATCCCGGTATGGGGTTGACGGAGGCAGACGCCCAAACGTTAGCGCGCGGAATCGGTGTGCCTGAAGCCTCAGTGGCTAAGGCGGGTGCCGAGTTTCAAAAGCTGTACAAAGTGTATTGGGATACCGACGCCTCGCTGGCTGAAATCAATCCTCTGATTTTGACCGGTAGCGGCGACATCATTTCGCTCGACGCCAAGTTTAATTTCGACACAAACGCATTGTTTCGTCATCCCGAGATCGTGGCCTATCGCGATCTTGACGAAGAAGACCCCGCCGAGATCGAAGCCAGCAAACACGAACTTGCTTATATTCAACTCGATGGCAACATCGGATGCTTAGTGAACGGCGCTGGTCTGGCCATGGCAACGATGGATGCCATTAAATTATTTGGTGGCGAGCCGGCCAACTTTTTGGATGTCGGTGGCAGTGCGACGGCTGAGCGCGTGACAGAAGCATTCAAGATCATGCTCAGCAATAAAGGCACCAAAGCCATTTTGGTGAATATTTTTGGTGGCATCATGCGCTGCGATGTGATTGCACAAGGTGTGATTACGGCGTGTAAAGCCGTCAACTTAAGCGTGCCTTTAGTGGTTCGCATGAAAGGTACCAACGAAGAGTTGGGCAAGAAAATGCTAGCCGATTCGGGTCTGCCTATTATCAGCGCCGACACAATGGCTGATGCCGCAACCCGCGTTGTCGCGGCGGCTAAATAATTCTGCCAGGGATACTGACATGTCGATTCTGATTAACAAAGATACAAAAGTGATTACTCAAGGTATTACCGGCAAAACCGGCCAATACCACACGCGCACTTCACGCGCTTACGCCAATGGCGAAGCGGCCTTTGTAGCGGGCGTGCATCCTAAAAAAGCGGGCGAAAACTTCGAAGGTATTCCGATTTTTGCGTCGGTCAAAGACGCTAAAGCACAAACGGGCGCCAACGTGTCGGTGATTTATGTGCCGCCTGCGGGTGCCGCTGCAGCAATATGGGAAGGTATTGAAGCCGAACTGGATTTAGTGATTTGCATCACTGAGGGAATCCCTGTCCGTGATTTGCTTGAGATCAAGTACCGCATGGCGCAAATCAAGAGCAAAACGCTTTTGCTGGGTCCAAACTGCCCAGGTTTAATCACGCCTGACGAAATCAAGATCGGCATTATGCCCGGTCATATTCATCGAAAGGGCCGTGTGGGTATCGTGAGCCGTTCGGGTACCCTGACCTACGAGGCCGTGGCACAAGTGACGGAGCTCGGTTTAGGTCAGTCTAGTGCTGTTGGTATCGGTGGCGATCCAATCAATGGCTTGAAGCACATTGATGTGCTCAAGTTGTTTAACGACGACCCCGACACCGATGCCGTCATCATGATCGGCGAAATCGGCGGACCTGACGAAGTCAACGCTGCATTGTGGGCCAAAGAGCACATGAAAAAGCCGATGGTTGGCTTTATTGCAGGCGTCACGGCACC
>CAMCZQ010000266.1 GCA_945887835.1 Bordetella parapertussis | reverse complement strand
CCGATGATCACCTCTGGCTACGGCCGCAGCGATTCGGCCGATGGCGATATCTTTAAATGGAACTTCCCCCTTATTGGACACTACTGGGTTGCTGGTGACACTGTGTTGCAGCACATTGCCAACAAGGAAGGTGGCTGGGACAAGATGAAGGGTAAGAAGATTGCTGTAGGCTATCACGATAGTCCCTTCGGCAAAGAACTCTTGCCAATCATGGAAGAGCGCGCCAAAAAGCACGGCTTTCAACTTCAATTGCTACCCATCCCTGCGCCAGGTGTTGAGCAGAAAGCCATCTGGTTGCAAGTGCGTCAGCAACGACCTGATTATGTGGTTTTGCAAACATGGGGCGTGATGACTCCGACGGCCATCCGTGAAGCGATTGCGGTCGGCTATCCTCGCGAAAAGATGTTTGGTACCTGGTGGTCTGGTGCGGAACCTGACTTGAAAGATGTGGGTGCTGCCGCGAAAGGTTACAGCGCGGTCATGATGCAGCATGGAGCCGAGCCGCAATCTGATGTCGTTAAGCAAATCCTATCGATGGTTTACGACAAGAATCAAGGAGTTGGACCGCGTAATGAAGTCGGCCAGGTGCTCTACATGCGTGGTGTGGTGGGTGCTATGTTGGCCGTTGAAGGCGCTCACACCGCGCAGGTAAAGTTTGGTAAAGGCAAGCCCGTTACTCCAGAGCAAGCACGCTGGGGTTATGAAAATCTTAACTTAACCCAAGCAGACCTGGATGCCTTAGGTTTCAAAGGGGTGATGCGTCCGGTCGCGACGACTTGCAGTGACCACATGGGATCTGCATGGGCACGCGTACATACTTGGGATGGTGCCAAGTTTGTTTGGGCATCCGATTGGCTTCAAGCCGATAAGAGCCTGATTGATCCGATGGTGAAGGCTTCAGCTGAGAAATATGCTGCGGAGAAGAAGATGAGCCGCCGCACCAAGGAGGACTGCCAGCCTTAAAGCTGGTCCCGCTGGTCGTCACTCGGCCAGCGGGTGTAGGTTCATATCTAATGAAGAGGTGCCGTCCATGAATAATCCCCCTATCGTTTTGAATGTTAACGGCATCGAGGTTATCTACAACCACGTGATTCTTGTGCTCAAGGGCGTGTCTTTGGAAGTGGCCCAAGGTCAGATTGTGACGCTCTTAGGCGGCAACGGTGCCGGGAAGACCACGACCTTGCGCGCGATATCTAATCTTCTGCGGGCTGAACGAGGCGAGGTGACCAAAGGAGCCATCTCGCTACGTGGAGAGCGCATTGAAAATCTCACGCCTGCTGATCTCGTTAAACGTGGAGTGGTGCAGGTCATGGAGGGACGTCACTGTTTCGCCCACTTAACTATCGAAGAAAACCTATTGGCTGGCGCATATATCGTCAATAATAAAAATGAGATTAGTGCAAACCTAGAGAAAGTGTATGCATATTTCCCAAAGTTAAAGACGCGACGCACTTCGCAAGCGGCTTATACCTCAGGGGGCGAACAGCAAATGTGCGCGATTGGTCGTGCGCTCATGTCAAGCCCGAGCGTCATGCTTTTAGACGAACCCTCGATGGGTTTGGCACCACAAATTGTTGAAGAGGTGTTTGAAATTATTAAAGACCTCAACCAAAAAGAAGGGGTTACCTTTTTGATTGCTGAGCAGAACACGAATATGGCATTGCAGTATGCTGATTATGGTTACATCATGGAGAGTGGCCGCATTGTGATGAATGGCGTGGCCGCAGAGCTTCGTAACAACGAAGATGTCAAAGAGTTCTACCTTGGTATGGGTGGCGGACAGCGTAAATCGTTTAAAGAAGTCAAGAGCTATAAGCGTCGAAAGCGTTGGCTCGCCTGAGCATTGCCTTTCAAACCGTTGAAATAAACTCGCACTTTCTATTTAAATTCAAGGTTGACTTGTATGATCACGAATCTCACTGCGCTAGAGCTTCGCGCACCGAAACAACGCGAAATTGATTTGCTAGCCGCGCTACAAAGTGCCGTGACGCATGCAAAAAAAAATGCACCGTATTATTCCAAGACATTAGCGGACGTTGAGCCTAGCCAAATAGAGAGCGTACAGGCATTCTCAGCCCTTCCAGTACTTAGAAAAGCGGATCTGCTAAAGCTACAAGCAACAGAGCCACCGCTCGGTGGGTTGCTCGCAGTCCCGTTTGATCAAATTCGCCGCATTTTCCAATCGCCAGGGCCAATCTATGAGCCTCAGGGAATGCAAATCGACTACTTTCGTGCAGTTCGAGCGCTGCGTGCCGCTGGATTCGAGTCGGATGATGTGGTGCATAACGGGTTTGCGTACCACGCGACTCCTGGCGCTTGGATCCTCGAGGGCGGCCTGCACGAAATTGGTTGCACTGTGTTTCCAGCCGGGGTGGGACAAACGGAACAACAAGTTCAAGCGATGTTGCATCTTCGGCCAAACGGTTATGTTGGGACTCCGTCTTTTCTTAAAATACTGATCGAAAAATGCTTGGAACAGGAGTCGCCTAACGCAATCGTTAGCAAAGCGTTAGTGTCAGGAGAAGCCCTCACGCCTTCGCTGCGTAAATGGTTTGCCCAGCATCAGATTAAAGTGAGTCAAGCCTATGCCACCGCTGAACTTGGCGTGATTGCGTATGAAAGTCTAGACCCATCAGAGGGTTTGATCGTTGACGAAGGGGTCCTTGTCGAAATCGTTGAGCCAGGTGGCTCCACGCCTATGCCTATCGGTGAGACAGGTGAGGTCGTCGTGACGCACTTCGGCAAAGAGTATCCGATGATTCGTTTTGCCACAGGAGACTTATCTGCGTTTGATCCGGAATCAGTGAGCCAGCCTGCTGCCTGTGGTCGCACCAATCTTAGAATAAAAGGGTGGTTGGGTCGCGCCGATCAAACGGCAAAGATCCGAGGTATGTTTGTGCACCCGGGGCAGGTCGCTCAAATGAGTGCTCGATTCCCTGATATTAAAAAAGCGCGCGTTATTCTCACCGGTCGCATCGGTGAGGACTTGATGACCTTGCATTGTGAGCTCGTTTCCGGAGCGTCTTCGGAAGGGTTGGCCTTGAAGGTTGCGGATGCGGTCAGAGACGTGACTCGTCTGCGCGCTGACGTTCGGTTTGTTGAAGGAGGCACATTGCCTGACGATGGCAAGCTGATTGAAGATGCACGAGACTACAATTGAGGTATTGGCCAGACTCATTGCCA
Organism: Bordetella parapertussis; assembly: GCA_945887835.1. GTDB lineage: Bacteria > Pseudomonadota > Gammaproteobacteria > Burkholderiales > Burkholderiaceae_B > Zwartia > Zwartia parapertussis_B. Next base: position 543 of record CAMCZQ010000266.1, on the reverse strand, counting down.
GTTACCCCAGCAAAATATGACCCTCGTGTTCTCGTAGGTGTCCGTCGCTTATTAGGCTGTCGATCGCCCACTCAATTGCTTGAGGCTGTGGGGTTTCGATGAGTACGGAAATATTACGAATTAGACGCGCATGATTTAAGCGGCCAATTAACTTTTGGCGCGTCGTCGCCTCAAGGAGGGTGCGGCTAAAAACTTAGACTGGTTTGTGTCATAGGTCCGAGACTTTATCGGTATGCTAAGGGACTACGCGACCCAAGAGATATCTTGATTTGATTGCGTAGAACTTTCAAATATTCAATTAAAATTTGCCTAGAATATAGCCATCAGACAACGATAGTTGAGTGACTTTGCCTGTGGCTTACGTTGAATACAAATCACTTTCTAACCAGACATCTTTGAATAAAAATGACAACGACAAAGAAAACCATCGGTGTGCTAATGATGATACTTTGTCCTTACGCGGCGTCAATGGAGATCTCGGTGACGGGCACAACGGTTTATATGTCAGGGCCCGTTGTCGGGGGTGAGTGCGATAAGCTCAAG
>CAMCZQ010000265.1 GCA_945887835.1 Bordetella parapertussis | reverse complement strand
GTGCTCGTGGCCGTGGTCATGGTCATGACTGTGGTCGTGCCCGCAGGTGCTGTGGTCGTGGTCATGACCATGCGCATCATGAGCATGCTCATGGGTGTGCTCGTGGTCGTGCGCCGCATCGGGGTGCTCATCGGCTAAAAACTGTGGATCAATATCCAGAATGGTATTGAGATTGAAGCCACTGATATCGATCAATTGTTTCAGATCGGTTTCGCCAAAATGAACCACTTCAATCGAAGCGCGTGGATTCATATGCACGATGCGCCGACGTAAGGCTGCAAACTCAGCTTCTGTGACAAGATCCTTTTTTGACACCAGAATACGGTCAGCAAAACCGACTTGCTTCTGCGCTTCTTCTTGCGTGTCGAGGGTTTCCATACCGTGTTTGGCGTCGACTACGGTCACGACCGCATCGAGGCGGTAGTAATCGGCGATATCGTCGTCCATGAAGAAGGTCTGGCACACTGGGCCTGGGTTGGCCATACCGGTGGTTTCAATAATGACGCGCTCGAACTTTAATTCACCGGCTTTGCGGCGAGTGCTTAGGTCATTGAGCGTACGCATCAAATCGCCGCGTACGGTGCAGCACACGCAGCCATTTGAGAGTTCGATGATCTCTTCATCTTGATCTTGAACAAGCAACTCGTTGTCGATACTTTCGGGTCCGAATTCATTTTCAATCACGGCAATGCGCTTGCCGTGATATTCGGTCAGAATGCGTTTGAGCAGGGTCGTTTTACCCGCACCGAGAAAACCGGTGAGGATTGTGACTGGGACCATTTCGTCTGGATTGCGGGGGGAGTTCATCAGTCAATCAACTTCAAAAAACGGGTGAGGGTGCGGGGCACCGAGCCAAGCTAGCGCCCGAAGGCGAACGCCGGATTACAGCACAACACACGCTTTGCGGCAAACAATTTGCTTTGTGCGCCCGCGACTGTGGGGAACTGAGTGTAGACCTCAAAATCATGACGCCTCTACTATATTGAGCGTTAATCGCGGATTTCAATAGTCAGAAAGCATCAAATTAAGAATATTTTAACTCTTTCGGCCGGCGCGAGGGTGGGCTGTGTCGTAGGCTTTAGCCAAATGCTGAAAGTCTAACTTAGTATAAAGCTGCGTCGTTGAAATATTTGCATGCCCCAGCATTTCTTGAACCGCGCGTAAGTCTTGGGCGGATTGCAGAACGTGACTGGCGAAGCTATGGCGTAAGACGTGGGGATGCACATGCATTGGCAGGCCTGCCTGCAAGGCTAGTTTGGCTAATTGCAATTGCACCACTCTGGGACTAATGCGTCGGCCTCGAACACCGACAAAAAGGGCGACCGTGTCAGTCGTTGGCAGTTGCGCAGGCGCGAGCTGCGGGCGAAGCGCCAGCCACTTGGCAAGTGCTTCAAGAGCCTGGGTGCCAATCGGCACGGTGCGGCGCTTTCCGCCTTTTCCAAGGACATGAACCTCGTGGTCGGTAAGATTGATCCAACCGCCTGACGTGTGCTCTTTTGTTTGTGTGTACTGCATGTCGAGCCCGACGAGTTCGCTTAAGCGTACCCCGCTTGAATAAAACAATTCAAACATTGCCCGGTCGCGCAGCGAAATCGGGTCAGTGCGCGCCAACAGCACCGGTGCCTCAAGCAGCGCCTGCGTTTGATCGACCGAGAGAGCCTTGGGCAGGCCGCGCGGGGCCTTAGGCGCGCGGACATCCGTTGCGGGGTTCAGCGCCATGCCGCTTTGGGGCGCCCACCACTTGTAAAAGCCGCGCCACGACGCCAGCATTCGGGCCAGGCTGCGAGGGCCAAGGCCCTGGCCGTGTAGTCTTGCCAAAAACTGCCGAATATGGCCGTTGACCAAGGTTTGTAGGGGTTTGTCTTGAGCAAGGTGCACTAACCGCTGTAGGTCGCGTTGATAGGCACCGAGTGTATGTGGAGAATAGCGCCGGTTTTGCTCAAGGTGCTGAAGCCACTGCCGGACTGCCTCCGGCAAAGCGGCTGCTGCCAACGCGACGCTCGTCGTTTGAGTGGCCGCAGCGTCTCTGAGCATTGGTGCGCTTGCGGGTTGGCGGGTCGACATACGCAGCTCGTTTGGTCGTGGCAGCAGGTTGACTTAGTCTTGCGGGTTGACGGCCGGCTTAAGTCGAGAGAGCGCCGCACTGGCTAAACTGCTGACAGTTTGTAAAAACGTCGTTCCCATCTCGGGGGTAAAACGCTCGGGGTCCTCTGAGCCAAGCACCAACAGGCCAAAGGCCGGCTCGTGGGGTTGCGAGCGCAGCGACAGCATTGCCAGCGAAGCGGGCTTTTTGTGCAACCAGCGTGCTGGGGTGAAGTCTGTGTTGTTGCCGCAGTAGGGTGCGGCCAGCGTGTTGGCGAAGTCGTGGACAGCTGGCTCAACGGGGGCGCCTACCCCTTCGGCGGGTAGGTCAAGTCCCCAGACACGCAAGGCGACCTCTTGCAAATTGAACTGCTCGGCCAAACCAAGCGCGACTTCACCCGGCAGGCGCAGGGTCGATTGTTCGGTCAGCATTCGCGCGCACCACAAGTTTAATTTTGTGGTGGTGGCCTCGTTTAACGCCCCATTACGCACGAGCTCTGCTAAGCGAAACTCAAAATCGCGTAAGCGCTCGCGCAAGGTCAAAATTTGCCGCTCGCCCAATGAGATCGTACGGGCGTGGTGGGGGTGGGGCACTTCAAGCGTAGAAAACAGTTCAGCGTACTGAACAAAAAAATCAGGATTTTCTTGTAAAAACTTTGCGACTTTGTGCACGGTATCAGGCATTAAGCTGGGCTCGTTAAAGATGGAATCGAAGCGACTAGTTGATCGATATCAATACTGCCAGAAAAAACGGTATTGGCCGGTCCGGTCATATGCAACTGCGTGCCATCAAATGCGACGGTGAGCCAGCCACCGTGCATGCGCACGCGAACCGGCGACACTAGTTGCCCGCGCCGAATGCCGGCTGCAACGGCCGCGCAAGCGCCGGTTCCGCAAGCGAGCGTCTCACCTGCGCCGCGTTCATACACACGTAAATAGATCGTATGCGTATCAACGATTTGCATAAAACCGACATTGACGCGATTCGCAAACCTAGGGTGTGACTCGATCAGTGGACCAAGCAAGGCGACGGGGGTCGCTTCGACTTCAGCGACCACTTGGACAGCGTGTGGATTTGAAATGGCAAGGGCAGACAGCCAAACGGTTTGCGGCGGGGTGGTGGCAAGCTCAAGCCCGTAGAGCGTATCTTCACCCTGCGTTTTTGTGGGCAGGCCTTCGGTATCAAAGGGCAGATCGGCCGCAGAAAAACGCGTTTGTCCCATTTCGGAGGTGACATCTCCGTTGGGTAAGGCCTCTAGAGTAATTAGACCGGTTGCGATTTCGGCGCGAAGTGGATTACGCGAGGAGAGTTTTTGTTCATGCACAAACTTGACAAAGCAGCGTGTTCCGTTGCCGCAATGTTCGACCTCGCTGCCATCGGCATTAAAGATGCGGTAGCGAAAATCTGCCTCAGGGTGAAGTGGGGTGTCAACCAGTAGAATCTGATCGCAGCCTACGCCAAACTGGCGGTGTGCAAGCGCTTGGGCGCGCTTTGGGGTCATTTCAATAGCTTGCCTGACTCCGTCTAGCACCACGAAGTCATTGCCCGCCCCGTGCATTTTGGTGAAATTCCATCTCATCCCTACATTATCCCTCATTCACCCTATCAAAGAGCAGGGGATTCGCCATAATTGGTCAAATTGGCATAAAATTGCAACAGTCGCTGAGTT
>CAMCZQ010000264.1 GCA_945887835.1 Bordetella parapertussis | reverse complement strand
CGAAATTTATTTAAGTCTGTCTTACGATGGTGTGCGACAGTCTGCCCTTGCCCTTGATGACAACCTAATTATTCTGAACAGCTTTTCAAAGTATTTCAACATGACGGGCTGGCGCTTGGGCTGGATGATTGTGCCGACCCATATGGTTGGACCGATCGAAAAAATGGCAGCGAGCTTAGCAATCTGCGCGCCAACGCTCGCGCAACACGGCGCCATCGCTTGTTTTGACCCAGAAGCTTTAGCAATTTTTGAGCAACGCCGCGAAGCCTTCAGACAACGTCGTGATTATTTAGTGCCGGCCTTAAAGGCCTTAAACATTGACGTACCCGTCGCACCCGACGGTGCGTTTTATGTCTACGGCGATATCTCAGCACATTCGCCAGACAGCGGCGCTTTTTCGGCTGCTCTGCTTAACGGTGCGCGCGTCGCGGCAGTGGCAGGCTTGGATTTTGGGCCGGCCCACGCCGCAAACACCATGCGCTTTGCCTACACCACCGGGCTCGAACGTTTGCAAGAAGCGATTCATCGTCTGAAGGTATTTTTAGGCTGAGGCTTGCCTAGTCCTTCAGCGCAATCGAACCGGCGAGGGCTAAGCGGCGGCGCTCTGACAACACTTTTTCGGTATAACCACCATCGGTCGTTGGGCCACTAGCTCCGCAATAGCATAGCAAGCCCTCCGCGACCGAGCCTCGCCTGCGAATGCAATCCGCCAAAATAAAAGCCCCGACACGAATATTGGCAACCGGATTAAACGCCAGTGACTCCGCGCGTCCGAGCTTCGTGAATTTATCGCGATGGACACTGATCATCACTTGCATCAAGCCGGTCGGGCCGCCCACCTGACCGCCAGCATAAGGATTGAAGCGCGATTCGGTCGCGATAATCGCCAAAATTAAAAGAGGATCAACCTTTAACTCGTCACCAACGACATAAGCGGTTTCGACAAACATCTTGGCAGCTTCGTTGGCCACCAGATATTTGCGAGAGAGGTACTGAATCAGTGCGTCTTGCTGCTTTTGCGCTAACCCTTGACGCTGCACGGCCTCTTGAACACTCAAACCCCGACTTGCCGCCGAAGCCTCTGCTGCAGCAGCCAACTCTTGCTGCACCGTGGCTTGACCAGGCAGCGCAGGCTCTACCCTTGGGGCTGGCCGCTGCGCAGAGGCGCTCGGGTTTGCGCCTGTTGTCGGCGGCAGGGCTTCGCCGCGAAGAGGCTCTAGGTCGATTGCCGCCACGATGGGCCCGACAGGGGCGCCGGTGTTGGTGACAGGCTGAGGCAACAGTGCATCGGGCACCAAGGCATAAAGCAAGGCCGAATGAATTTGCAAGGCCTGACCGCGCAACGTGGGCATGGTCAACACCATCGTACCGGCCACCAGTACGGTAATGCCCAAATAGGCCGCGCAAGTTCGCACAAACTCAGCCAGATTTCGATAGAGTCCGCTAGCAAGCTGTTGCGCCAAGCCCCAAGCCGGCCTGAGCGTCACCGCGACACCACCCCGCGCAAAGCGAACGGATGCCGTGGGGTCAAAGACGGCCCGCCTGAGGGAGCAAGCACGACGGGTGTTAACCTTGTATTCATCATAGAACTGTAACCGTTTTGGCGGATCAAGACCTTGAAATACAAAGACTTAAGAGATTTTATTGCTCAGCTTGAACGCACGGACGAACTCAAGCGCATCACTCAGCCAGTATCCACCTCGCTTGAGATGACTGAGATTGCAGATCGCGTCCTCAAAGCAGAGGGCCCGGCCTTGTTGTTTGAGCGGGCGCTTCACAACGGCAAGCCCGCGCCGATGCCGGTCCTGGCAAATTTGTTTGGCACACCCACTCGCGTCGCACGCGGTATGGGCGCCGAAAACGTCGGTGCGTTGCGCGACATCGGTGAATTGTTGGCCTCGTTACGCGAACCCGAAGCCCCAAAAGGCTTTCGTGATGCCTTAGCAAAAGTAGCGATGCTCAAAGCCGCCTTGTGGGATATGAGCCCCAAAACGGTTCGTGGCGCACCTTGCCAAGAAATTGTCTGGGAAGGCAACGATGTCGACCTTGCCAAGCTTCCTATCCAAACCTGTTGGCCTGGCGATATCGCCCCCTTACTCACTTGGGGTCTCGTGATTACTCGCGGCCCCAATGCTCGCCGACAAAATCTGGGCATTTATCGGCAGCAGGTGATTGGCCGCAATAAACTCATCATGCGTTGGTTATCACATCGCGGCGGCGCGCTTGATTTTAGAGATCACGCGCTTGCACACCCCGGCACACCCTTTCCCATCGCAGTAGCTCTCGGTGCTGACCCCGCTACCACCTTGGGTGCCGTCACGCCCGTGCCTGATAGTTTGTCTGAGTATCAATTCTCAGGTTTGCTACGTGGCGCACGCACCGAAGTCACCAAGGCGATTGGCAGTGAACTGTCGGTTCCGGCAACCGCCGAGATTGTGCTTGAGGGGCATTTGCTACCCAGTGCAGATCCGCGCGCAATCAAACCTGTCGTTCCTCAAGGCGTGAACCCGCCGCCCGCCTCTGACTACGAGCTCGCGCTTGAGGGCCCTTATGGCGACCATACTGGCTATTACAACGAGCAAGACTGGTTTCCGGTTTTCACGGTCGAGCGCATCACCATGCGTCGCAACCCGATTTATCACACCACCTACACGGGCAAACCGCCCGATGAACCTGCGGTACTCGGCGTCGCACTCAATGAAGTCTTCGTGCCGATGTTACGTCGACAGTTGCCAGAGATTGTGGATTTTTATCTGCCACCCGAAGGCTGCAGCTATCGCTTAGCCGTGGTCTCGATTCGCAAACAATACCCGGGTCACGCCAAGCGTGTGATGTTTGGTTTGTGGAGTATTTTGCGCCAGTTTATGTACACAAAATTTATTGTGGTCGTCGATCAAGACATCAACCCGCGCGACTGGAAAGAAGTCGTCTGGGCAATGACCACACGCATGGATCCGGTACGCGACACACTGCTCGTTGAAAATACACCGATCGATTATCTGGATTTTGCCTCACCGGTGTCAGGACTCGGCGGAAAAATGGGTCTCGACGCCACCAACAAATGGCCGGGCGAGACCCAACGCGAATGGGGCACGCCGATTACCATGGATGCCGCCACTAAGGCGCGTGTGGATGCGATTTGGGGTGAGCTAGGGCTTTGAGCTTTGCAGCCCACTACCGCAACGCCTTCACCTCAATCACTGATTTTTGCCCCGAGTGCTCGATTTCTTGCTTCATCACTAGATTAGTAGACGGACAAAACCAATCGGTCACTTGCGATGGAATCGACGGGATCGGTAGCATCATGCCTTGCACTTGTGCGGTTGTCGCATCGGTACTGCGGGCATAGCGCACCGGCCAGCATTGCAACTTACCGACGGCGGTCTGGATCGATTGCTGTGCGCCTACCGTTTTTTCGCCCATCCGCACGCCAACAGGTGTGGTTGGACCGCGTTTGGGATCACCCACCGCCAAAGTGTAAGACTGCACGGCGAACTTTTGCCCAGCGGCCTGAATGGGCGCCCCAAAACCAAATAGCCCAAGCAATTGCACATCAAAAGTTGCCGTGTCCGCCACCTTGCCGGGGCGAGCGTTTGCCACGCTTGTCTTGTTGCCATTCACACTCAACACGTGGTCGATGTCGTTCGCACCACTTAAAAAACTCATCAGCGCATATTTGGCGAAGCCGTTGACCTGCGCCTGACACACTGTATTTGAAGTTTTTTTAACCTGACTAAAAGTCAACTTGGCCGAGACATTCAACATGCCCGAGCCACCAATCTCAATCACGCCACCGTTATGAAAAAACCG
>CAMCZQ010000263.1 GCA_945887835.1 Bordetella parapertussis | reverse complement strand
CCCAGCACACTCAACAGATTTAAGACGGCTAGGCCAAGCAAAATCGTGATTGACACCCAGGTACCGAACGTATCGAACCAAACAGGGACATCAAATGTTTTTGCCAGGCTTGCCGCATAGATTGAAAGCGGCACAATCACCAAACCGTGACCCAGCGAAAAAAGCAGCCCAGCCATTTTTGCGAGAACTGGCCGCTCGCTGCTGTTGTAGCGAGTCAAGCCATCGATCGCTGCCAAGTGGTCGGGATCGAAACCGTGACGGATGCCTAGCATCAGCACAACGAGCGCCAAACCGAAAAGGTCTTCTGGAAATTGCTCAAGACTCATTTGCTTAGCTCAACCGTTACGCATCAAAGTCTTGCTCTAATGACGCATCCAGCGGGAATATGATCTTGTCCATGGGTGCTCTCTCGTGAAATTGAGTGCATATGATATCTGATCGATAGCGTTTCCAAGCGCAAATCGACTGGCTTAGCAGGCGGTTGTTTTCAGTGCACGCGGTGCTATGATTAGCGCAATGTGAAGAATCACCTTAATCGCTCCCTCTGGGTATGGCTCACGGCCATCTCAGTACTGCTCTCGGCGTTGATGCCTACGCTGTCGCATTCTGCACGCTTGCAGTCTGCCGCTGGGTCATTGGCACCGGTCTGTACCAGCAGCGGGATGAAATGGCTGGATACTAATTCTGGCGAACTGCGCGAGCAGAGCGTAACGGAGGAAACAACCTTAAGCGCTGAGCACTGCGCGTGGTGTACGGTACACCCCGTTACCTTAACGTCTTCACAAAAAGTCGTTGCCCCATTATTTTTAAGCCTAGCCAAAGCTGCGCTGCCAGTTTCAGCGCCACACTCTCACCCCTTCTCTTGGCCGCCCTCTCACCCTAGAGCGCCCCCCGTCGCCGCTTAACGCGGCACGGGACAACCATTAGGCCTGCCATCGCACTTTTATTGCGACACTCGCAGGGCTTTTGATGTCTTACGTGTCTGTTTTGACTTGAACACTGGTTAACACCCCTGGTGCGACCAGTCTTTCTATGCAGACCTTAGGATTGAATCATGAGAACAACATACGTACGCCGACCCTTGGCCGCCCTATCATTGCTCGCGGTAGTCGCAACTTCTACAGCGCAGAACACCCCAAACACCACCACCCCGACCGAGATCACCACGCTCAGTCCTGTGACGGTATCGGCAGGCCGTGGGATTGAATTAGAAAGTTTGCCATTCAGCACAACAGTCATCCCCCGCGAAGACGTCATTAACAGCCCCGAGACTTCAACCGATCAGATCATCAACAAAATCCCTGGGATTTTTGTCAATCAAATCCCTTCAACCTCTCTGCACCCAACCGGTAGCACCTTCAGCATTCGTGGCTTTGGCACCAGTACCAACGTCAACACCTTGGTAATGGTGGATGGCATCCCATTCAACGATCCGTTTTTTCGCACGGTCAATTGGGCACGTATCCCAAAAAATTCGATTGAGAGCATCGAGGTCATTCGCGGCGGTGGCGCGACCAGCCTGTGGGGTAACTTGGCCATGGGTGGTGTGGTCAATATCGTGACGCGCCCCCCTCAAGAAGACAAGCTGAGTGTCTATTCCGACTACGGTAGCTACAGCACGCTGAATGCAGGCTTTTCTGGGCGGATTTTTAAAACAGACAAAATGTCGTTGGGCATCAGCTATGACCGCTCGCAAACGCAAGGGTATAACGCCACGCCCGAGCGCTATCGAAATCCTTACATGACCGCTACGGCATCTCAAGTCAATAACTTGACGCTTTATTCGATCTTCACACCAAGCGCAGATTCTAAATATTACGCAAAACTTAATTTGAACGAAACGTCAGAAACCAGCGCGACGTGGCAAAACGCCAGCAACCAATGGAACAACTACGTGCTGTCTGCGGGCGGCACTACACGTTTTGCAGATAACAGCACCATCAACTTCAATGCCTGGGGTGCGTTTCAACAAATGAAAACCACCAATTCAGCCCAAACGCCAACGTTCAATATCTTCTCCCCGATCAGAGGGGTACCGTATATGAGCCAAGACGAAACTGACAATTATCAAAACTTTGGCATGTCTGTTTTTTATCAAAAAGATTTTGGTCAATTTAAAGACGTGAAATTTGGTGTGGATGGTCGAATCATTTCATCGGATGACAACATCAATCAGTACGCCGCAAACGGCTTCAATTCTGCCAATTTGATCAACAAGGGTCAAAATAGTTTTCAAGGCCTGTTTGTCACTGGCACCTACAAGTTTAAAGATACACCCGTAGACATCAACTTTGGCTTACGCGAAGATTTTTATCAGGTCACCAACTCAAGCTTGACTGGCAACGTTTACACGGCAGGCAAAGCAGCAACACCCATCAATGCACCACTCGCGAACAATAGTTACGCAAGTTTTAATCCCACCTTGGGTATTAAATACTATGTGAACGATCAATTTGATCTACGTGCGGCAGTCTATCGAAACTTTGCGGCACCGGGTATGAATCAGTTGTATCGAACCTTTCTGAGCGGCTCTTCGATCACGATTGCTAATCCCAACTTGGCACCACAAACCAATTTTGGACAAGAAATTGGTTTTGATCTGCGCACCAAAGAAAAAGACGCAAGCCTCTCGGTGACGGTGTTCAACAATAACTTGAGCAACTTTATCGATGGCGCAACCATGTGCACGACAGTGGCAACCTGTAATCCACTCATCGCCGGTACTGGCCTTGCAGCGGGCAGCATTACAAGCTTGAGGCAAAACGTCAACGCCGGTAGCGCAACGCTTCGTGGCTATGAAATTCTGGGTCAAGCCACGCTATCCAAAACAGTCAAAGTCAATCTGGGTTTTACGCAGACGTGGGCTTATTTGACTTCGTCTGATTATGTCGCATCGCCCACCAATGAACAGCTTGGTCAAGTTCCTCCTTGGATGCTCAATGCAGGCGTTCAATGGCAAGCGACGCCCGAGTTAGCCTTATCTGGTCAACTGCAGTCGTTTCCGTCCTTCTGGAACAACACTGCGCACACTCAGTTAAATGACGGCGCCACCCTCGTCAATCTTGGTTTTAGATACCAACTTGATAAAACAGTACAGCTGTATGGCAATGTCCAGAACCTGTTCAATGTGAATTATCTCGCACAGGGCATGACGTACACGGCGTATCAAAGCAACGCAGTTAGTTCGTCAGGGGTACCAAGCATGGGCCCACCTCGGTGGTTCACGTTCGGTGTCAGAGCGACGTTTTAATCAAAATATGAAAAGAGATCGAACAATGAGCAAGAAGCAACTAGTACTCGGTTCTACATTGAGGCTTGCTCAAAGCCTGTGCCTCACAGGCCTGGTAAGCGCAGGGTGTTTACTAGCTCAGCCCATCGCCTTTGCGCAGCACTCGCACGGGGCGCCGATGACACCTAGCGCGTCAAGCGCCGTGCCGAGCGCGGGCAAAAGCACTGGTACAAGCACTGGCGCAACGGCAGCATGCAAAGATACAACGCTACAGTGCGCACGCGCTGCAACACCACTCTTTACTCAAGACGGTGCACTGTGGCTGGCCTGGGCGGGCGGCGGGTCGATTTCGATCGCACGCTCAACCGACCTTGGCGTCAGTTTTGAGCCTCGTACAGAAATCGCTCAACACGGCGCTTTTCTAGATACGGGCCCCGATGCGCGCCCACAGTTGGTCAGCCATAAACAAGATAATCTGATCATTGCCTATGGTTTCTTTCGCGATAAAAACTGGAATGCACAGGTCAACGTTTCACGCTCTGTCGATGGCGGAAAGAACTTTTCTGTGCCGGCACCGATCAGCCAAGATCCAACTAGTCAGCGGTTTCCTAGCTTACTGACCGATCCGCAGGGCCAGATT
>CAMCZQ010000262.1 GCA_945887835.1 Bordetella parapertussis | reverse complement strand
CCACCGTTCTTGAGCGCGGTAAGCAACAGACCTCGTTGGCCATCTTGCCGAACGATATTGATTTGCGGTGAAAACCCATCGCGCACGTGTGCCACTTCGCGCAAAAAAGTTGTGGCGCCGTTGATCGTTCGCACCGGAATATTGTTGAGTTCGGCGATGCTTGGTGGCGAGGCGTTCAGAGAGACGTTAAATTCGGTGTCACCAATTTTGGTCGTGCCTGCCGGTAACGTTAAGTTTTGGCTCGTGATGGCGTTAATCACATCAGACGAGGTCATCCCCTTGGCGAGCAAGGCTTGCGGGTCGATATCGACTGATACGGCGCGCACTTTGCCACCGTAAGGAAACGGCATGGCAATACCCGGGATCGTGATGATTTGTGGTCGTAGAATATTCAACGCCGCATCAAACAGCTCTTTTTCAGCCAGAACGGTGCTAGACATGCCAAGTTGGATCACGGGGATCGAAGAGGCGGTGTATTTAATGACGAGCGGCGGTGTAATCCCGGGCGGCATCTGTCGTAAAACGGCTTGCGACACCGACACGACCTGCGCGATTGCCATTTGAATATTGACGTTCGGTTGGAAATAGATTTTGATAATTGCAATGCCGCCCAAGGATTGGGACTCAATGTGCGCAATATCATTGACTGTTGTGGTGAGTGAGCGCTCGTGTGTCTGGGTAATCCGGTTACCCATTTGTTGGGCTGACAGGCCGTTGTAACTCCAGATGACGCTAATGACCGGGATGTTGATCTCGGGCAGTACGTCGACGGGGGTTTTCATCACAGCCAAAGGCGTAGACAGCAGGATGAGAATCGCCATCACGATAAACGTGTAAGGTTTCTCTAGCGCTGTTCTAACTATCCACATCCTGACATACCTAGGTTAGATATTTTTAAAGAAAAATAAATAGGCAAAGCGAACGCCGACCAAGTGGAAAATAGGGGGTTTCCACTAGTCCGCTGAAGCGGTTGAGTATAAAGTAAGCCCTCACCTGCTGAAAGTTGTATTTTTGACGCGGTTGACTGACAGAAGTTTCAAGTGATTTCAATTGACAGTCGAGCGCTTTGCGAAAGCAAGAGCGACAGGTCCGTTTACTAATTATTACTTAATATTCTGGTATCGGGCCTGCCGAACGTCGCTGAACGACAAGCGAGCACCTCGCGCGCGAGTCGTCAAAGGCTTCTAGGGCGACGTCAGCGACTTACACTAGAACCTAAGCGTATTGTCTGGCGCTTTCGTTGTTTTCATTTTTTTCAGTCTTGGCCATGAACAATCAAAAATTACTAAGCTTTGTGCAAGAACTCAGCGCCTTGGTTGCCCAAGAAAGCGCAGAACCCGTCTTGCTGGCGCAAGCCGCGGCCTGTTTGAAAACCTTGGTCGCGCGGGATGACTGGTTGCCCGAACGATTTACCGTGCCGCATCCTGACTTCTATCGACAATATCTGCTTTATGCCGACCCGCTCGAACGCTTTTCGGTGGTGAGCTTTGTGTGGGGTGCGGGGCAAAAGACGCCTGTTCATAACCACATGACTTGGGGACTGATCGGTATGCTGCGTGGCCAAGAGATCGACACCCCTTATTTTAAGCATGCAGGGGGTGGCTATTTGCGCGGCGAAAGCCACGTTTTGGCGCGAGGCAGCGTGTGTAGCGTCTCGCCGGCCACCCACGACGTGCACGAGGTTGCAAATTTTTATGCGGACCAGAGCTCGATCAGCATCCATGTTTATGGTGGCAATATTGGTCGTATCCGTCGGCATGTGTTTGACCCGACAACAGGTGCAGAAAAAACCTTTATCTCTGGCTACAACAATGATGTTGTCCCTAATCTCTGGAACTAATCGCCGTGTTTAAACCTAGTCCAATTGATGCTGTTCAGCTGTGTGAATATCAAGATGTGCGCAGCGCGCTACTTGAAAAACGTGAAATCGCTTTTTTAGATGTGCGCGAAGAAGATCCGCACGCCCAGGCGCACCCTTTGTTCGCGGCAAATTTTCCGCTGTCACGCGTCGAGCTTGATGCCTACTCGAAGTTGCCTCGTCGCGCCGTGCAGATCGTGACGCTCGATGAAGGAGATGACGATGTATTAGAGTCTGACGCGATGCTCGCGGCACGCCGTTTAGTCGCGTTGGGTTTTAGTCGCGTCGCGGTGTTTGCAGGTGGAGTGCGCGCCTGGCGAGCGGCCGGTGGCGAGTTGTTTCGCGATGTGAATGTCCCCAGTAAGTCTTTTGGCGAGTTGGTTGAGGCCAAGAGACATACGCCTTCGCTCTCGGCGCCTGAAGTGAAGGCGTTGATTGAGCAACACGCAGATGTTGTGATTGTCGATGCACGTCGTTACGATGAATACAACACGATGAGCATTCCCACCGCTACCAGCTGTCCGGGTGCAGAGTTGGTGTTGCGTATTGCCGAATTAGCGCCACGACCAGAAACCCAAGTAATCGTCAATTGCGCGGGTCGCACCCGTAGCATCATCGGCACCCAGTCTTTGATCAATGCCGGTATCCCCAATAAAGTGTCAGCCTTGCGTAATGGCACGATTGGCTGGACGCTCGCGGGTCAAGCGCTAGACAAAGGCGAAACCCGAAAATTTAAAGACGTCTCTGAGCACACGAGACTGACTGCAGCCGCACGTGCGCGCAGTGTTGCAGAGCGTGCGGGGGTTAAACCTGTACCGTGGTCAGAGGCACAAACTTGGCAAATGCAAGCAGAGCGTACGACGTATTTTTTTGATACTCGTACGCCTGAAGAATATGCCGCTGGTCATATTGCGGGCTTTCGCTCGACGCCAGGCGGTCAGTTGGTGCAAGAGACAGAGATGGTTGCACCGGTGCGTGGTGCACGAATCGTTTTAGTTGATACAGATGGCGTACGTGCCAATATGACCGCCTCGTGGCTGGCGCAAATGGCGTGGGATGTTTATGTGTTGACCGACTTGCCCGCGCAGATCTTTGCCGAAACGGGCCCTTGGGTCGCTGAGTGGGCAAAGCCGCCGGTTGTTGCGACGATCGCAGTCGCTGAGTTGGCGGCCGCGTTAGTGAACGATTTAGCCGCTAAAAAAATTGTTGTCGTGGATTTGAGCAGGCATGCTCAGTATGTGCAAGCTCACATACCCGGCGCGCAATATGTGTTGCGCTCGCAATTTAAGCAGGCGCTTAGTCGACTGCCAAAGGCCTCGGCGTATGTGTTGGTGTGCCCAGATGGTTTGCTCTCAACTTACGCGCACGCCGAGATTGCGGCACTGCTTAAGGTGCCCGTCTCGGTATTGACCGGAGGGACGCAAGCCTGGAAAGCTGCTGGGCAGTCTGTTGAAAAAGGGGCCACCGCTTTACTGTCAGACCCGATTGATCGCTACAAGCGTCCATACGAGGGTACTGACGCACCGCACGAGGCCATGCAAGCCTATCTTGACTGGGAGTTTGGCTTAGTCGCACAGCTAGGTATCGACGGGACTCACCATTTTGCGGTGTTGTGAACACGCGTCTGAGGCCAAGATAGCGAAGCAAAATAACGGTCTGTGGCTTGTTTTGGGGTGGGGATCGTTTGGGCCGTTCAGCAAATCCGATAAATTAATTTCGTCTCAGAGCATCTCGTTTAATTTTTCAATAAACAGACTTTCGCCATGGCGAACTTTTTGTTGCCAGTCTTGGCCCGAGTCTTCGTTAGTGTGGTCTGTGACATATTTAAAGGAGCGCCACGCGATATTGTGCTCGTGGGCAATGGCGGCAATTGCAAAAAGCTCCATGTCCACCACATCGACGTTGTTTGCTGCAAACCAAGGGTCTTTTGTCATCACAAAACTGTCGCCGGTGCCGCAGGTGTACTGCCCGGATTCTGAAAGATACTCATAGGGGCGTGTGCAAAAGGGCACCTGACCACG
>CAMCZQ010000261.1 GCA_945887835.1 Bordetella parapertussis | reverse complement strand
GGTGGTCCCACCCCTTCCCATCCCGAACAGGACCGTGAAACACCTTAGCGCCGATGATAGTGGACGTACGTCTGTGAAAGTAGGACATTGTCAAGCTCTTACACCCCAAACCCCCAAGTGCCAAAAGCACTTGGGGGTTTGTCTTTGGGCGACAGGTTTGCTTGGCAATCTTTCTTAAGCGATGACCTTCGCGGCCTTGAGTAATTCGGCGGTCTCGTAAAGAGGCAACCCCATGACTCCAGAGTAGCTGCCTTTCAGGTCTTGGATGAACCGCGCTGCAAAACCCTGAATCCCATAAGCACCGGCCTTTCCTAAACAATCGTTCGTTTCGATGTATTGGTCTATTTCTTCTGTGCTGAGGTGTTTGAAGCTAACAAGCGACGTCGATAGGCCGGTATAGATGCTAGTTTGATGAGCAAGTACGACTGCCGTATAGACTGTATGCGTTTGGCCAGAGAGCTGGCTCAAGATACTAGTGGCGTGATGTGCATCGAGTGGTTTACCCAGAATCGTGTTGCCAAGCGCAACGGTGGTGTCAGCCGCAAGTATCGGCAGCTTGATTCGCCCGTCTGTTGGCTGATCGAGTTTGGGTGCGCCTTGCGCAAGCCATTGCTGGGCGCGCTGTGCTTTTTCAAGTGCTGTGCGTTTAACGTAAACGAGGGGCGATTCGTTGACCTGCCGTGGTTCGTCTTCGCCTTTAACCGGTGGAACGCGTAATACCGTGTGAGCGATGCCTATTTGATGAAGTAATTCTTGGCGCCGTGGGCTCTCTGACGCTAGATATAACAGAGGAACGGTTGGTGGTGACATAAGACTGTGCTCTTGCGGGGTGACATCAGACCGAGCGCTTGCTCAGATCCGATGATAAGGGTGATTGACCAAAATCGACCAAGCTCGATACAGTTGCTCGATAAGAACGACACGTACTAAAGGGTGCGGCATCGTCATTGACGATAGGCGGATCAAACCGGAGCATGAGGCTTTGAGCTCAGCATCCAAACCATCGGGGCCACCAATCAGGATGGCAAGTGGCTGGCTGTTGTTTTGCCAGCCTTGCACCACTTGAGAGAATTTTTCGGTTGAGAGATCTTTGCCGTGTTCGTCTAAGGCGATACGCACCGCAGATTCTGGGATCGCACTATGTATGCGCTTGGCTTCTGCCGCCATCATCTGTGCCGCGGTTTTGCCGCTCGTTCTTGGCTCTGGCTTAATTTCTTTGAGTTGCAATGACCAATCAGCAGGTAGTCGCTTAGCGTAATCGTCCCAAGCAGTATCTACCCACGCCGGCATTTTGGCACCGACAGCGATGATCGTTATTTTCATCGCGCTAAGCGTGTGGCATCTGCCGCGTTATCTGTTCGAGCGAGCAGGGCGCGATGAACGGCTCGCAGCTCGGCGGCCTTCGGGCTCGTCGCGTGTGCCCATCGGGTCAAACGCTGTTTGGCTTGTGGCAACAGCAGGGCGTGTTGAGTCGGGCGACAGTTTGAGGCGCACGGGCTTTCCGCCCCAAACTTCTTCAAGGTTGTAATAGGTGCGAATGGCCGGCTGCATGATGTGAATCACAATGTCGCCGATATCAACTAGTACCCATTCGCCGGTCTCTTCGCCCTCTGTGGCAATCACTGGTACGCCAACACTGCGTGATTTATCGGCCACGCTGTTGGCCAGGGCGCGAGTTTGGCGATTTGAGGTCGCCGAGGCAATGACAACACGATCAAACATGCTGGTTAGGTGTTCGGTATTAAACACTTTGATATCTTGTGCTTTGACGTCTTCAAGTGCATCGACCACTGCGCGTTGCAGTTTTTGAATATCCATTGTTTTATTATTTCCTGTCAGGCTGAGTGCTGCCGATATAGGCTGTGCTCGGTGATGTACTGGCCGACGGCCTCAGGAATGAGGTCGCAAGTTGAGTCGCCTCGAGCAATCCGTTGACGGATTTCGTTGGCAGAGACATCGAGTGGATCAAAAGGCAGATGCACCAGTGCTTGGTGGTGTTGCGTCAGCCAAGTTGCCAAAGCAGCAGGCGCCTCCAAAGTCGACCCCGGGCGTTGCGCGACCACTAACTGCACACGGGCTGCAATCTTTGACCAGTCACGCCAAGTGCAAAAATTTTCAAGCTGATCAGCACCTAAGATCCAAAAATACTCAGGGCCTTGAGGCAGTAATTCGAGTGTCTCTAAGGTGTAGGTGGGGCCAGTTCGGTTAATTTCAATGGGATTCACGTGCAAGCCAGCGGTTTGGCCCACGGCAAGCTTGAGCATTGCCAAGCGATGCGTGGGTGAGGCACCTAGCGGCGGGCGTTGCCAAGGCTGACCTGCAGGTATCAATTGAACCTGATCAAGACTCAACACGGCAAGCGCGGCACTTGCCAGCACTAAGTGTGCGCTGTGCACGGGATCAAAACTGCCGCCGAGTAAACCAATACGCATTAGACCCAGTCTCTTGGGATGAGATATTGTGAAAGTGCTGCCTCGGGTGAGTCAGCCTGTGCTTGCCAGTTATAACGCCAAGCGGCCATGGGGGGCATTGATAATAATATGGATTCTGTTCTCCCCCCAGACTGCAATCCAAAAAGCGTACCGCGGTCAAATACTAGATTGAATTCTACATAACGTCCACGCCTGTAGGCTTGAAAGTCGCGTTCACGCTGGCCAAAAGGCTGAGAACGTCGTTTTTCGACCATTGGCAGGTAAGCAGGAATAAAGGCATTGCCCACCGAACGCATCAGGGCGAAGGCTTGTTCAAAGCCCGGTTCACTTAAATCGTCAAAAAAGACGCCACCCACCCCACGTGTTTCGTTACGGTGTTTAAGAAAAAAGTATTCATCGCACCATTTTTTGTAGCGCGGATAGGCGCTAGGGTCGTGTGGGGCAAGAGCGGCCTGATTGACGCGATGAAAATGTCGTGCGTCGTCTTCAAACACATAATAAGGTGTGAGGTCCATGCCGCCGCCAAACCAAAAGACATCGGCCAAGCCAGAACCTGTGGGCGCTTTTGCCACAAACATTCGAACGTTTAAGTGTGTGGTGGGAATATAAGGGTTGCGTGGGTGCAGCACCATGGATACACCCATTGCCTCCCAGGGGCGGCCCGCCACTTCGGGACGATGCGCGGTGGCAGAGGGCGGTAAGGTTTGACCTTTAACGTGACTGAACAATACACCTGCGCGCTCGAAGAGTTGCGCACCTTCAATTAAACGCGACAGGCCGCCACCTCCTTCGGCACGCGTCCACTCATCTGTTAAAAACGGTTCGCCGCCCACGCGTTCAAGCTCACTGACGATGTTTGCTTGCAACCCTAAAAGATAGGCGCGTACGGCAGCGATGTTGCGCTCAGACACGACCGCGACAGCAGCAGGCGCGGCGCTCGCTGCAGCAGGCATAGAGTGGTCAGAAGACCCTGAGGGTTGAAGTTCAGACACTGTTAATTTTTTTCTAGTGCGCGCCAGCCAATATCGGTTCGATATTGAGCGCCGTTAAAGTTGATGGCTTGGACCACGTCGTAGGCACGTCGTTGCGTGGCTCGTACATTATCGGCCAGGGCAGTAATGCATAGCACGCGCCCCCCCGAGGTTTGTAACTCGCCGCTCTTAAGCGCGGTGCCAGCATGAAACACCACGCAGTCAGGCTGTGCAGCAGGGATGCCGCGGATCGCATCGCCCAAGCGCGGGGTTGCCGGATAATTTGCGCTTGCCATCACCACACCAAGCGCTGTGCGAGGATCCCAGTCGACTGTGGCTTGATTCAGCGTGCCAGCAACACCGTGTTCAAAGACTTCAAGCAAGTCACTGCGTATGCGCATCAAGATCGGTTGCGTTTCGGGATCACCCAAGCGACAGTTGAACTCAAGCACCTTGATCGGACGCGTGGCATCGTCACCAT
>CAMCZQ010000260.1 GCA_945887835.1 Bordetella parapertussis | reverse complement strand
GACGAGGTAACAACAATCGCCCGATCATGCGCCCTCAAGATACTTCGTTTTCAGCAGAGCCGTCCAAATGTTTCGGAAATTTCACGTGACGAGTTCATGAAGGTGGCTGCCTTTAAAGCTGCAGATAAGTGGGCGCAGTCAAGCGCTTTAGAGCTCCTAGGCACTTATCACTGGCTAGTCGAAAACATCACGCAACGAAATCGATCTGGTGGCAATCGGTTTGGGGAGGGAGCGCGGTGGAGGATTAACCCCGTTGTATTCGACGGTCGATTCAGCGTACAGGCGCAACAAAGCACTGCTGAGGCTCAGAAAGTTCGTCTCATGCTCCTGGAGTTAGGCGCACCGGCCGCGAGGTAGCTATCCCCCTTATGCCCCTCGTGTATGAGAGGGGCATAAATAGATTTATTTTTATGAAGCCGCACTCATACGAGGCACCACTTTCTAGGGGCATACCGGGGATAGCTACCTCCAAACCCACGTTGCTCCCGTGGCATCTGGTTTGCCCTTTCCACGATCCCAACGAAAATTTTTAGTGACCACCAGCACACCACCGTTGGTTGCTAACTGAATAACTTGAGAATTTCATGCTAACCGACACTTTCATTAAAAGCCTCCGCCCTGCGCCGCTGCTTAAAAAGCACTTTGATGGCAACGGCACGGGCCTACATCTAATCTGCCACCCCGGCGGCAAAAGAACCTTTGCCATCAAGTACCTCCACCCAATCACGAGGAAGGAGCAGACGCTCAATGTTGGCGAATACCCAACCACCACGCTCAAGGATGCGCGAGATCAAGCCATCAATACCCGCGTGGTGCTTGCACAAGGGCTTGACCCTCGGGAGCTTCGTGCCGAAGCTCGCATGAAAGAAAAGGCGACCATCGTCGACACCTTCAAAAACCTTGGACGGGACTGGATGCAAGTTCGCGGTGCAGGCTGGTCGGACAGCTATCGCGATAAAACCGAAACCATGTTGGATCGGCACTTGTTTTCGTCGCTCGGTGTATTTCCCATCACGCAAATCACGGCCCCGCAGTTGTTGGCCGTCTTGCGGCCAATTGAGGCGACCGGAAAAACTGATCTGGCGCACACACTCATGCAGCATGCAGGCGCCATCTTCCGCTTTGCCATGGCAACTGCGCGCGGCAATGCCGATCCGGCGTCAGCGTTGCGCGGCGCTCTGGCTCCGCATAAGCAAAAGAACTTCCCGGCCATTACTGACCCAGACGAATTTGCTGAGCTGCTGGTAGCCATGGACTGCTACCAAGGCGAGTACATCACGCGCGCCGCGATGGAGTTCACACTGCTGACTTTCCAGCGTTCGCAGTCAATCCGACTTGCAAGGTGGGATCAAATCGATTGGAGCGCGAAACTGTGGCGCATTCCCGCTGAGGTCATGAAAATGAAAGATCCCCACGTTGTCCCGCTGTCGCGCCAGACTGAAGAACTGCTGCAATCGATTCGTCCACTGACGGGCACAGGCGTTTACATTTTTCCAAGCCTGACAGACCGTGCAAAAACCATCAGCGAAAACACCATGCTGTACGCACTAGTCAGGCTGGGCTACCGTGGCCGCATGACGGTGCATGGGTTTCGTACCTCTGCCTCCACGTTGCTTAACGAAAACGGGCACCATCCCGACGTGATTGAGGCCGCGCTGGCGCACACCCGTGGAGACATCCGCTCTATTTACAACAAGGCCAAATACCTTCCTGAGCGCAGAACTATGTACCAATGGTGGGCGGATCACTGCGACGAACTACGTCAGCATAAAAAGGCGGCGGCACAGGCAAAGAAGACGATTACCGATGCAATGGATCACCCAGCGGGGTCTTACTGCACCCGCATCAGTGCCCTTCAAATACCGCTCGACACCGGTGCCTATGGGGTCGCCTAGGCTTGACGTATTCGCTGCCGGAGAGCGGCGTTTTGCTAGCGCGCGTGCTGGTCTTGCGGATGTTGTCAACCTCTGACTATTACGTCATCCCCTTGACTCAACAACTAAGACTTTAACTAGTGGGTGTCGGGCGACTGTGCCGTCAGCCGAAACCCGGCGGGAGCTTCAGCGCCAGCGTTTGCACTTGGGCTGCACCCGCGTCGCCTCCACAAAGCGTCTTCTCACATGCGCCCAGCACGCCAGGCGCTCAATACCGACGGTGCGCGCCACCTCGTACAACTCGCCACCTCCCGCGCTTCCATTTCGCCTGCTGCTGGCCGCACAGCTCAAGCTGGTGACGCCGGTGCTGCAGGTGGTGCAGCGCGTGGTCACGAGCCATCTCTTACGCACGTCGACGCAGCTTTCGGATAAGTCTTGCAACAAGTATCACCAGACTGCGGACGATGTACAGCAAGGCGACAATTAAGGCCGACGAAACAACGGTGGCAACAGGCCCTAACTTTTCTCCCATTGCGTGTTCGACCAAGTCTGAGTCTGTCACCATCGCATAGTCAACAGTTGGCATAAGGAACATTCCGAGTGGAATCCAAATTAAATTGAACAAAACGAAACCAATTAGGACTTTTTTGTGGAAGCTCATGGCGTTTAACCTCAAAAGGACAATGTTGTTGTTCAGCTTCTAGCTTCAGCGCAATCTGGAGCATAATTTTTGGGTTGAGGAAAAAAATATCGACCTTCAAGTATCAGTCGCATCGCCAGCGGTTCAGTGTAAGAAGGTTTAGCTGCATCGGAAGGTGCGCATGGTTTCGACAGTCTTGGCCTGTTGGCAGATAAACGCTATTCTTTAATTTTCTAAATGCACATGGACACTCAAACAATCGAGATTTTAGGACGCAACCGGTTAGTGGATGAATTACTGGTTGCAGGGTTGGAGGTTGCCATGCCATTGCGAGATAGAGGCATCGACTTAATCGCTTACGTTGATCTTGCTGCGGCCGTCTCGAAATTTGCAGCCGTTCCAATTCAAATGAAGGCCGCCTCAAAAAGTGCGTTTTCAATTGACAAGAAGTACGCCAAAATATCTAATCTCGTTCTCGTATACGTATGGGGCCTTCGCTCACCAGCGCATGCTCAAAGCTTTGCGCTCACTTACTCGGAAGCACTGGCTATTGCTAAGGCTATGGAATGGACTAAACGTGCATGGTGGGTAGAAAAGGGCAGGTACTCCACGTCTCATCCGTCCAAAGAGCTTTGCGAACTTCTGGCCCCTTATAAGATGTCGCCTGATACTTGGCGCAAAAAGATTTCGCATGTCAGCCAAGTTGCGTTCTAACAATTTGTCCCTCAGCGACCCATAGGTCCACTTCTTTCAGAATCAACGCGTCAAGCACGGCAAACTCTTGTTCGTACTCCTCAAATTCAATGTCACTAATTTTCTTTCCGTCGACAATTGAAATCGTAGCCCCTGCAGCTTTCAATTCATCATGCAGGGCGATCGCATTTTTTGTTCTTCTGCTACCTTCCCAGAGTAACGGATAACTCAAAACAACATGAACAGGCATTTTTTTGGATAAAGCGTGAAGTGCCGTAAAGGAAGTCATCGCGCCGCTTGTTTTACCTCCGGCGCAAGTGACCAGTAGTACCGTTGAAATACCATCTAATAAACGTTTCAGTGACACTCGATCAAAATCTGATGCGTCCTGGCCAACTACATATGAGTCTGCGCCCTCAATACGAATGTTTTCGAATTCGGCGATGTCAAGGTATTTGACTTTATGATTTTTAATCAGACGACTACCAGAAGAGCCAAGGCCAAGAATTAGGCCCATTGATTTTTCGGTCCGAGCGGCATTATATTTTTTCATTGAAATTTTTATCCAGACCCGACAGTTTTCACATTAACCACTACCAGTGATTTTTATGATGGTCAGCATCCACACCGGGTTTGGTTGGTTTTGCTTTGATGAAAATGCTGGCTGTCTTGCCCTCACAGATTAACAATTTTGCTAAGTCGCAAT
>CAMCZQ010000259.1 GCA_945887835.1 Bordetella parapertussis | reverse complement strand
CACCGTGTTGAGCTACGGCCATGGTGATGTCGTGCGTGGCTATGCCCCGCAATGGAACAAAGGCCTAGCCCCCTGGGACTTGAAAATTGAAGGTGACCGTTGGTATGGCCGCGGTACCGCAGATAACAAAGGTCAGCACACGATTAACCTCGCGGCGCTTGAGCAAGTCATCAACGCGCGTGCTGGGCGCTTAGGCTACAACATCAAACTACTGATCGAGATGGGCGAAGAAATGGGTTCGCCTGGTTTGCGTGAAGTGTGCGAACAATACGGTGACTTGTTAAAAGCAGATTTGTTTTTAGCGTCAGATGGTCCACGCGTATCGGCCTCACGCCCGACTTTATTTTTAGGCTCGCGCGGTGCGTTTAATTTTGAGTTGAAATTAAATCTGCGCCAAGGTGCACACCATTCGGGTAATTGGGGTGGGTTGCTGCGTAACCCCGGCATTAGATTGGCCCACGCGATTGCTTCGATGGTCGACGCGAAGGGGCGCATTCTGGTCCCTAAACTGTTACCAAGTTCGCTGCCTGAAAACGTCAAACGAGCACTCGCCAATATTGAAGTCGGCGGTGGGCCTAATGACCCTGAGATTGATCCTGATTGGGCTGAGCCGGGCCTGACACCAGCCGAGCGTGTGTTTGCCTGGAACACCTTTGAAACCCTTGCTTTTAAAACTGGCAATCCAGACGCGCCTGTGAATTCGATCCCTGGCTACGCGATTGCATTTTGTCAGCTGCGTTATGTCGTGGGTAGCGATAACGAGAATTTTCTAAAGCATATTCGTGACCACCTTGATGCACATGGTTTCACGGATGTTGAGGCGGCTGCTAGTCGTGGTGAGGCCGCTGAAGCGACGCGCTTAGATCCCGATAATCCTTGGGTCAAAATGGCGGTGGCATCGATTACGCGCAGCACTGGTAAAACTGTTGATGTTTTACCAAACTTGGGCGGCACCTTGCCTAATGATGCCTTCTCAAAGATCTTAGGTTTACCGACCGTATGGGTGCCGCACTCTTACGCAGCCTGCTCGCAACACGCTCCAAACGAACACATGCTGGGCTCCGTAGCACGCGAGTCGTTGCAGCTCATGGCAGGCTTGTTTTGGGATCTTGGCGATGAGGGTGCGCAGATTGCTGCAGGTGCCGCTGCTTAGTTTTTAGACTTGCGTGTTAAACCATTCACGTGCTAGGCGATCCCAGAATTGCGCGCCTACGCCCAGAATGTCGTCGTTAAAGTCATAGGCAGCGTTGTGCAGACTGATGCCGGGCTTGCCGCCTTTGCCATTGCCGATAAAGCCATAGGCGCCCGGAACCTTAAGCAGCATGAAGCTGAAGTCTTCAGCCGTCATAGCGGGTGGGATGTTATCAAAAGCATTTTCGACACCAACGGTGGCGGCCATCATTTTTGCCATAAACGCGGCTTCTTTTGGATGGTTGTCGGTGCTGGGGTAGCCCGGTTTGAGAATAAATGTTGCGGTCGCGCCATGAGCAGCAGCGATATGCTCACTGATGCGTTCAAGTCCCACCGTCAACCGATTGAGTGTCTCTTGTGTTAGCGCTCGAGTGGTGCCATAAATGATGGCCTCATTGGGGATAATGTTTTCAACGGTGCCCGACTCGATCTTACCAACGGTGACCACTGCGCTGTCTAGCGGGTCGGTACCGCGCGACACCAGCGTTTGCAATTGACCGACGATGGTGCAGGCCACGGGGATTGGGTCGATGCCAATGTGCGGTTGCGCGGCATGACCACCCTTGCCGCTGACTCGAATTTCAAAACGATTGGCCGCTGCCATGATCGGGCCAACACGCACGCCCATTTGACCAGCCGGTAGCACGGGCCAGTTATGTAAAGCGAAGGCAGCCTTGGCTGGAAACTTATCAAACAAACCATCTTCAATCATGGCGCGTGCACCCGCGCCGCCTTCTTCGCCGGGTTGAAAAATAAAATGTACGGTGCCGTTGAAGTCGGGGTTGGCCGCCAGTAGAGTGGCGCCACCCAGCAACATGGCGGTGTGGCCGTCGTGACCGCAGGCGTGCATACGCCCGGCGTAGGTACTGACGTGTTCAAACTGGTTCAGTTCGGTGACGGGTAGGGCATCCATGTCGGCACGCAAGGCCAGGACGCGTGCGGGGTCACTAGCTTGTGCACCACGGCCACGCAAAGTGGCAACCACACCGGTTTTGCCAAGACCGCGATGCACGTCAAGGCCCAGCTCTTGCAAGTAAGCGGCGACCTGGTCTGAGGTGCGCACTTCTTCAAAGCGCAATTCGGGATGTGCATGGAGATCACGTCGGAAGCGAATCAGTTTGCCCAAGTAAGGGGTGATGTCGGCGACATCGATCGAAGCGGTGTCAGAAAAGACTTGCATAAAAACCTCGGTACGCGTGAAGGCGCTGCGTGAAAGTCTGGAGGGTCGAGGGCAGACGGCTTTTACGCCTGAACCCTGATCTCTGTTGAAATCAGTATATAGTTTTAGCTTCGGATTGGCGATTGGTTCAAATACCTTTATAAATCAAAGGATTTCAGGCGCCGTAATCGCTCAAAATCACTAAAAAGGCCTTTTATGCAGAATTCTTTTGACCTGTTGATCCGTCATGCCACGATCGTCGACGGCACTGGGGCGATCCGCTATGCGGCAGATATCGGCATCAACGGCGATCGTATCGTCAAAATCGATGATCTTTCGGCATCTTCTGGCAAAACAGAGATTGATCTAAAGGGGCAGGTCGCGGCACCCGGTTTCATTGATGCGCACACGCACGACGATCGCCTGATGCTCTCGAATCCAGAGATGACACCTAAAGTCAGTCAGGGGGTGACCACGATCATTGGTGGCAACTGTGGGGTCTCTTTGGCTCCGATGCCCCGCCCGATCCCTGACCCGGTCACCCCGCCCTTGAATCTGCTTGACGACGCAGGCAAGTGGTTTAAGTTCGCCACCTTCAAAGCCTATTTGGATGCCTTGCGGGCGCAACCCTCAACCACCAATCGCGCCATGCTGGTGGGTCACACCACGCTTCGGGTGGCCACGATGGATGATCTTGAGCAACCCGCCACGACTGCACAAATTGCGGCAATGCGCGAGTTAGTGGTCGAGGCGATGCAGGCAGGTGCGATCGGTGTGTCGACAGGGCTTTTTTATGAGCCTGCCGTTGCAGCGCCTACCGAAGAAGTCATCGAAATTTGTCGCCCGCTAAAAAAATATAACGGCCTGTATTGCACCCACATGCGCGACGAGGCCGATGGCGTCATCGACTCGCTTGAAGAGACCTTCAGGATTGGCCGTGAAACGGACGTGCCGGTTGTGATTTCGCATCACAAGGTGATTGGTGCAAAGAACTACGGGCGCTCAGATGAGACGCTTGCGTACATCAAAAAAAATATGGCCAAGCAACCGATTTGTTTGGATTGTTATCCATATACGGCGGGTTCAACGGTGTTGTCTTATAGCCGCGCCGAGACCTCGTCGCGTGTCATCGTGACTTGGTCAAAGCCGTTTCCTCAATATGCTGGGCAAGATCTCGACAAGATCGCCAAGCAAATGGGTGTTTCAGAAAAAGAGGCCGTTGCCCAGTTGCTGCCTGCCGGTGCGATTTATTTCAGAATGGATGAGGGCGATGTGCAAAAGATTTTGCAATTTGGCCCGACTATGATTGGTTCAGATGGGTTGCCGCACGACGCTTCGCCGCATCCAAGGTTATGGTCAACCTTCCCGCGCGTGTTGGGTCACTATCGTCGCTCACTCAAACTGTTTTCGCTTGAAACAGCTGTGCATAAAATGACTGGCCTGACTGCAATGAATTTTGGTCTGACTGATCGCGGTGTCATCAAAGAAGGTGCGTTTGCTGACTTGACCTTGTTTGATGAAGCGACCATTGATGAAGTGGCCACTTACGACAATCCGATTGCGTTGGCAAA
>CAMCZQ010000258.1 GCA_945887835.1 Bordetella parapertussis | reverse complement strand
AGCTTATCCATCACCGGCTGAGGGGTTCCTTTAGGCGCATAGATCGCAAACCAGGCGGTGACGTCAAACCCGGCAACACCCCCTTCGACGAACGTAGGTAACTGTTCGGCAAGCGGGGTGCGCTGCAGTGACGTGACTGCGATCCCGCGTACGCGTGAGCCATCTTTTATTTGATTGATCGAGCCCGACAAGTTATCAAACAATAAATCGATGTTACCGCCTATCAAAGCAGGCATCGAGGCCGACACACCTTTGAAAGGTACGTGCAATAACTCAACACCTGCCATCGCTTCAAAATACGCGCCTGTCAGATGCGGCGATGAGCCGATACCTGGGGTGCCGTAAGTGAGTTTTTTATCTTTCGCGTCGCGCGCAGCTTTAATCACATCCGCCAACGACTTCCAGGGAGAGTTCGCCGCGACCACCAATACATTAGGCGTAGTCGAGACTAGCGCGATCGGCAGCAGGTCTTTGCCCGGATCAAAGCTCATCTCGGTGTACAAAAACGGATTGATCGATTGCGTGCCAATCGTACCTAAACCAATCGTATAACCATCAGGTTTGCTGCGCACCACACCTGCTAAACCAACGTTGCCGGCGGCACCGGGTTTGTTTTCTACCACAACGATTTGCTTGAGCGTGGCTTCCATGGCCTGAGCGATTGAGCGACCAAAAATATCAGCCGCGCCCGCAGCTGGGTACGGTACGACCAAGGTCAGTGACTTAGCTGGAAACTCTTGCGCTTGCGCCATCGGTGCGTCAGCGATCGAGAGCACCGCAGCCACCAACGCTGCACCTAAACTGCGTTGCAAAAAATACCGGTCTTTCATTGAATCCTAGCTCCAGTGATTTCAGGCACGCCGCGCTGCAGCATGCTTAGCCGAAACGGCTTGTATCGAAAGCGAGCTTACGTATCGCTCGCGTATTCGTACTATAGTGACAGCTGTAAATATAGCAGCACAAACCAACGGGTACTTTGGTATGACAGCAACATCACTATTCTTTTCTGAGCGCATGGCGGTCTTAGCCAAAACTCATGCTAATCACCCCGCATTGATTGACCGCGACAACCCAACGAGTTTTGCGGCACTGCACCAACAAGCCTTGCAACTGGCCGGCAATATGGCCGCCATTGGCATCAAAGCCCACGACCGCGTTGCGGTGTGGTTACCCAACTGCACCGCCTGGGTACAAACTTTTTTAGCCTGCGCCCACTTAGGCGCGACAGTCTTGGCCGTCAACACTCGCTTTCGTAGCCAAGAGGTTGCCGATATTATCGGGCGTGGCAAGGCTGACTGGCTTGTCTTGTGGCCTGATTTCAAGGGCATCGCCTTTGCTGACATGCTCGCTGATATCCCACAAGAAGTGCTTGCGCGCCTGCGCGGCGTGTTGGCGATTGGCGAACCCGGCAGCACCGCGATGACAGCGATCGCCAAGCGCGGGCATGTCTTGCACGCGTTTAGCGATTTACTGCAAAGCACCCACCCCGTACCGCAAGCCTTTGGTCAGGCACCGGCACTTTGCTTTACCACCTCGGGCACCACCTCAATACCAAAGTTTGTCGTGCATGATCAGCACACCTTGATTGTTCACGCCGATTCAATGCAAAAGGCGTTTGACTACGATCAGACCAGCCGCATTCTGGCGAGTGCGCCTTTTTGTGGCGCCTTTGGATTTTCGACCCTCACGGGTGGTCTGGCCACCGGCAGCACCGTTGTGTGCGAACCAGCCTCTGACACGCACAGCACGCTTGAACAAATTCGCAAGCACCAAGTCACCCACACCTACGCCAATAACGAATCGCTGTTAAAGCTCTTTGAAGCCGCCCCCTCTCCTGCCGCGTTTGCCAGTTGCAAACTGTTTGGCTTTGCGAGTTTTTCACCAGCCATCACCACTTTGCTTGAAGAGGCTGAGCGCAACAATGTCGCGCTGACAGGCTTGTACGGCTCAAGCGAATTGCAAGCGCTGATGGCCGCGCAACCACTCGATCCATCAGAAGGGGACGTGAGCGTGCGCTACTTAGCGGGTGGTCGGTTGATTCATCCAGAGGCGCGAGTTCGTGCACGTGATCCCGCGACGGGTCAGCTTGCGCCACATGGCGAATCGGGCGAAATCGAAATCAAGTGCGCCAGTCAGATGTTGAGCTATCTAGACAACCCGAATGCGACCGCACAAGCCTATACCCCCGATGTTTTTTTTAAAACGGGTGACCTTGGCTATACGGTGAGCGATACGCAGTTTGTGTTTCAAACCCGCATGGGCGACTCGATGCGCTTAGCGGGTTTTTTAGTCAACCCAGCAGAAATCGAACACGCGATCGAGGCGCTGCCAGGCGTACAAGCATGCCAAGTGGTCGGTGCCACACAGGGCACAAAAATCTTACCTGTGGCGTTCGTGATCTTGTACGCGGGCTCGCAAGCGGACCCAACGCGCTGGGCCGCCGAGTGCAAACGCACCATGGCAGGTTACAAGGTACCTGTGCATTTTGAAGTGGTGAGCGAGTTTCCGACGGTTCAAAGTGCCAACGCCGTTAAGATCTTAAAAAATAAACTGCGCGAGATGGCCAGTGAAATCCTTGCGAGAACAGCTTAAATGTTTAATCCTGATTCCTTGCTCTTACCTTTTTTTGAAGATAGCCATCGTCAGTTGCATGAGGCGTTACACGCCTGGTCAGCGCCGCAACTGACTAATCGGGTACACGAGGGTAATGTCGACCAAACCTGCGTGACTTTGACGCGCACCTTAGGCCAAGCTGGCTGGCTGCGCTACTGCGTGCCAGCACAATATGGCGGTGCGTTACCCATGCTCGATTCACGCAGCCTGTGTTTGATCCGGCAAACTCTGGGCTATTACGATGGCCTGGCCGACTTTGCTTTTGTGATGGCGGGTTTGGGGAGTGGGCCGATTTCGTTATTTGGCTCGGACTATCTCAAAGAAAAATATTTACCGAAAGTTGCCACCGGCGAACTGATCGCAGCGTTCGCGCTGTCTGAACCGGACGCAGGCTCAGACGTTGCCGCCATGACAACCCGCGCTACGCGTACTGCAATAGGCTATCGCCTCAATGGTGTAAAAACCTGGATCTCAAACGCTGACATCGCTGATTTTTACACCGTGTTTGCCCGCGTTGAGGGCGACGAGGCCGAAGGTGTAACCGCCTTTGTTGTCGATGCGACGACACCTGGATTAACCGTCAGCGAGCGCTTTAACGTCATCGCGCCCCACCCGATTGGCAGCCTCACCTTTACCGACTGCGAGATCCCAGTCTCACAGCGCTTAGCCAAGCCGGGCCAAGGTTTTAAAGTCGCCATGCAAAACCTTGATGTGTTTAGAGCCTCGGTGGGGGCCGCAGCCTTAGGCTTTGCCGAAGCGGCCCTAGAGTTGGGCATCAGTCGCGCCACGACGCGCCCGATGTTTGGCGCGATGCTATCTGATTTGCAAATGACACAAGCCGCCATTGGTGACATGAGTACCGAAATCGATGCGGCCACGCTACTGATCTATCGCGCCGCCTGGGAACGCGATGTCTTGCAACGCCGCACCACAAAATCTGCAGCAATGGCCAAGATGTTTGCGACCGAGTCGGCCCAACGCGTGATCGACCGTTGTGTCCAGTTGCACGGTGGCTTAGGCGTTAGAGTCGGGCACCCCTTAGAAATGTTGTATCGTGAAATCAGAGCACTACGTATTTATGAAGGCGCGACCGAAGTCCAACAAGTCATCATCGCACGCGAAACACTTAAAAACAAAACCTCAGGAGTCATTTGATGAACGGTTCAGAAGCTATGGTGCACACCCTACTTGAGGGTGAAGTCGATGTCTGTTTTGCCAACCCTGGCACGTCTGAAATGCACTTTGTCTCAGCGCTTGATCGGGCACCGGGCATGCGTTGCGTGCTGGGTTTGTTTGAAGGCGTGGTCAGTGGTGCTGCTGATGGCT
>CAMCZQ010000257.1 GCA_945887835.1 Bordetella parapertussis | reverse complement strand
ATGTCTGGCCCAACTATTCAGGTAGCCCGAAAGACACTGTTGTGGCTGATATCTACGATCACTGGATCGAACCGCTCTCCGGAGAAAAAGCATGAGTTCAAAACACGGACACCATCACGACCATGACCACGATCACGACCACGATCATGCACATGGCCACGATCACCCCCACAGCCCGCCCGCACCCGATGATGACGATGGTTACGATCGGTATGAGGTGTTACTGCAAACCGCAATTCGCGAACTGCTAGATGAAAAAGGCATTATCACTGCTGCCGAATTACATGCGCAGATCGATAAACAAGACAGCCTGACCCCTGCCATTGGTGGAAAAATCGTCGCTAAAGCCTGGCTTGATCCAGTCTTTAAAAAACAATTGCTAAGCGCGCCCTTAAAAACAATCAACCAGCACTTTGAACTCGATATCACCACACCTCTTGAACTCGTCGTGCTTGAAAACACACCAAAGGTGCATAACGTTGTCGTCTGTACGTTGTGCTCCTGCTATCCGCGTATGCTGCTCGGGATTCCGCCAGCTTGGTACAAATCAATTGATTACCGTTCGCGTGTGGTCGTTGAGCCGCGTAAAGTGCTAGCTGAGTTTGGTACAGACATCCCATCTGACGTTGAAGTTCGAGTGTCTGATAGCACTGCAGATCTTCGGTTTTTAGTGTTGCCGAATCGGCCCGATGGCACTCAGGGTATGACCGAAGCTCAACTAGCAGACTTAGTCACGCGTGACTCGATGATCGGCACCTCGCTTGCGCGACAGCCCTGAGTCGTAGCACTGAACTCCGTTGATTGTGCCGGATGTTAGCGAGCGGCAATCAACGCCTCACTGACCACAAGCAATTTCATCAAATCTTCGATGTCGGTCACTTGATCCAACGACATAACGGTCTCGACGATTCGGTCTCGGTCAAGACCAGGTAAGCCTGAGGTGATTCGAAAGAATTTTGCAACGACCTTATCTAGGCTCGGAAAAAGCGTTTCGTTTTCGGTACCACTGGCCCGGATCACACCATCGGTTTGATAGACCTCAACGTCAACCATATCGGCATCATGCTCGCGCATTCTTAATTCAATTTTCTCAGCAAGTTGCAGTAATTCAGAGTCTCGCAACTCATCATAGTAGTCATAATCTTCAACTGGGCGACCCAGCAAAGCCGCGGCGGTACAAAACCTTGCACTGACTACTGCCTGAAGATGGGTCTGATAAGGCGCAACGTTTGTAAAGCCAGGATTCGTATGCGTAAGTTCGGGCGACGTCACCACCACCTTTTGAACTTTTTTAAGATCAATTTTTGCGGCAAGCGTTCGAGCCAAAGCAATCGGTGTCTGCGTAAAGATGCAGACGGGGCATTCTTTATAAACAGTTTCTTCAATCAAATAACGTTCACCCAAGCCCTTGGTTGCCGCCTCAGCATGCTCAAGCGAACCGTCGAAGGCCCGGAAATAACCTGCCTCACCCTCAAATGCGAGCGCTGAAGCGGTGGCTCCATGCTTCGCTAGCAGCGCAGCCGTCACGCCATTTCGACTCGCCATCCCGACATTGAGCTTTACCTCATTCGTACCCGCAAAAAATCCTTGTCCAAAGCCATGGGCAAACACCGCAGAACAACCCAAGGCATTCATGGTCAAGGTCGAATCCAGCTTCAGCATTTTGGCCGCTGTTGCGGCCGCTCCAACTGTACCAGCCACACCCGAGGCACGAAACTTTGGCAACATACCCGGCGCACCCATGTACATGCGGCCTACCACTTCATAGCCCGCCACCATCCCCACCAAGACATCAGCACCGCTACGCTTGAAAGCTTGTGCCAGACCCAACGCGGCAGGGATCGTCAAGGCCCCTGGGTGAGACTTCTGCATAAAGTCATCTTGGCTTCGCCCGTTGATCAGCGTCGCATTCACGAAGGCTGCATCAACAAGGGGTAAGGATTTTTGATAGCCGATAACACTCGCGGGCCCTGCACCGCCCTCTGTAAATGCCAACACCACACTAGGTACATGCAAGCCATGCGCCGCTAAACCTGTAGCAAGACAATCCAATAGACGCGTCTTCGTTCTTTCAATCACACTTTTGGGCAACTGCTCGATCTGCAGGTCACAAATAAAATCTGCAAGTTTTCCACTGACGGTATTAATTGAACTCATTTCTGTCACCTCGTTTGATTTATTTTTATTTGATTTTAGGTGGTTGGACCGTTGTTGTATACAATCAGAAAAACGATAGGGCATTCAGCATAACAATTAAAGAAAGCAATCAAGAGACTGCCTCTACGTCTATTGAATTAACGCCATCAATAAGGGGAAACACATGCAGAGCCTCAAAGGTATACAACTGGCCACCGCTTCAGTTTTACTGTGCATCGGCATCACGGCGCAAGCAGCCTTTCCTGAAAAGCCAATACATTTAATTGTGCCCTTCCCACCAAACGGTACCACTGATGTCGTTGCACGGCGGATTTCTCAAAAACTTGGTGAGGTGCTTGGTCAGACCGTCATCATCGAAAACAAAGGCGGTGCCGGTGCAACCATCGGCACTCAACTCGTAGCCACAGCCCCCGCGAATGGCTATACCTTGTTGATGGCGACCAATTCACATACTGCCAATCCATCGATCTACAAATCTCTTGGCTACGATGCAGTCAAAAGCTTTACATCCGTCGTGATGGTCGGAGATACGCCGGGCTTGGTCGTGATCCACCCTTCTGTGGCGGCCAATACCTTGCCAGAATTTATTGCACTCGCAAAAAAAACATCGCCGCCCCTGCACTATGGAACCGCCGGCTCAGGCACATTTCCACACCTAGCCACTGAATTGTTCATTGACCGTGCGGGAATTGAGATGGTCCATATCCCCTACAAGGGCGCTGGCCCGGCCATGATCGATCTACTGGGTGGCGTCTATCAGTTTAAGGTTGACGCCTTTCCGACTTCGGCCGTACAAATCAAAGCTGGTAAGATTAAGCCGCTTGCCGTGACCAGCTTAGAGCGTATGCCGCAAATTCCAGACGTGCCGACCATCGCCGAGCTTGGTTTTCCAGGCTTTGAAACGACCTTCTGGATGGCGGTTCTTGCACCTGCAGGCACGCCTCAAGACGTCGTACAAACGCTAGAGAAGGCCTTTGTCCGTACCCTACAAGATCCCCAAATCATTGAAAGACTAACGGCGGATGGCGTGAGGATCATTGCCAAGCCAGGCAGCTATATCGATGAAATGGTTGCACGCGAGCTCAAGCAGTGGCCGCCGATTGTCAAAAAGGCTGGTATCGCGATTAACTAACGCTAACAATTTCATGAACACATTCTTTGTATACGCTGCGATCGGAGCAGATTTTAAGCAATACAGCTTGAACTTGAGCGATGGATCGCTAAGCGAGCGCAGTGCAATCACACTACCCGCGGGTCTTCAGTACGCTTGGCGGCATGTCTCCAAGCCTATTTTGTATGCGGCCTGTAGCGATGGCGGGCCAGGCAAAGATGGCACTAGACATTTTGTGTGTGCATTGGGCATTCAAACCGATGGTTCACTCAAGTTAGAAGGCACCCCAACTCCACTGCGCTCGCGTCCTGTGCACCTATCAAGCGATCATAACTCGCAGCACCTCTTGCTCGCCTACAACGCCCCAAGCGCCTTAAGCGTGCATCGAATTAAAAGGGACGGCTCAATTGGCGAAGAGGTCAAACAACCTACATTTAATCTCGGTGCCTGCGCCCATCAAATTGTTGTGACGCCTGACAACCAACGTGTTGTATTGCCTGTACGTGGTAATGATCCTGAGCACGGCAATCCTGAGATGCCCGGTTCGATTGAAATTTTTGATTATGCCGAGGGCATCCTGACGCATCGTCAACAGCTCATCCCGAATGCAGGCTATGAATTCGGCCCTCGCCATGTGGATTTTCATCCAATAAAACCTTGGATGTACTTATCGATTGAACGTCAAAATCAAATCGCTTTTTTTGAGCT
>CAMCZQ010000256.1 GCA_945887835.1 Bordetella parapertussis | reverse complement strand
CCCTTACTCATTCAACGCGAGGGTATTGCCTACCTGTCTTGGTTGACAGCAGCGCAGGGCTATCGTTTGCTTAAGCTCGAGGTCGACAGCCCAAAGCTAGCTCTGTATCAACCAGGCGACTGGAAAAAAATCCTTAACGCCGGTCATGGCAAGCCTCAAATCATACATTTTTGGGGTTTCACCTGCGGACCTTGTCTCGAAGAATTGCCACTCTGGGGTAAGTTTTTAAAAGAATTTGCAAACGTAAAAACTGTGTTCATCGAAGTCGATCAGGTGCCGTTGGCAACAGCGGCACAAGCGCTCGCTGAGGCAGGCCTTGAACATCGAGACAATCGCGCCAGTGCTGCCGTCTTTGATGAATACCTGCGCCATGAGATTGACCCAAAATGGCAGGGTGAGCTACCAATTACGATGTTAGTGAACGCGAAGGGTGAAGTCAGACGAATACGCGGGGCGGTAAATTTTGAGCAGATTCGCGCTTGGCTGCGCGCGCAATGACAGCACTCAAAGGCATTGATTAACGCTCAACTCGAAAAAGAATCTTGGTGCCCGCTGATTTATCGTATTAACTGAGATGCCCACTCAAAACTCTCGACGTGATGTTTGAATGGAGACAGATCCCGCTGGTCTTGCTTATTGCCGCTTAAATTGAATCGGCACAAGCACTGATGCGGCAACATTTTCGCTGCCACGCTTAGCGGGCACGAAGCGCCACTGACGCACCGCTTGTAACCCAGCTTCGTCCAAGCGCTCGAACCCGCTTGAGTTGCGGATCTCGACACTGAGCGGCGTGCCCTCGGCGCTCACTCGTACCAGCAACAGCACGGTGCCTTCTTCTTTCAGACGTCGTGACTGCGCGGGGTAAGCGGGTGCTGGGTTATGCAAATAGTCCGCGTCAAAACGCGCAGCCGTCAGAGCGGGCTCAGTGCCTGCGCCTGGTTGAGCGCTACCACTCGCGTTGCCGGTCAAACCTGTATTGCCTGTTGAGGCTGAATTAGGCGTTGCAGTCGCTCCAGCATTGGGAGCCGTCACCTTAGCAGCAGATCTAGGACGAGCGGAGGCGTCAAGATCGGGCGTTGGTCGCACGGTCGCTGCCGCTGGTGCATTAGGTGGTACTTGTGTTGAAGCGGATGATGTCGGCTTAGTTGGTGTGGTCGGTGTAGTCGGTGTAGTCGGTGTAGTCGGTGTAGTCGGTGTAGTCGGTGTAGTCGGTGTCGTAGATGCAGTGGATGCAGTCGGTGAAGTCGGTACAGTCGGTACAGTCGCTGCAGTCGGTGCGATCGGTGCGATATCAGGAGTTTCAGTAGGTTGCGTTTGCGCCTCAGGCAACTGTTCGGGTGCAGGCTCGGGTGCGACTTGCGAATCAGGTGCGGGGGGCACAAGCTGTGAAAGTGCGATATCTATCTGTTGGGGCTGTGCTAGTTCACGCGCGGGCGCAACGGCAGCCGGCAATATCTCGGAACTTGTTACGGCCTGAGCGTCTGACGCGGCGTGCTCTTGAGCCGGCAGCTTTTGCGCCGACACCTCTTCAGATGACGACACCTCACCCCCAAGATCTTCGAGACTCAAAATCGAAACTTCAATCGGAGCGGGCGGCCACGACCAGCTCAGTAAGGCAGCGATCACCGCGCCGTGCACAGCAACAACAACGACCAGTCGCAACAGCGAAGCCGCGCGCTCTGAGCGAAGCCACGATTTTTTTTCAATCGCAACGATCGTATTTGCCACGACAGCGCTTAGTCTTTCGTCTGACACAAGAGCGCTTGGTCTTTCGTTTAACACAACAGCACTTAGCCTTTCGCCTCGCGCCAAACCTCTGGCACAAAGGTAATTTGACCTTGATCATTTGAAATAAAAATTTCACCATCTTGAATGTTGGCATGCAAGATCATGCTGCGTTGTGTCTGCGCGGCTAACTCGCGAGTATCCTCTGAAGGCAAACACACCACCTTTAAGTTGCGCGCGCGCTCGAGCTTGTTGCGAATGCCATCCCACCAAATCTTGCTGTTCTGACCGCTATAACAATAAATCACGACCTGTTTGGCACGACCACAGGCTTTTAAGATGCGGCGCTCGTCAGGCTGCCCAACTTCAATCCAAAGGTCAATCGAGCCAGTCAGGTCTTTGAGCCAAATGTCGGGTTCGTCGGCGTCACTCAAGCCTTTAGTGAAGGCTAAGTCTTCGTGCGCATGCAGTGCGAACGCCAGCACACGCACCATCAAGCGCTCTTCGGTTTCTGAGGGGTGCCGAGCAAGCGTCAGGGCGTGACTACCGTAATAGTGGCGATCGGCGTCTGCCACATTGAGCTCAGCTTTATAAATGGTTGCGCGTAAGGCCATAAATCTTGTGTGTACTGTGCGAAGTCAGGAAGTCGATTATCCTTGATTATCTGACCGAGAGCCTTTTTAAATGACAAATCCCCATATTGCCGCCATTGCCCAGACCCTTTTAGCGGCTCGCCGTGACCGACAACCGGCCGATCCGGCCCAACACGTCGATCAACTGCAATCCACTGACGACGCCTATGCGGTGCAAGAACTGGTGCGCAAAGAGTTAGCTCCCGAGCAAGCCGCCGTCGGCCGTTACTGGAAGTCAGGCGCCTCCTCACGCGATGCGAGCTTACTGTCTACCGCCCTCTTAGAGGCTGGTGTCTGGACTAGCCCCGCCCAAGCGCGCGACTGGCCCTTCAATATGCGTTTGATCGAGATCGAAATTGCCCTGAAAACGAATCGACTCGTGACACCTGCTGAGGCGGCAACGCTTACACACGAACAAGCGCATGCATTAATTGGCGCCATGGCGGTCACCATCGAAGTCGTTGACTCGCGCTGGCAACAAACCGAGCAACTACAGCCTTTGCTTAAGCTCGCCGATATGCAAACCCACGGCGCGCTGGTAGTTGGCAACTGGATGCCTTACAGCGCGCAAGAAGCTGAGCGCGACTGGGCGCGCCAGCGTTGTACCGTCAAGATCGGTCAGGCACCTGCCCAAGAGTTTGTCGGTACCCATTCTATGCAAGACCCTCGTTGGCTCTTACCGTTTTGGCTGCGCCACGCCACAGCAAGCGGTGCGTCAGTGCCAGCCGGCACCGTCGTAACCACAGGCACGTGGTGTGGCGTACCGTCTGCTCAGCCTGGTGATTTGGTAGTGGCGAGCTTTGACGGCGTTGGTATGACGTCAGTGCAGTTGTAATCCCCCTCAACAGTGCAAGATCGCGGGTCAACAACGTCATTGCTTGCACGGCACGCCTAGATTGCGCGAGCGAGGGTTCGCCCCTACTAAACATAGCAAAAAAATTGCACTAGATCGGTTAAATTTGCAGTATTCGCACAAAACAACAGACTCAGGCGTCCATAGCCTGGGCTTCACAAATTCAGTCGGAGACCAAGATGCTTAGAGCTTTGATGCGCGCAGCTTTTATCGTTGTGGCGTTATTTTCAACAACACAAGTTAGCTATTCCCAAACATTTCCTGATCGGGCGATTCGCTGGATTGTGCCGTGGCCACCCGGTGGTGGTGGTGATGTGATGGCACGTTTGCTTGGAAACCCTGTTGCAGACGCCTTGGGCAAACCCGTGGTGATTGAAAACCGCGCCGGGGCGGCAGGCAACATCGGTGCCACCGCGGTTGCGCGCGCGCCAGCAGACGGCTACACCATCGCGTTTGCCTATTCGGGTACACACTCGATCAACCGGCACCTTTATAAAGAGATGACCTTTGAAGAAAAAGATTTCACTCCGGTCATTTTTTTAGCCTCAGTGCCACAAGTGCTGGTCGTCAATAGCAACTTACCTTTCAAAACAGTCCAAGACGTCATTGCCGCCGCAAAAGCCAATCCGGGCAAACTTACGTACGGTTCAAGTGGTAACGGTGCGATCAATCACTTGACGGGTCAACTGTTCGCCGACATGGCGGGCGTGCAGTTACAGCATGTTCCCTACAAAGGCGGTGCACCCGCAGCGACTGCTTTGCTGTCTGGCGAGATCGATATGATTTTTGGTGAACCGGCCACTCTTTTAGCGAATATCGCCAGTGGCAAATTCAGAGCAATCGCGGTCACCAGCGAAAAGCGCTCGCTCACTTTGCCCGAGCTACCCACGATCGCCGAAGCGGGCGTGCC
>CAMCZQ010000255.1 GCA_945887835.1 Bordetella parapertussis | reverse complement strand
CTGTTGTTGGCTGTGTATGCATTGACCGTTGCCTTAGTCATTTCAGTACCCTTGGGTGTGTTGGCCGCGATTTATAAAAATAGCTGGATTGATCGTCTTTGCTTAGCCGTCGCAGTGGTGGGGCAGTCGATGCCCAATTTTTTCTTCGCGCTGATTCTGATCATGCTGTTTTCAATTTCGTGGCGCCTGTTGCCCGTTTCAGGTAGCGGCACTTGGCAACACTTTGTGATGCCCGCCATTACCTTGGGCTATTACGCGGCGCCCGCCTTTATGCGTTTGATTCGTGCTGGCATGATCGAAGTACTGAGTGCGGATTACATTCGTACAGCGCGCGCCAAAGGCTTACCTACCCACACCGTGATCTTTAAACATGCCTTGCGCAACGCGATCGTGCCGGTCGTGGCCTTGGCTGCGGTGCAGTTGGGCTTTTTGCTAGGTGGCTCAATCGTCATTGAAACGATTTTTGCGCTAGATGGCCTGGGTTACCTAGCGTATCAAAGCATTACCTTTAAAGACTATCCTGTGACGCAAATTATTGTGCTGTTGCTGTCTGTGATTTATATCTTGCTCACGCTGGCCTCTGATGTGGCGAATGCCTGGCTAGACCCACGCATTCGGGTGGCCTGATATGAAAAACAATAAAGCCCTTTACGTTGGCTGCGGGTTGCTACTGATCATTTTTTGCATGGCTATCTTTGCTCCCTGGTTATCGCCGCACGACCCATATTTTCAAGATCTCACTTACCGCACCGTGCCACCGGTTTGGTACGAGCAAGGCACTTGGTTGCACCCGCTTGGCACCGATCAACTCGGCCGCGATTATTTATCACGCTTATTTTATGGCGCGCGTATCTCGCTACTGATTGGCGCAAGCGTGGCGGTCATCTCGGGTTTGATTGGCTGCACCATGGGTATGCTCGCAGGTTACTTTGGCGGTCGTATCGACATGATCGTCTCATTTTTTGTCACTACGCGACTGTCGATGCCGGTCGTGTTGGTGGCCCTCGCAACAGTTGCTTTAGTGGGCAGCTCACTGTTTGTGGTGATCATGGTGCTTGGTTTACTGAAATGGGATCGCTTTGCGGTGGTCATGCGCAGCGCCACGCAACAGGTTCGCGCAATGGAATACGTCGCTGCGGCGCAATCTGCAGGTGCCTCAACGCTGCGCATTCTGTTAACTGAAGTGTTGCCTAACGTGTTGCCTCACCTGATCGTGATTGCAACGCTTGAAGCCGCCAGTGCCATCTTGCTCGAAGCCGCCTTATCCTTTTTAGGCTTAGGTGTGCAACCGCCCTTGCCGTCGTGGGGCTTGATGATTTCTGAAGCTAAATCCTATATGTTCTTTTCATTTTGGCTAATCGCCATCCCCGGCACCGCACTTGCCGTGTTGATCTTTGCGATCAATCTAGCTGGTGATGGCTTGCATCAGTGGTTGACTCCACAAGAGCGGGGCTAGACGATGACCACGCCAACGAACGTTCTTGACATCACCGGCCTCACCGTTGACATCGCCACACCGCGCGGTACCCTGCATGTTGTGCGCGATGTGTCGCTGCACGTCAAGCGCGGTGAGACCTTGTGTATTGTGGGTGAGTCGGGTTGTGGCAAATCAATGACTTCGTTAGCAATTATGGGTTTGTTGCCAAAGTCTGCCACACGCAGCAGCGCGCGCTTTGAGTTTTTAGGCGAAGAACTTAGCCAGGCCAGCAAAGGTCATATCAATGATTTGCGTGGCAA
The DNA here is from genome assembly GCA_945887835.1 of Bordetella parapertussis. Taxonomy (GTDB): domain Bacteria; phylum Pseudomonadota; class Gammaproteobacteria; order Burkholderiales; family Burkholderiaceae_B; genus Zwartia; species Zwartia parapertussis_B. The sequence continues at coordinate 2,383 of CAMCZQ010000255.1, read as the reverse complement.
TAAAATGGCGATGATTTTTCAAGAGCCGATGACTGCGCTCAACCCGGCCTATACGATTGGCGAGCAACTCACAGAGCACTACCGTCATCACCGTAACGCCACAGAAGCCGACGCACGTGCACGTGCAGTGAACCTGCTTGAAAAAGTCGGAATCGCCTCTGCCGCACAACGACTTGGGCAATATCCTCATCAGTTATCAGGCGGATTGCGCCAACGCGTCATGATCGCCATGTCGTTGATGTGCGACCCTGAACTCTTGATTGCCGATGAACCCAGCACCGCACTCGACGTCACCATTCAGGCACAAATTTTGCGCTTGCTGGCCGACTTACAAAAAGAGCTCGGTATCGCCATGGTCTTGATCACGCACGACTTAGGGGTCGTTGCGCGTATCGCAGACCGCGTTGCCGTCATGTATGCGGGTCAAGTCGTTGAGCAAGGCTCTGCAGCTGAGATTTTTTCGTCCCCTCAACATCCGTATACACGCGGGTTAATTAGTTGCATTCCGATCCCAGGGCGTACGATCCCTGGGGGCAAACTTGGCACCATTCCAGGGGTCGTGCCCCCTCTTCTAGGCGATATGGCGGGGTGTGCCTTCCGTGAACGCTGCGCGTCTGCGCATGCGGCGTGCTCAGGCAACATCCCAGTGCATCAAACGCCTCAAGGTCACCAGTGGCGCTGCGTAATTGAGCCTACCGAGGTCGCAACTGCATGAGCGCACTGATCCAAACTCACGACCTACAACGCAGCTTTAAGGTGCGTGCAGGTTTGTTTAAACCCAATCAAACCCTACACGCCGTGAACGGCATCAACCTGTCGGTTAATCGGGGTGATGTGCTGGGGATTGTGGGTGAATCGGGCTGCGGTAAATCAACGCTCGCACGTATGCTGTTAGGCTTAACTCCGCCTAGCCGCGGTAGCGTGTCCTTTGACGGACAAGACCTCAGCCTGATTGATCGGCGTGAACTCGCCAAACGTGTTCAGCCGATTTTTCAAGACCCCTATTCGTCACTGAATCCGAGGCGCACGATCGCGTCGATTGTGGCGTTTCCGTTAGATGTCGCGGGCGTGGGTAGCAAAGCTGAACGTCGCAATAAGGCTCTTGAAATGCTTGAACACGTAGGCTTACCTGCGCGCTACGCCGACAACACACCTGGGCAATTATCGGGCGGGCAACGTCAACGGGTTGCCATTGCACGAGCCTTGGTGATGCACCCCGAGATCGTGGTGTGTGATGAGCCCACTTCGGCCTTAGATGTTTCAGTGCAGGCGCAGATTTTGAATCTGTTGCTCGATTTACGTAAAGAATTTAATTTGACCTATGTGTTTATCAGCCACAACTTAGCGGTGGTCGAGCATATCGCCACGCAAGTAGCCGTCATGTATTTGGGTCGTGTTGTTGAGCTTGCGCCCACCGCAGAGCTTTTTAAAAACCCTCGCCATCCGTATACGCAGGCCTTACTTGCCTCTGTACTTACACCAGAACCTGGCCTGGGCCTACCCGACCTTGACCTTGGGCTCTCGTTTCCCGACCCTCTGCACCCCCCGTCAGGCTGCACGTTTCATCCGCGATGCCCACAGGCAACTGCCGAGTGTTCGACGCGAGCGCCTGAGTTAGCAAAAAATGGGTTGGGCGAAGTGGCTTGTCATTTGTATGACTCTGAAGACTTGAAAGTTTCTAGCTAAACGTTAGGTGACTTGGCTTATTGTTCAAGCTGCATAGGGACATCCTGCGATAGGTCTTGACTGTGACAATTCAATTTAGTAGCCTCATGTTCGGTTTATTTCGATCAATGCTATTGAGACTTTTTGCCATGAACATTCGCCGTATCTTATTGTTGTCTGCGCTCCTGACACTCCCAACGAGTGGCGCTTGGGCGCAAAGCAAAGACGTCACGCCTTCAGCCAATCCAGCTGCTGCAGCCCCTGCTGCGAGCGCGCCTGTTGCTCCTGCTGCTGTTGCTCCTTCGGCTGCGCCTGCTACGACCCCTATCGCTGCACCAACACCCGCAACACCCGCCCCCGCAGCTGCAGCGCAACCTCCTGCCGCACAACCAGCACCTGCTGTTGCAAAGTCTACGAGCAAAACAATCAAGACAAGCGAGGGGACTTTTACGGCAATGCGCGGCGCGAAAGGCCTTTACTGGAATTACACGCCAACCGACAGCAGTTATGGGGTGATTTTGAAAGAGACAGAAAATACCGAAAAAAGTATTGTTCTTGAGGGCTATGGGTTGAAATTTACGATTGATCCGGTCGCCTTAAGACTGATTCTCACTCACGGTACAAGGCGCAAAGCGGTCAATATTAATGAGGCATCTAATGCAATCAGCGCAGATAACGTCATCGAAATCACCTATGGCACCGGAAAATTTAGTTTCAT
>CAMCZQ010000254.1 GCA_945887835.1 Bordetella parapertussis | reverse complement strand
AGTCGTGCCTCTAAATCGCTGGGTAAATTTCAGTTGCTTACTGGGTTCTATACGGACGTTCCGACTCGGCGATTTTCGCTACATCTTTTGCTGCCTTCGCAAAAAATTCGGCAGCAGATTGCAGTCCGCTAGACAAATCGATGAGATCTTCACGCATTCCCTCGCCAGCAGTCGATCTGATGACTGACCTGACTTCTGCCTCGTTGTCCAGTACTAGCGCACAGATTCTGAGGCGATGCTGAGTGTCATCGAAGACGTTACGGGAGGCAGAGCTCCACCCCGTCCAAGTGGTGCTCAATCGTCTGTTGTCAAGAAGCTTTGAGATTGTGGGGAAGTCGTTATAACTAAAGCTCATTGATTGGTTCTTTCATATTTTCGGGACCACTGCTCGCTGAGTGTCCATTCGAGTTCATCAGCCCGACTCCCAGGCCGGATGCCGGTAAATTCCCCGAGGGCCTCCAACCCTTTAGTGAAGGGCCTGTACGCCATAACGGCGGCCACTGGCATATCAATAAGGCCAGCAACAGCACCGGGCAACCGATACGCACCCTGTTTAATTGCCGTGCCTATGTCTTCAGTAAGTGTCTGATTGCGTTGCTCAACGCCCAGCAGTGCTCGACCATAAACCGGGGATATACCCTCCCCCGCCGAATATATGTCGGCTAATTCGTAGTCTGATAGATCTTTGAGTTCAGGAAACGCCGCTCGTATGGCTTTTATAGACGGCATGGCGAGCACGGTCAGTGATAAAAAAAGAAAAAAAGTGTGAGAACTTGTACAGCCGTCGTTTTCATGAGCGGAATCTACCTCCAGATTCCATTGCGGCAATCTTTTCTGCGCGTCGTTTGATATACGCGACCTTTGTCTTTTTTTCATCGCCGTCGCATTCGGCAAGTAGGCGTGTCCATAAGCCCAGATCGGTAGCTCCGGTCTCAAGTTCTTTCGCAATGACTGCGTAGATCGCATCGTCATCAACATCGAGTTTCGGTGATTCCAGAAAGGATTGGGGTGTTGGCACAGCCAATTTTTTAGAAGCGGAAGACGTCTTGTTTGCTTGTTTATTTCCCGGTGCAATGTTGATTGCCATTGACGACTGATCTGCTGTTATTGCTGGTGATGTTGGTAAACCTAACGATGCAGATTGCGTGGATTCTCCATGTGAGGCAGAAAGCTTGTCCTTTTTGATCCACATGAAATATGCGGCCGCAAGAAGGGCTGGAACAATCAACAGGTAGAACCCTGCAGCACCAGTAGCGACGCTCGGTTCATAAGCGTCGCGCCCTGCAAAAGTAACCATTGCGATAGTGCGGAATACAGCGGAGGCTACAAGCGTGATGGCTATGCCGCAGGCGTGCCATAAGAGTGGGTTATCGATTCTTTTGCCACCTTTGGGACGCATTACTAACCAGACGAGGCCGTAGGCTAGTGCCGGAGCAGGAAGTGCCTCAGCGAAAAACTTTAAGAAGATTATGTTGGGATAATTGATCATGACGTAAACCCCTGTCACTTTTAGACCTTTGTTTGGTGAGACTAACGGGTAATTTACAGTGTTCTAATTAACATTCAATATGTGGCTTGAGGCTCTCTCGGTTTTGCAACTGCCTGACAAAGGGTGTGTGAACTATCAGACAGATCAGATCGACGTTGTTATTCCCCTCCGTCCTTTACCTTTAAAACCAAGAATGCAATAGCCCCGACAATTAGCGCTCCAAACCATTCGACGACTAGCGTTGCCACATCCACCGTCGCTCGATAAGGGAGGCTAAAAAGCCAATCATAGCCAGTCTCAATAATGTATGCGCCACTTACAGAGCCTATGCGATAAGGTGGAAAGAGCAGCATGGCAAGAATGGCAACTCCAACAGCGATTAGCGCCTTCCTTTGCATTTCATTCATATGGCAATCCTTATAGGTAGCCAAACCGAGTTAGTGTCATTTGGCCTTCCAGGCCGCTGGGAAGCTGTCAGTCGCAGTTTGTTTCAACACCCTAACACGACGAGCCTAGTTGCTGAAGCGCGGTTGCAACCTCCCCACAGTGGGCCTTGGACGCTTTTTAACTGCAGGCTTTAAATCGGTTTCGGACTAAATTGGGGGCGGGTCACTAAGACATGAAAGACTTTTTTGTTATTGTAATTTTGGTAGGTGTCGCGTGGCTGATTTGGCGTGCAGTTACAGCCAAACCGCGGTCTACGAGCAAGCGAAACGAAAACCTGTCAAAAGAAGACGCGCGGGTACGTCATGTGAGAGGTGCGTTGGAATTTGCTAAAGACCAGTACGCATCGCTGTCTCAAAAAAAACGGGAGCAGGATTCCTGGCAACAGGAGTTCGGTATGCGAAAGGCCAACGAGCTTGACGCGCTTAGTGGTGCCGAATTTGAGGAATTTCTAGTTGGTCTTTTTCGAGCGCAAGGGTACTTGGCGGAACTCACCGTAACGACAGGCGACTACGGTGCCGACCTTATCCTGACAAAAGACAGGCAACGCATCGCGGTACAAGCCAAGCGATATGAGGGTAGCGTTGGTGTCTCAGCTGTGCAGGAGGCAATTTCTGGACAAGCCTATTACAAATGCGATGCCGCATGGGTTGTTTCCACGGGTAGTTTCACTGCAAACGCGCGGGAGTTGGCGCAAAAATCCGGCGTTCGGCTCATTGGCCGAAGTGATATTGGTAATCTGATGGTGCGGGATGCTGCGAGGGCTGCACATGACTAATCGAGAAAATCTACCATTAATACCCTCTAATAAGGGTGTTGTTGTGCCCACTGAGCAACGTAGCAATCTTGTGGCACGTGGCTTGTCTGCAATACTTGGCAGGAGCAGTCCGCAGGCGACATTCCCGTCTGAGGTGGAAGCGGAGAGATTATTTAAGCTCGGGATGCATTACAAAAATGGCATCGTAGACGGCGAGGACGGACCGGAATTTGACCGTGACAAAGCACTCGAGTATTTGACGGATGCGTCCGACCTTGATCATGCCGAAGCCCAATATGAATTATCTTATTTACTCACCAGTGGTACTAATCAAGAGCAGGAAGAGTCTCTCGAGTGGTTATTGGCATCCGCGCTAGGTGGGTTCGGTCCTGCTCTTTTTGATTGGGCGACTCATTTTCTAGATGAGCCTGAGGAGTTCGAGGAAAAAAAGACTATTTGTTACGGGCCCGAATATGGTACCGAGCCCGAGCGATAGGGGGCAGCGCTCTACGGCAGCATGAGTATGCGAGTCACTTTGGTTCCCATCGGTTTATTCCAGACCGAAAACCTTGGGACTTGTCGATAGCCGAAGATCTGCATTGGACAAAAGCGTCAGCGCTGCAAGGTTATAGCCCGGCATGTCGAAGACTGGGAACAATCTATCTAGACGATCACTATAAATATATGCATCCGACGATGCTGGGGTCGCTAGATGAGCTTACGCAGGAAGGGGTACGTTGGATCTCCCGCGCGGCAGATTTTGGCGACTCATACGCATGTAAGGTTCTCGGCGATTTTTTTTCGTTGGGTCATCACGGCTGGTCGGGTAGCCACAGAAGTAGTGAGCCACCACCTCGACGGATAACGCCTGACAAGAAAATGGCGGTTTCTTGGTACGAACGCGGCATAGAACTAGCAAGTTCTAGTTTCGAGGCAAGGCATCTCGGAGAGTTATACCTAAAAGGTGAACATCTCGATCATGATCCCCAGTTAGCGGAAAAATGGTTACTGCATGCTGCAAACAAAGGGTCTGCAAGCGCTGAGGAAACGCTAGGTAAGGAGTATGCATCAGGGGTGAGGATGCGTCAGGATACGAGCGCTGCACTTTACTGGTTGGGATGTTTGGCGGATAGAGGTGGTTGGAAATGTATTCCGTTGGCAAACGTATATCTTGACGGAAAAATCGTACCCCAAGATCTTGATGGGGCGCTTGAATTGCTGACTCGGGCCGGGGCGGAAATTTTCTCGAGACAACAGGGCATGAGACTCGTGGCGAAGAAATGCTTTGACGGTCGATTTAACGAAACTGAGGAATTGGTCGCTAGATCATGGTTGGCGAGGATGGCGGTAATGACGCTTGAGTCCGTTTCCGATATTGACGAAACCTCGGCAGGGTCATTTCGTGACTGTATGGCAGAGTTTAACTGTAAGGCAGAGTT
>CAMCZQ010000253.1 GCA_945887835.1 Bordetella parapertussis | reverse complement strand
TTTAATGCGTCTTGGTCAAGAGTCTTGCTCTGAAGAATCTGTTCTTTGGTTTGTGCTCGGGTCAAGACCACCTTCGATTCGGCGACTTTTTTTAAGCGCCAGCCAGTTGCAATTTTTTCGAGTTGTCTCAGGGCGCCTTGCCCATCACTGCCGGCACAGATTAACGCAGCGTAAGGGCGCCCACTTAGTTCACCGAGTACTCGATAAAAGGTGCGATCAAAAAAGTCTTTCATGATCCCGCTGAGTGAGCCCAGCATTTCGGGCGCAATAAAGATGTAGCCACTCGCTGAGAGCAGATGCTCGGGCTGTACGTGTTGCGCTTGCAGCAGGATCACTTCGATCTCTGGCTCTTGTCGTGCGCCTTGAGCGACTGCCTGAGCGATTTGCTCAGAGCCTCCGGTGACGGAGTGAAAGATGATGAGAAGTTGTTTCATCTTTTAGCAGCGGGATCTGATTGTTTAGGGTGAAGGCGCAGTGCGAAACCACAAGCCGCGCTTGAAGCAACTAAGGGTAAAGAAACCGACTGATACGCTCGCAACAACATAATGTAGTTGTTGGTAGCCCGCTAAAAAAGCAGCCTCAGGCGTTTGCCCTGCAGCGAGCGCACTGGCTTCACCGCGATCCACCAGCCAGAGCCAACAGACTGCACCTGTGACGATCCCTAACATTCGGGTTAACACAGCGAGACTGCCTGCGACGCCGCGCGACTGAGGGGGTAGGTCAGCCATCATCCAGTCAGAATAAACGACTTGAAAAAGTCCGATGCCCACGCCCTGTAGGGCGATGCTCACAACCATCAGCAAGATTGAAACCGAGTCAGACCACAGGCAGATTGCAACGAAGCCCAGGCAACACAAGCAGGCTGCGATGAAGCCGCTTTGGTTCAGTCCGAAGCGTCGCACTAACGCGGGAGTCACCGCCGCACCAGCTAAGCCACCGAGGGCCCAGGCGACTAATAAGGCGCCGCTCTGCACAGACCCCCAATGCAGGACGCGGATGAGGTAGTAGGGCAAAATAAGTGGGATTGAAAAACTGCATAATTGGACGATGACGCATGAAACGTTCACCCAACCAAAATTTGAGTTGCTACGTAAGGTGCCTAACAAAAGTCGTGTTGTTGACTGCGTGGCTTTGGTCTTTGCAGAACCTTGAGCGAGGGCGCTCGTACGCTGCAGCCCAGGGTGATGAATCGCTAAGCAAGCAAGTGCCACTAAAACAATCGGTACGCGTATCCAATAGACTCCGGTCCAACCCATCCATTCAATACTAAAACCACCTATGATCGGGGCAGCGACAGTGGCCAGAGCGGCCATGCTGCCATAGACGGATAAAGCGCGAGTACGTTCATTCTCTGCAAAAAGAAACGTGACCAACGCGGGGCCGCATGACAAGATTAGGGCGGCAGAAATACCTTGCAACACGCGTGCGGCGAGAAGCCAACTATAAAACGGTGAAACGGCGCATAACGTAAAAGCAAGCGCACCCAATACCAAGCCCAGTCGAAAGACACGTAAGTGGCCGATACGATCGCCCAGCGCACCAAACCATAACACTAAGCTACCGTAAGTCAGCACATAAAAAAGCGCAACCCAACGAATGGTTTGGGTTTGAATTTGGAACGCCGCTGAGATCGCCGGAAAGGCAACATTGACGGCAAAATCAAGCGGACCGACCGAGGCTCCCAAACCGATGGCAAATAACGCCAAAAGATTCAAAAACGTTGACGCTTTTATTGCCGGTGGGTCTGTCAGAGTTGACACGCTAACTTTTTACTCGACCTTAGCACCAGACGCTTGAACAACTTTGGCCCACTTTTCGGTTTCGGCAGCAATGACCTTGCCAAACGCTGCGGGTGTGCCAGCAATGGGGACTCCGCCCAATTCAGCCAGACGTTTTCGTATGGCGGGGTCAGCCAAGGCCTTATTGACCTCTGTGTTCATTTTTGCAATGACCTCAGTTGGTGTGTTTTTGGGCATGCCCACGCCAAACCAGGCCGTTGCTTCATAGCCTTTGACTGTTGCGCCAACGGTAGGCAGGTCGGGTGCAGAAGGCTCGACGCCTTCAGAGGTGACCGCTAGGGCGCGAATTCGACCGCCTTTGATATAGGGTACCGAGGAAGGTAAATTGTCGAAAAAGACTTGTACTTGTCCTGCGGTCAGGTCAATCAGGGCGGGGCCCGAGCCCTTGTACGGAACATGAAGCATATTGCAACCGGTCATTGACTTAAAGAGTTCGCCCGACAAGTGCGTTGAAGTGCCGCTGCCGGATGAGGCCATATTGACTTTGCCTGGGTTGGCTTTGCAATACTCAATAAATTCAGCAACGGTTTTGACTGGCAAATTATTTGTCGCGACCATCACGTTCGGCGTGCGCACCAGGCCCGCGACCGGCGCGATATCGCGGATAAAGTTATAAGAAAGATTTTTATACAGTGAGGCGTTGATACCGTTAGCGGGATTGACCAACAACATCGTGTAACCGTCGGCAGGCGAGTTGATCACAAGCTCCGTGCCGATGTTATTGCCCGCGCCTGGTTTGTTTTCGACAACGACGGGTTGGCCAAGCGTTTCAGACAGCCGTTGCGCCATGATGCGAGCCAGTACATCCGTAGTGCCTGCAGGCGGGTAGGGAACAATCCATCTAACCGCTCGGGTCGGGTAGTCAGAAGCCCAGGCGCTTTGCGAGCCTGCAGCGAAAGATAAGATGGCGAAAGTTAAAAGGCGCAGTGCGTTGCTCATTTTTTTTTCCAATGATTAAGTCAGTCGAATATATCCCGTTTGCTGCAAGATGGGTACGATTTTGGGCATTTTTTATATTGCTCCCTCGGTTCGGTAAGGACTAAGGGTTTGCGCTAAGCTCTTGGCCCTCAAGCCCATGTTTGTCGTCAAAAAAATGACAATAATTTGACGATGCCCCCTATAATTTGGCGATTATTCATTGAGGGATGTTTGACATGCGATTTCTAAAACGTACGTCTCGTGTATTGATTGCGGCCTTGTGCGCCAGTAGCGCCATGTTTGCCAGCGCAAACGAACTGACAATCGGTTTGTCTGCTCCCATCACGTCTCTCGATCCCCACTATCATAATCTGACGCCTAACAACTCGTTATCACTGAATGTGTTTGAGGATTTGCTCTCAACCGATGAGTTTCAAAATATTAAGCCTGGTCTGGCCGAAAGCTGGCGTAATATTGACCCGCTCACGTATGAGTTTAAGTTGCGCAAAGGCGTGAAATGGCACGATGGCTCGCCCTTTGTAGCCGCCGATGTCTTAGCCTCGCTCAAGCGCGTGCCAAATGTGCCAAACAGCCCGGCCTCGTTCGCGGTGTTTGTGCGATCAATTGTTGAGGCGACCGCACCTGACGAGCACACGGTCATCCTGAAGACTGCGGCACCTAACCCAGGCTTGGCAAGCGACATGACCTCGGTGCGTATTATGCCGAAGGCTGTTGCAGAGTCAGCCACCACAGAAGATTTCAACAGTGGTAAAGCAATGATCGGTACCGGGCCATTTAAGTTTTCTGAATACAAGCCTGGTGATCGAGTCGTTTTGGTTCGTAACGATCAGTATTGGGGTGCAAAACCCGACTGGACGCGCGTGCAGATGCGCATGGTGGCGAACAATGCCACCCGAGTCGCGGCCTTGCTTGCGGGCGATTTGCAGATGATCGAAAACGTGCCAACCTCTGACGTCAAACGCCTCATGGCCGACAAAAATTTAGCGGTGGCGCAAGTGGTGTCGAACCGCATGATCTATCTGCATATGGATTCAAATCGGACGCAAAACTCGCCCTTTGTGCGCACTGCCGATGGCAAGCCGATGGAAAATGCTAATCCCTTGACCGATCCTCGCGTGCGACGCGCCATGTCGATGGCGATCAATCGCGATGCGATCGTTGATCGCATCATGGAAACGGTGGCGGTTCCTGCAGGTCAGTTATTAGCAGAGCAGTTTTTTGGCACAAGTAAAAATCTGAAGGTCGATAAATATGATCCTGAAGGTGCGAAAAAATTATTGGCCCAAGCAGGCTATCCGAATGGCTTTCAGTTGACCTTGCATTCTCCTAATAATCGCTACATCAACGACGAAAAGATTGCTCAGGCGATTGCGCAATTTTTGACGCGAGTCGGGATTGTGA
>CAMCZQ010000252.1 GCA_945887835.1 Bordetella parapertussis | reverse complement strand
AACGTTATTTCAAGAGCTGACCGAACATGCAACGCAGCCGCAGTTCGTGTTGTCGCATCGCTGGCGTGTGAATGATTTAGTGATGTGGGATAACCGCTGCACGATGCATCGCGGCACTGACTTCGACGACTGGCGTTGGAAGCGCGATGTGCAGCGCGCAACAGTGTCTGATATTGGTAATACGGTCAAGCTGGTTGCGCAAGAGGCGTTGCAGCGTCAAACGGCTTGATCCCGTATTGGGTGAGTGCAGTGATTTCAGTGACTCAAGGCGGCAACGTTTCCGTGGATCACGCCTTTATCCCAGCTATCGACGAACTCTTGAATCGAAAGCGTCCAGCCGTTAGCCATGTTTTCGTCGAAATACTCAAACAACAGGCCATCGACCGCAGTCATTGACAACATGATGGTGCCACCATCGGCGCCACCGTGTTCGTCGTGCGGGTGCGCATCGGCGGTTGCCAACGCATAATCACCTTTTTTGCGGTGAATATTTTTGGTGCTGCCATTGGGCAACAGCTCTGTTAAAAACTGTTCGCCTTCGAGTACGAGTGTGACAGTCGAGGCGATGTGGCGATGGCGGCGACAGTGCCCGCCCTTGCCATAGCGCAGCAACATGTCAAGTCTTCCGCTAGGTAAGTCGTAGCCAAGCAGGCTGTATTCAAAGTCGACACAAAACTCTTTACAGCTTGGATCAGTGACCTTACGCCATTCAACTTTTTCTAGATCAAAGCTTTTTGAAATCACAGGCATCTGCTGCCTCCTCGTTGGGTTGTTCGTTGCAAAATACTAGTCAGGCTGGACGCCTGCATCGCGCAAAATTTTTGTGTAAGTCGCAACCTGTTCTTTTGTGAACGTGCCAAGCGCGGCCGAAGTTGAGCCTTGCGGCAAGAATTGCTTTTGTGCGAGCTGCTCTTTGATGTCGGGGCGGTTGAGCACCGCGTTGACGGCGGTATTCAGACGTTCGAGCACCGCAGGTGGCAGACTGGCGGGGGAGTACAAGGCAGCCCACGATTCAATCGAAAATCCTTTGACGCCCGCTTCAGCAAACGTAGGAATATTGGGGGCGAGAGGCGAACGACTTGGCAAGGTGATCGCAAGCGCTTTAAGTTTGCCTTCGGCTGCGTGCACCCCTGCGGTGAAAGGGGTCGAAATCATTAATTGCACACGATTAGAGACTAAGTCGATGACGCCCGCAGGTTCGCCTTTGTAAGGAACGTGAAGCATATTTAAGTTACCGGCTAAAGATGCAAACTGCGCAGTGGCGACAATCCCAGTGGTATTGCCGGTGGCATACGCTAACTTACCCGGATTTGCTTTGGCGTACGTGATGAGCTCTTGAATCGTATTGAAGGGCGTTTGCGCATTGGCATACAAGAAAAACGTATAGCGGCCAATCATGCTGATGGGCGTGAAATCGCGCACGGAGTCATAAGGTGGTTGCTTGCGTAAAGCCGGCACCCCCGCCATCGGGCTGTTGGTCGCCACAAGCAACGTGTAGCCATCGGCGGCCGCCTTAACCACCTCAGAGGCGGCAAGTGCACCATCGGCACCCGCTTTATTTTCTACAATGACTGATTGCCCAAGGCTGATGCTTAAACCGTTTCCTAGAATTCGCGCAATGGTGTCAGTTGCCGAACCCGCAGGGAAGGGCACGACCAGACGGATTGTTTTGGTGGGATATTGCACCGCAACAGTTTGAGCGAACACCGGCGTTTGGGCGAACAGTGTTAATAAAAGCGAGCTAAATAATGTTGTAAATGACTTGCGCATAAGTTTCTCTGCATTTTATTTTTGATAACCTTGGCACTTAAAACAAAAAGGCATCTGAATGCGAAGGGCGGATTTTTATAATTGCACAGAGTGTAAACCGACCATCAAAAAATGCAAGGTTTTGCCTGACCTGGCGCCGTTACTGGCAGCAATTCGCTGATTTTTCTTGTAGGCGCCAACGAGCCGCAACAAACCGCTATGATGGATCGAAGTGACTGAGATGTCACAAATCATGAGCGAACTGAATCGCGACCGGAGATAACTGTGAGATTCATCAATCTAGCCACGCTGACGCTTGCAACCGCTTTTTTTGGGATGCCGATGTTAAGCGTTGCCGCCGACTACCCCTCAGAAAAACCGATCAAAATGGTCGTTGGTTTTACTCCGGGCGGTGCGGCCGATAAGCTCGCGCGCCCAGTTGCAGACCGAATGGCCAAGTTTTTAGGTCAGACAATCGTGATGGAGTACAAGCCGGGTGTAGCAGGTGGGATCGCCCTTGAACTCGTTGCACGTGCCCCTGCCGATGGCTATACGATACACCTGACCTCTCAGGGGCCCATGACTTTTGGGCCGTCGTTGCGCAAAGCGAACTTTGACCCGCTCAATGATTTCACACCAATTGGCATGGTGTCTAGTGGTGGCTCATTGATTGCAGTCCTACCAACGTCGGCTGCGAAAGACGTCAAAAGCTTTATCGCTCTGGCGAAGGCCAACCCTGCGCAATGGAGTTATGGCACTTCAGGTATCGGAGGCTCTGGCCATCTGGCCGCAGAGCAGTTCAAGTTGGTAACAGGTTTGCAGATTGCGCACGTGCCCTACAAGGGAGGCGCGGGTGCCCTAACCGATTTATTGGGTGGCCATATCCCAATTTTATTTTCGTCAATCGGGTCAATCGCCACTAACGTTGAGGCGGGACAGGTCAAAGCGCTTGCGGTGAGTTCGCTCACCCGTAGCAGTCTGTTTCCAAATGTGCCGACGATTGCTGAAAGTGGGTTTCCTGGGTTTGACTCGCCCGTTTGGTTCGGTGTGGTGGCCCCGGCTGGGTTAACTGCCAATGTAACCAGTAAACTGGTTGCCGCTTTAAACGCCGCCATGGGTGATTCCGAAGTACTGAGAATCATTCGACAAGATGGTTATGAGCCACTCAAAATGACGCCAGAGCAAATGAAAGCTGCGATTCAGACCGAACTCAAACAGTGGGCCGAGTTGATCAACAGGACGGGAATGAAAGCGGATTGAAGCGTATTGTTGTCAGCTTACGAACGGTCCAAAGAGTTTGTTGCTTACTGAGCAAATATTTGATGCGTGAGAGTCATCACTTTGAAGAGGCTAGCTCAAGCATGATCTCGTTGCGGCGTAAAAACCAAAGGGTCCAAGGTGGATCGTAGCGCGCCAGCGAGGGCACTCCAACCGCAATAAGTTTTTGATTATCGACAAACGTTCGCAAAAGTGCAGTTTGCTTTTCAACATCGTCGTCGTCGACTAAGCCCGAAAAACTGACAACGGCCATACGGATAGGTGCAAGTGGTGTCAGCCTGACCTTTGTATCGTTTGGCGTTGGCAAGGTCTCAAGCGTGTAGCTCGCTGGCATGATGAACCGAATTACCCATCCAGCAGGATCCGGGATTTGTGTCACAGGTGCCGTCATCGCGATTTTTTCGTTGAGAGCTTCGGATTGAACAACAGGTGCAGTCATGGCAATGCTTTGCTTACGCGTGTTGCCCCCAAAGATATAGCCAGCCAGTAGTCGAAAACCGGCACTAACCGCTTCGCTACGCGCGCCCGAAACCGTCACCTCGGCGGCAATCAGTGGCGGATATTCTCTGATTTCAAAGGCACCGTCTTTGAAGACACTTTTGAAGGAAGGCTCTTCAGTGGCCATCGCAACGCCCTTGACGATTGTTATCAAGAAAAGTGTGCACAATAGAATTTTTTTCAACATAGGTTTATTTGGTAAGAATGTGTGCGTACTAAGTCCCTTGCTCATCTTTAGGCTGTGATTTTTTTTCTTCGTCTTTTTGTATCGTAGAAAATTCTTTAACTGTAAAAATTAAGCCAATTACGAGCATCGTGAAGATGAAAATCGCAGGGTACAGCAGGATGTCCGAGCTCATTTTCGCTGCCCCATCAACGCACACAATTTAAAGTAAATTCCAAATGTGAAAATTGAAGGAATCCAAATTGCAGTAAAAATTGCTTGTTGCTGATCTTTGATCACAAACCAAAGATATGCTGAAATAAAGAATGAAAACATGACCGCGCAGATGATGAAATAGTCAGAACGTTTAAACATGTATTGCTCCTGTGGTGAGTTACTTATTCGTGTAATCAGAAATGCCGTAGCCAATTGCGCTGAGCAAACAGCCCGCAATCGCGA
>CAMCZQ010000251.1 GCA_945887835.1 Bordetella parapertussis | reverse complement strand
CGACAGGTTTGCTCGTGTGCTGCATGGGGCGGGCAACCAAGATTTCAGGCGCGATGCTAAGCGCCGACAAGGGTTATCTGGCGACGATCGCGTTTGGACAAGAAACAGACTCAGGTGATCTGACCGGAATCATCGTCGAACAGGCGCCTGAGGGCTTCACGGGCGTCTCGCAAGAGTCGTTGACCGCCGTGTTGCAAACGTTTTTGGGTACGCAGTTGCAGATTCCGCCCATGCTCTCGGCGCTTAAGCGCGACGGAAAGCCGCTTTACGAGTACGCCAGGCAAGGCATTGTGCTTGAGCGCGAACCACGTGAAATTACGATCCGTCACATTGATCTGTTAGCCTTTTCTGCGTTGTCGGCACAAATTCAGGTGCACTGTACAAAAGGCACGTATATCCGAACGCTTGCGCAAGATATTGGCCGTGCGCTTGGTTGTTATGCGCACTTGTCAGCGCTCAGGCGAACGCAGGTCGGTCCTTTTATGCTTGAGCACGCAGTTGAACTTGAAACCTTGCAAACAATGGCGAACCCCGAGTCGCACTTGATTGCCCTGAGTGATTTACCTGCTGGACTTGTTCCGGCAGCCAAAACCGCAGTTTCACCGAGCGTTGTCACGCCTGGTTCTATTCACGATTTACCGGCAGGCTTTGAGCCTGTGCAGGCTCTCTAAAGGATTAGTATGTCACGCGCATTGCGTAACGTTGCCATCATCGCCCACGTTGACCACGGCAAAACAACATTGGTTGACCAACTTTTGCGTCAATCGGGTACCTTCCGTTCGAACGAAAAAATGACTGAACGCGTCATGGATTCAAACGATCTTGAAAAAGAGCGTGGCATCACGATTCTTTCAAAAAATTGTGCAGTGGAATATGACGGCACACATATCAATATTGTCGACACGCCTGGTCATGCTGACTTCGGTGGTGAGGTCGAGCGCGTGCTCTCGATGGTTGACGGTGTTTTGCTTTTGGTAGACGCCGTCGAAGGCCCGATGCCTCAGACACGGTTTGTCACAAAAAAGGCCTTGGCTCTGGGTCTTAAGCCAATCGTCGTCGTCAATAAAGTCGATCGTCCAGGCGCGCGTATTGATTACGTGATTAACGCGACCTTTGAATTGTTTGATAAGCTCGGTGCAACTGAAGAGCAACTTGATTTTCCGGTGATTTATGCATCAGGTTTGAATGGCTTTTCTGGCATGAGCCCAGATGTGCGTGAGGGCACGATGCGCCCTTTGTTTGATGCCATTCTGCAGTATGTGCCAATGCGCGACGATGATCCTGAGGCGCCTTTGCAGTTTCAAATCTCGTCTATCGATTACAGCACCTACGTGGGTAAAATCGGTATCGGACGTATTCGTCAGGGTCGTATTAAGACCGGCATGGAAGTCGTCTGCCTGAATGGGCCAGATGGCGTGCCGTTTAAAGGTCGCGTGAATCAGGTGCTGAAGTTCAAAGGCCTCGAACGCGAAATCGTCGACAGCGCGATTGCGGGCGACATCGTTTTAATGAACGGTATTGAAGATATCGCAATTGGCACCACACTTTGCTCGCCTGACAGCCCTGTGGGCTTGCCGTTGCTCAAGATTGACGAACCCACGCTCACCATGAACTTTATGGTCAATACCAGCCCGCTGGCGGGTCGCGAAGGTAAGTTTGTGACCAGTCGTCAGCTGCGCGAACGCCTCGAGCGCGAGATCAAGTCCAACATGGCCTTGCGTTTTAAAGAGACCGATGATGACACCGTGTTTGAGGTGTCAGGTCGCGGCGAATTGCATCTGACAATTTTGATTGAAACCATGCGCCGTGAAGGCTATGAAATGGCTGTTTCGCGTCCTCGCGTGGTGTTTCACGAAGAAAACGGTGTCAGAACCGAGCCCTACGAGAACTTGACGATTGACCTTGAAGACAACACCCAAGGCGTTGTCATGGAAGAACTCGGTCGGCGCAAGGCCGAACTGCTTGATATGGTCAGTGATGGCAAAGGGCGCACGCGCCTGGAGTATCGTGTGCCCGCCCGCGGCCTGATTGGGTTTCAGGGCGAGTTCATGACGATGACGCGCGGCAACGGTTTGATGAGTCACACTTTTGATGCGTATGGTCCGGTCAAGGAGGGCTTGCTTGGCGAGCGTCATAATGGCGTGCTGATCAGCCAGTACGATGGCGAGGCTGTCGCCTACTCGATCTGGAAGCTTCAGGATCGTGGTCGTATGTTTGTATCGCATAACGATCCTGTCTACGAAGGCATGGTCATTGGTATTCACAGCCGAGATAATGATTTGGTGGTCAATCCCATTCGCGGCAAACAGTTAACCAATGTGCGTTCTTCGGGTACGGATGAAGCTGTGCGCTTGGTCACCCCAGTTGATTGCAATCTTGAGTACGCGGTCGAATTCATCAGCGATGATGAGTTAGTTGAAGTGACGCCTAAAAGTATCCGGATTCGAAAGCGTTATCTTTCAGAGAACGAACGCAAACGCATGTCGCGTTCTGACGCTTAAGGTTCGCGAAGACGGGTTTGTTACTTGCGCTCAGACGGCCCGGTTGGGCTGCAGCTTGAGGATCTCGGGGTGCGCTCGGTAAAAGTCAACCAGGTGTCCAACGATTTGCTCAGGCTCGTCAGCAATAAAAAAGGTTTTGGGGTCGATTTTATTGATGAGTTCGTTGGCGGTTAAATGTTCTTCAATCCAGCTCATTAAGCCACGCCAAAAAGTGCTGCCGACTAAAATAACAGGCCCAGAAGGTACCTTGCCGGTTTGCATCAGCGTGAGTGCCTCAAAAAGCTCGTCCAGAGTCCCAAACCCGCCGGGCAACACGACGTAGGCCAGACTATGCATAAAAAAAGTCGATTTACGCGAAACAAAGTGCTGAAACGGTAGTTCAATGGTTAAAAAAGGGTTGGCTTGCGCCTCGTGCCCGAGTTTGATGTGCAGACCAATGCTGGTGCCCCCCGCCTCAAAGGCGCCTTTATTGGCGGCTTCCATGATGCCGGGTCCACCGCCTGCAATAACAGTAAAGCCGGCTTTTGCCAGTAAGCGAGCAATTTTTTCGCTTTTTTCATAATACGGCGAGTCGGTTTTGATCCGAGCGCTGCCAAAGAGGCTGATTGCGGGCCCAATATTGGCCAAAGCCTCGGCGGCTTGCACCATCTCTGACATAATTTGGGTTGTTTGCCGTTGAATTGGCGAAATCTCTTCTTTTTTGTGGCTCATGAAAAAAAACCTGCTGCTCGTCGATGGTTCAAGTTATTTGTATCGCGCTTTTCATGCGATGCCTGATTTGCGTAACGCGCAAGGCGAACCCACTGGGGCGATCTATGGCGTGGTCAACATGATGCGTCGTATTCTGCTTGATTACCCATCGCAATACGCTGCTTGCGTCTTCGATGCCCGCGGCAAAACCTTCCGCGACGAGCTATACCCTGACTATAAATCACATCGCCCCTCAATGCCCGAAGAACTTGCGAGTCAGATCGAACCGATCCATGCTGCGATCCGCGCCATGGGTTGGACGGTGCTGAGTGTGCCCGGCGTTGAGGCTGACGATGTCATCGGCACGCTCGCGAACTGGGCGCAGCAACAAGATATCCACACCATGATCTCGACCGGTGATAAAGACTTGGCCCAGCTCGTGACCAGTCATATTACCTTGGTCAACACAATGTCAAACGAAGAGCTTGACCCCGCTGGCGTCATGCGTAAGTTTGGCGTCGCGCCTGAGCGCATCGTCGACTATTTGATGCTGGTGGGCGACACGGTTGATAACGTGCCGGGTGTACAAAAAGTGGGCCCTAAAACCGCAGCGAAATGGATCGATGAGTTTGGCTCGATCCAGACGCTGGTAGAGCGCGCGGCTGAAATCAAAGGCGTTGCAGGTGAGAATCTACGCGCAGCGCTAGGTCAGTTCACCTTAACCCGTGAGCTACTGACGATCAAGACGGATTGCGAACTGAACGCCGAGGTCCCAGAGATTGAGCGCCTTGCGCCTCAGGCGCAAGATAAGCAAACCCTGACCACACTCTTTGAGCGTTATGGCTTTAAGTCGTGGCTGCGTGAGTTGACGGGTGAGCCCACCCGAGTCCCCAGCGGAGACGCTCGTGTGGCAGCAGAACCTGTGCGTCCAGCGGCGCCCGAGCATACCGATTATCAGATAGTGACTGAC
>CAMCZQ010000250.1 GCA_945887835.1 Bordetella parapertussis | reverse complement strand
ATCCGGCGGTCATTTAAAAATGCACCACCGCCACGACTCGCCGTAAACATTTCGTTGCGCGATGGATCAAAAATGACAGCATGCATTACCTGCCCACGCTGTCGAAGTGCAATTGAAACCGCGTAGTTCGGAAACCCGTGGATAAAATTAGTCGTGCCATCGATGGGATCAATCACCCATTCGTTTTCGGCAAGTTCGCCCTCGGGCGTCTCACCATGCTGACCTGACTCTTCGGCTAAAAAGGTGTGATCTGGATAGGCCGTGCTCAAAAGACTGATAATCTCGTCTTCGGCGAGACGATCAACTTCCGTGACATAATCGCGTGGCCCTTTACGGGCGACTTGAAGGCGATCGAGGTCGAGGCTTGCGCGGTTAATAATGGTTCCGGCGCGCCGGGCCGCCTTAATGGCGGTGTTAAGCATCGGGTGCATAAAGGGTGCTTTATTAATTAGGCTAAACAGGGATTTTAGATGACTCTGGATTTTTCTCGTGTTCGCTTCATCATGACCGAGCCCAGCCACCCCGGAAACGTCGGCTCGGCGGCACGTGCGATCAAGACCATGGGCTTTGACGAACTAGTGCTTGTTGCCCCAAAACTACCCAACATCACGCTTGAGCCCGACGCAAAAGCACTAGCCAGCGGCGCCTCAGATGTGCTTGAGCGCGCCCAAACCTACGCCACGCTTAGCCAGGCGCTTGAACCTGTCACCTTGTCCTTTGCTCTCACCGCCCGTGCCCGCGATCTGGGGCCACCCGTGTGCGATATCCGACAGGCCGCGCAACTGGCACGCGAGCACTTACGCGAGCACCCCGAGGGACGCGTAGCCTTTGTCGTGGGTACAGAACGCTCGGGGCTGACCAACGAGCAGGTGAGCCTGTGTCATCGGGCCTGCACGATCCCTGCCAACCCGTTGTACAGCTCGCTGAACGTTGCGCAGGCCTTGCAGCTCGGCGCTTTTGAGTTGCGCTACGCCCTGCTCGGCCTTGAGGCGGGTCAATCCGTGTCTCCACTCAGCCGAGCAGCCGTCATGGCGCTGGCGGCTGATCCCAATAATGCGTTGGATATCAACGCCCTACCTGAGCCGTCCCAACCCTCAGGCAGCCGCCCTGCCAGCAGTCAGGCACTGCAAGCCTTGCTGGTGCACTGGCAAGAAGCGTTAATTGCGGTCGAATTCTTAAATCCGACCCACCCCAAAAAACTGATGCCGCGGATGCAGCATTTTTTTAACCGCAATCACCTCACAGTTGACGAGGTGGATATGTGGCGAGGGGTTTGCACGGCCATGATCGCCACGGCACGCCTTGCGAGACCCCCTACTTCGTCCGGTTAATATCCGCCCGAAGTCATCTTTGGTCTACCATTGCCTCTATGTTTAATAAACTTCGCGAAAACATCGCCTGTATCCTTGAGCGTGACCCGGCGGCCCGAAGCAAGCTTGAGGTCATCACCTGTTATCCGGGCTTTCATGCCCTGGTGGTGCATAGCGTCGCACATCGGCTTTGGGTGGCCAAATGGTTTTGGCTCGGGCGGTTTATTTCGCATCTGGGGCGCATCTTCACAGGGATCGAAATTCATCCTGGCGCCACAATTGGTCGTCGGGTGTTTATTGATCACGGATTTGGTGTGGTGATTGGCGAAACCGCCGAGATCGGTGACGACTGCACCATCTATCAGGGTGTAACTTTAGGTGGCACGCGGCTCTACAAAGGCGCCAAACGGCATCCAACGCTGGGTAAGGGGGTTGTGGTCGGTGCGGGCGCGCAAGTGCTAGGTGGGTTCACGGTTGGTGATGGCGCGCGCATTGGCTCGAACGCGGTGGTCGTCAAGCCGGTGCCCGCGGGCGCAACTGCGGTAGGTAACCCGGCGCGATTGATTGAGGCTACCCCTCCGGCACCTGACACCGCAGCGGCTCACGCGCAAGAGCAGACAGCCAAAACTCAAGACGCACACGCTAATCAAACCACAAACACTGTGCATACAACGCTTAGCGCCCAGGCGACCCAAGTCGCTCAGGCTGCGCACGCGACTCAGAGCACTTCAACCCAGCTATCCCCCTGCGATGCGGGGTGGGATGCTGCCCCACTGAAAGCATTGCTCGACAAAGGGGCACCCGCCTCTAGCTCGACTGCGACAGGTGACTCGGCGAGCGACGCGGCCGGCTTCACGGCTTATGCCGTTGACCCAGGTGCCGGTGACCCGTTAGTGAAAGTTTTGCACGAGCTCATCAACCATGCAGCGGCGCAAGATGCCCGTATTGCGCAGCTTTGCCAAACCATCGAAGCGATGGGCTCGCAAGTCAAAGGGCAAACTGCCCCGCTTGATGCCCAACGCTTAAACAAGCTGGTTGACGAGTAAAAGCTCGACGCTTGGTTTCTACTCGGCCTTAACGCCCGCACTTTTTACGACCACGGCCCAGCTCTCGGTTTGTGACTTAAGAAACTGACCAAACTGTTCGACCGTACCCGCACCGTTCGTTGCCCCCAAGTCGTCTAAGCGCTTTTGAACATCGGGCTTGGCCAAGACTTTATTCATTGAGACGTTAAGCTTAGCGATGATCTCTTTGGGCGTGCCTGCAGGTGCTGCCAAGGCAAACCACGAAGACACGTCGAAGCCCGGAAAACCAGATTCTTGCATAGTGGGCACATCAGGCGCAGCGGGCGAACGCTTAGGCGAGGTAATCGCCAGCACACGCAATTTACCGGCTTGCACCAGAGGCCAAGCCGTTGGCATATTGTCAAACATCATCTGCACTTGCCCACCCATTAAATCAGTCAGTGCAGGCGTGCTGCCCTTGTAGGGAATATGCGGAATATCGAGCTTGGTTTGAAGCTTAAACAACTCGCCCGTCATGTGGATCGAAGTGCCCGCGCCCGAGGAGGCAAAATTTAAGGCGGTGGGGGTTTTCTTGGCGTACTCGATCAACTCTTGAACGCTATTGACCGGCACTTTTGGATTAATCACAAGCATGTTTGGCACTTTAGCTGCTAAACCAATGGGGCTAAAGTCTTTGATCACATCAAATTTTAAATTCGAATACAGCGTTTGATTGATCGCATTGGTCACCGCCATCAAGAATAAGGTATAGCCATCGGGCGCTGCGCGCACAACCAACTCGGCTGCGATATTGCTGCCCGCACCGGGTTTGTTTTCAACGACAAAACTTTGGCCCAAATCTTCGGTCATGTCTTTAGCAAGAATACGGGCGATTACGTCTGTCGAACCGCCTGCAGAGAACCCGACCACAATGCGCACGGCTTTGGTGGGATACGGCGTTTGGGCTTGCGCCGGCAACGTCATCAAATTTAAAACGCTCAGTAAACAAACAGCACTGAGAGCAAGCGAGCGGCGTGATTGAAGAGGTTTCATCTTAAAGCCCTTTGATAGTCAAGCAGCCTATATTAATACAAGGCCGCTCACCTGCCTTACACTTAGCCTTTTCAGCACAGCGCTATTACTGACACCCATTTCATGCAAGATCAAGTCAATTCTCCTGTACCTGCTAGCTCGGATCAGCACACACCGATGATGCAGCAATACCTGCGTCTGAAGGCTGAGGCGGGGCCGTTGCTGCTGCTTTATCGCATGGGTGACTTCTATGAGATGTTCTATGAAGACGCTGAGCGTGGTGCAAAGCTGTTAGGTTTAACGCTAACGCGGCGCGGCTCGTCTAATGGGGTGCCGATCCCAATGGCGGGGCTGCCCTACCACGCTGCCGAGCAATACTTGGCCAAATTAGTGGCGCAAGGTGTCTCGGTCGCGATCTGCGAGCAAATTGGCGACCCCGCCACAAGCAAAGGCCCGGTCGAGCGCAAGATCGTGCGCATTGTCACGCCCGGCACGCTCACTGACGAAGCCTTGCTGCCCTCAAAAGCCGATCGCTGCGTGGCCGCCGTGTTTGTGCCGCGCAAAGGTAATAAAGCGCAACGTGCTGGTGTGGCTTGGCTCAATCTAGCCAGCGGCGAGTTCAAGCTTTCTGAGTGCGCCGCTGAGGCGCTTGATTCTGAACTGCACCGCATTGACCCCGCTGAAATTATTCTTGCTGACGATGCCGAGCTTGATGTGACGCTGCATTGTGCTGCCACCAAGATACCGCCTTGGCACTTTGAGGCCGAGCAGGCTCAAGCGCATTTGTTGTCGCACTTTAAAACCGAATCGCTTTCAGGCTTTGATGTGGATGACTTACCCACCGCGCT
>CAMCZQ010000249.1 GCA_945887835.1 Bordetella parapertussis | reverse complement strand
AACGCCACGCCATTAATCGTGAGCTTGCCTTGCTGAAACGGTTCAAGCGCATTGACGCATTTGATCAGGGTCGATTTGCCCGAGCCCGACGGCCCGCAAACGACCACCACTTCGCCACGATTGACCTGGGTTGTACAGTGCTTCAAGACATTGAAGCTGCCGTACCATTTAGAGACATCTTCAATCGCAATCATTTGTTCTGACATAAAGGTTCCTAGTACTAATGTTCGGGTCACACCCGCCATTCCTCACCCCTGCATTGTGACATGGATCAGAGCGCAAAACACCATGATTTCATTAGCTATTCTCTGCTCGCACTTACAAGGCAGCCCTGAAAACGATTCTGAGGCAAGGCCTCGAAACAAGTCCTAAACCTCCTCAGCGAACAACCAATAGGTTTACACCTATAATTTTGCTTTGCCGTGCGTATCGCCTGTTTGCGACCGAGAATAATGAAAACCATCGATTCGATTAAAAATGCCTTTAAGCAAGGCCAACGTGCAGAGGCGATTCAAGCTTGCGCTCAACTTTGCGCGGCCGAACCCACCAACCTTGGGCCCAAACGGCTATTGGCCTTGATGTACGTGGTCCTTGGTAACTTTAGCGAGGCAAAAACAGGCTATCAAGCCGTACTCGCCTTGCGTCCAAACGATGGCGATGCACTTTTTAATCTGGCCGTCTGCGAACGAGAATTGCAGCACCTTGACGCCGCTGTCGAGGTTTACACAACTTACACCAAAGCACACCCCAACGCGATTGAAGGCTGGGTCAATCTTGCTGAATGCCATCAACAACTTGGTCAATACCAACAAGCCATTGCCGCAGCCGAACGGGCCATTAAGATCACACCCACCTCGTTTCGCCCCTGGTTAATTAAGGCTGATGCCTTGAGGGCTGCAGGCGACTACACCGCCGCGATCCATCAATATAAAAACGCCAATCAGTGCGAGCCAAACGCGGCTGCATACCTTGGCATGGGCATAGCCCAACAAGCGCTTAAACAAGCGCCACAAGCCTTAGAATCTTTGACTAAAGCACTTAGTCTTGCCCAACACTTACTACCTGCGTTGCTTGCCCGCGCTGAGATCTTAGATGCCATGGGCCAAGCGCAAGAGGCTTTAACCGACTACCGTGCAGCCTTAACGATCAAGCCTGATCACGAGCAAGCTCTTAAACACGCGTCTGGCTTATTGGTCGCACTGAATCGCGGCACCGAGGCACTCGAGCTGTTTAATAAGGCTCTTGAAGTCTCGCCCAATTTGTTGGTCGCCAAGCTCGGTTCGGCTTGGGCCACCAGCAAGATGGTGCCTCTTTGGCATGTTCCGATGATGAACGAATCTCACCGCAATGATGCCTACTACGAAGGGATCAAAACAGCCGTGCAGCCAGGCAAACTCGTTTTAGAGATTGGTGCAGGTTCGGGCTTGCTGTCGATGATGGCGGCTAAGCTTGGGGCCACGCAAGTCGTTGCCTGCGAGGCCGAGCCCTTAGTCGCAAAAACCGCCACCCAAATTGTTCAGACCAACGGTTTTGCCGATACCATCACGATCCTGTCAAAAATATCGTACGACGTTGAGCTGGGCAAAGACTTACCTGAAAAAGCCGATGTACTGATTCACGAGATTTTTGATAGCGCCATCATTGGTGAACATGTACTACCGGCGATTGAAGACGCAAAAAAGCGCTTGCTAAAATCAGACGCTCTCATTGTGCCGCATGCGGCCAGCATCATGATCGCTTTAATGGGCGGCGAAGCGGCTGGTAAATATCTGCGGGTTGAAAATAGCCATGGCTTTGACCTATCGGGCTTCAACGCCATTGCTTCGAAAAAAATCCCGTTCTATCGCGAAGATATTGCACTCGTACCAATGAGCGCGCCGGTTGATGCGTTTCGTTTTGACTTTATGAAGCAGGATTCATATCCAGCCGAAGACAAGATTTTAGAGCTCACCGCTACAACAGAGGGCCTGTGTTACGGCTTGGTGCAATGGATTCGCATCGAACTTGATTCAACCACCACCTGGGAAAACCCCCCGACTGATATCCGCTCAACGACCGCTTGGCAACGAACAATTTATCGTTTTGACCAGCCTTTACCGTTAACAACAGGCATGGTGGTTAAGATTGCCGCGAGCCACGACCGCGCTTCGCCTTGGTTTGATTTGGCGAAATAATCTGCAAGAAGCTGCACGTCTGGCTGCCAGATTTTGCTAAGCGTGTGCAAGCAGCTTAGGCCGCGGTTCAATCAACGCACCGCAATCCTTGCCTGCAAACGCTTAACCAACATCGAAGCGCCAAACGAAATGACAAAGTACACAAGCGCCGCGAAGATATACATCTCGACCAAGCGGCCATCGCGCTGAGCCACTTTGCTGGCTGCACCTAAAAAGTCGGTTAACGACAACACGTAGACCAGCGAAGTGTCTTGAAACAAAATAATCGACTGCGTGAGTAACAGCGGTGTCATCGCCCTGAAGGCCTGAGGCAACACGATATAACCCATCACTTGGTGATAACGCATGCCTAGCGCTTGTGCAGCAGCAAACTGACCGCTGGGCACCGCTTGAATACCCGCCCGCATGATCTCTGAAAAGTAAGCCGCTTCAAACAACGAAAACGTCACCAGCGCTGACATGAACGCCCCAACAGCCATCGGCCGTTCGGAGCCCAACACCCACTGCCCAATGTAGGGCAGCAAAAAATAAAACCAAAAGATCACCAAGACTAACGGTAGCGAACGAACAATATTGACATAAGTGGTGGCGAACTTTTGTAGCACCACAAATTTTGATAAGCGCATCAGCGCCAGTAAGGTGCCTAAGACGATGCCGGCCCCTGTTGCTAAGCCAGTCAGCATCAAGGTGAACGACATCCCATCTTTAAACAGATACGGCCAGCTACGCGCGATCACATCAAAATCAAACTGACTAAACATGGCGCGCCTTTAGTGAACGACCACGTTGGCCGACGTACCAAGGTAGCCTGGTACGGCGATTGACTTTTCAAGACGCCGCATGAGTATCGTCACAATCATATTCGTCAACAGATACAGCAAGGTCGCCACAGTAAAAGCCTCAAAGACTTGAAACGAAAATTCTTGCATCGAACGCGCACGTGCGGTGAGTTCCATTAACCCAATTGTTAAAGCAACCGAGGTGTTTTTAATCGTGTTCAATAATTCAGAGGTGAGTGGCGGGAAAATAATCCGAACCACCATCGGCATTAACACGTAGCGATACGTTTGCGCGGTGGTCATACCTAGCGCAGTGCTCGCCATACGCTGCCCCACTGGTAGTGACTCAATACCGGTACGAACCTGCTCGGCGACTCGCGCCGACATAAACAAGCCAACCCCTAACACCCCGTTATAAAACGCGGCGTTAGGCAATTGCTTGAGCCAGTCACCGAAACGCTCGGGGACTAGCTCGGGAACAACGAAATACCAAAGGAACAATTGCACCAGCAACGGTATGTTGCGAAAGACCTCAACGTAGGCATTGCCGACAAGGCGACCGGTGCGACTTGGCAAGGTGCGCAGCACACCAATTGTCACGCCCAGCAAGAGCGCAATCATCCAAGCAAAAAACGCCGTGGTCAGCGTCCACATCAGGCCGGAAAGCAGCATCTCGAGATAGGTGCCCTTGCCTTCAGGAGACACCTCAAACAAAATGCCCCAGTTCCACTTGTAATTCATGCTGCGATCCTATCAATAGCTAGCAGGATCTGGATTGTTAGTTGGGTTTGCCAACGCTTTCTTCATTTTGTCGGTCATTGGTTGATTCAAGACCAAGCCTTTAGGTGGTACGGCCTTATCAAACCACTTTGAATACAAGGCTGGCATCTCGGCCGACTTGTAAAGTTTGCTTGCGGCAGCAGTCACCATCTTGTTAAACGGTGCATCGTCGCGCGGCATCATGAAGGCATAGGGCTCTGGATTTGAGAGTGTGTCGCTCGAAATCGTGAAATCGCTTGGTTTTTTAGAACCTGCGACCAAACCCGCCAACAAAATATCATCCATCACAAACGCAGCAGCACGACCCGTTTCAACCATCAAAAAGGCCTCTGGGTGATCTTTGGCCGCCAAAATTGTCAAACCCAGATTTTGCGCCGTATTGGCTTCAGAGATTTGTTTGAGATTGGTTGAGCCTGCAGTCGACACAACAGTTTTGCCCTTCAAGCTTGCCACGTTGGTGATGCCCGAACTCTTTTTGTAAACAAAACGGGTGGCAGTCAGGTAA
>CAMCZQ010000248.1 GCA_945887835.1 Bordetella parapertussis | reverse complement strand
GAATTTTTGACTTTGCTGAGGAGTAAATCATGACCGCATTGACCGTAAGACTGCCCAATTCCGTGCACCAAAAAGTCCGGGAATTAGCCCTGCGCGACGAGATTTCTGTGAATCAGTTCATTGCCGCAGCCGTGTCAGAAAAAATGGCTGCGGTCATGACGTTGGACTATCTCAAGCTGGAAGCAGCGAAGGGCAAGCGCAGCGACTTTGACTACTTCTTGGGATTGGTTCCGAGTGCGCCGGTTATGACTGGTGATGAAATATGAGCTAAAGGCAGTTGCCCGAGCGAGACATCTGCACCAAGTTCATCACTCCTGCTTTAGAAAAGGCAGGCCGGCACATAGCTACGCAGGTACGAGAAGAATTCTCAATAACTAAGGGACGAATCATTGTCCGGGGTAAGTTGCATACGCTTTGATCAATGCCTACGGCGCATCGAGGCCCAGCAATGTCATCCCCGCCCAACGCACTGCACCTTTGTCAAAGCTCACCGTGTGGCTGCCGCCTGTTGTGCAATGGCTTGATCCATGGCGGCCAGGCTCACGGGCTTGCGCACCCGGCCTGCGAACCGGCCCTTGAGCGCTTCGCTGCTGTCTTGCAGTGTGGTGACCCACATGCCCGCGCCGTCTCGCACAAAATCCAGGCGGCTGCCCGCATATCGGGTGCTGTCGTTCGATATGGCTTGCACAAAAGCCTATGCCGAGCTGCTGGCCAAGTGCCGCGCTGCCGGCTTGGCGGTCGAAACGGCCGATGCCTTCATTGCAGCCGTCGCACTCGCCAACGGCTTCGCCGTCGCCACCCGCGACACCAGCCCTTTTGAAGCTGCTGGGGTGAGCGTCATCAACCCTTGGCAAGCATCGCCATGAAGCAATGTCAACCCCGAATTGGTTTCTTGCGCTACTTGGCTTCGGGCATGACCTTGGACTTTTTGTTAGATATGATGACTACATCTGCACACTGGGCACTTGACCCTGCGGGCTTACAGGGACGGCATTGCATTCATGGCGACATTTCGCAGCGATTTCCTATTTCAGCTTACGGCTGATGAGAAAACCGAGGTGGTCGCAAACTGCGACCACCTCCAAAATCTGAAATTTTCCAAGGCCTTGCCTTTGCGTTTACTGCGCACGGAGCCGCTCAAGCGGCCCATTGGGTTTCTGACGCATCAGGATAAAAAGACACCCAAGGCCAGCACATTGACCAAAGGACGGATGGCACTGTGAGCGTCCAACCAAAGACATGCGCCAGCCGGGCGAGGAAGCGCCCATTGGTCTCATCTTGTGCGCCGAGTCCAGCCGCGAACGGGTGGAGCTCCTGCAAATGCACAAAGAGGGCATCACCGTGGCCGAGCACTGGACCGAACTGCCACCCAAAGCGGAGCTGGAGCAGAAGCTGAATGCGGCTTTGCTTGAGGTGCGTGAGCGGCTGGCGCGGCGCGGGGTGTTGTTGGGGGACTTGGATGATGAGTGATGACGTGTCAGTTAGCAAAGACCTAGGGTTCCCCCTGGAGGCGCTGGCTGGCAAAAGGCAAATGTCCGCCAAAGGTTAAGACGAGCAAGATGCCACGCGGGTGCTTTATGTGGCGGCTACGCAGAGGGTGGTGATTGGGGATCGGGTTTTGTACAGAGGTTTGTAGGCCCGATCCGACAACAACGTGCTTTCAATATTGATTGTTAAAGGAAAGTATGAAGTATCGGGAAAGTAAACTTGATAAAGAATTACGTCAATGGTTTTCTAATGACTTGTCAAAAGCGCTACTTAGGCGAATTCAGCTCACTGAAGGCAGTATGCGAGGTGTGAATTCGTTGGACATAGACTTGACTTATCCGATCACCGCCTTTGCAGGTGTAAATGGCGCTGGTAAATCGACAATCCTTGCAATGGCGTGCTGTGCGTACCACGCGCTGTCCAGCGGATACAAGTTGCCAAAGAGGAAAAATGCTTATTACACTTTTTCTGACTTCTTTATTCAGCATGCCCATGAAGTTTCACCGCGAGGGGTTGAACTTTGTTACTCCATTGCCCACGATAAATGGAAGAAGACGGCTAATCGACCCGAAGGGAAGGGTATTGGCGTCCAGGTGCGAAAAAAAGGTGTTGGGGGAAAATGGAATGACTACGATTCCCGCGTTCATAAATGCGTGATTTTTTTAGGGATTGATCGAATCGTCCCACATAGCGAACGTAGCCAATCTCGCTCCTATTCACGGTCCTTCACCGATGTAAAACTTAAAGGATGGGAAGACAAAGTTAAAGATGCAGTGGGTTATGTTCTTGGTAAAAAATATGATGATTTTCGCTATCTCGAGCATTCGAAATACAGTCTTCCACTTGTCAAAATCGGTGGGTTAACCTATTCGGGCTTCAATATGGGTGCAGGTGAAAATGCGCTCTTTGAGATTTTTTCAACTATTTATTCTTGTGGAGAGAAGTCTCTTCTTGTGCTCGACGAAATTGAGCTTAGACTACATTCAAAGGCGCAAAAACTTTTTATGCGTAAGCTCAAAGAAGTATGCAAAGAAACTGGTACGCAAGTCATCTGCACTACTCATTCCAAAGAAATTTTTGAGTGTTTGCCTGACGATGCTAGATTTTTCGTTGAGTCTGTCGGTGGTAAAACGCGAACAACCGCAGGCATATCACCTGACTTCGCATTTTCGAAAATGGGATCAACTAATAGTCAGGAGCTTGATATCTATGTTGAAGATGAGGTAGCGAAAGCATTGATTGAAACTTCATTAACAGCAACGATAAGAACCAGGGTTCGTATCAAGATAATTGGTTCTGCAGGTGCAATTGCAAGACAACTCGCTGCGCTTATGGATCGAGGTGAAGAGCGAGCTACTATTGCTGTCTTCGATGGCGATCAAAGAGCCCGGAGAAACGAGAACCTGCAACTCGCAAAGCGCATGGCAGAAAATGCTAGTCAAGATTTTGAAGCGTGGTTTGATGCCCACTCTTCGTATCTTCCCGGCGATACATGGCCAGAGGCTTGGATCATTCAAAAATGCAAAGACGCTTTGGCAGCCACATCGCTAGCCCTTTCGCTTGATGAGGATG
This sequence comes from Bordetella parapertussis, assembly GCA_945887835.1. Classification (GTDB taxonomy): domain Bacteria; phylum Pseudomonadota; class Gammaproteobacteria; order Burkholderiales; family Burkholderiaceae_B; genus Zwartia; species Zwartia parapertussis_B. The sequence goes on along the minus strand of CAMCZQ010000248.1, from coordinate 1,264 downwards.
GTGACGCGGCTGAAATTCTTGAATATGCCCTACAGGCAGGTAAACACAATGAGTTTTTTGAAATTGCGACACATGTCGGCTTGGACAAAGATCATTGCTTAAAGCTACTTACAAACATAGTTGTAGAAAAATATTCAAGTGACTTTGACGAGACGAGAAATTTGATTCTTTCAAAGTTATGAGGCGTTGGCGACTTAAGGAAAAGTCGCTAGGTCAGGCCGACACAAAATCACGGGGAAATTAGCAATAATTGGGGTCAGATTCCAATTCTTTTCACTTCACAATCATGCAAGGGTAATATCAATAAAGGTCAGCAAACCCTTGAATTCCTGTTGGTGGCTCTACCAGGTGTAGTGCATATGCCTGATACGGGTGGGGATGAGCAGTGGGCAACGTGTGATGTATCAGAGCTTCGAAATACACGACTGAAAGACGTGACCCAATACCGCGTTGATATGCTTCCTTTTGGTGGGGTCTATGGGGTCGCTCAAGAAAAAGAAGCTGGGCTAGACCCACCGCACGCAGATGACCGATTGGGCAACAACTAACAAAAACAGGACGCACCACCATGCATGAAATCATCTGCCCCCACTGCAACAAAGCCTTCAAAATCGACGAAGCTGGCTACGCTGATATCCTGAAGCAAGTTCGCGACGGCGCTTTTGAGCAGCAGTTGCATGAGCGGCTTGAACTGGCCGAGCAAGACAAGCGCAATGCGGTCGAGCTTGCCCAGGCGCAGATTGCCAGTGAAATGCAGAAGTCTGCGGTAGCCAAGGACTCTGAAATCCAGGCGCTCAAGGCCAAGCTTGATGCGGGTGAGGTTGCGCGCAAGCTGGCCGTGACCGAGGCTCTGAGCGATGCGCAAAAAGAGCGTGACGCGCTGGCGAATGAACTTGCTCAGGCTAGGCGCGACAAGTTGGCTGCCACAGAGCTAGCCGAGGCAAAGCTTGCCAGCGGGCTGCAGAATGCCGCCGCAACCAAAGACGCAGAAATCCAAGGGCTGAAAGCCAAACTTGACGCCACCGAGCTTGCACAAAAGCTGGCGATCACCGAGGCTTTGAATGGGGTCGAGCGGGAACGCGACGAGTTAAAGAATGGCCTGGCGCGGGCTGAGCTTGAAAAGCAACTCGCAGAACAGTCGCTCAAAGACAAGTACCAAACGCAGATCAAAGATCGTGATGACCAGATCGAGCGCCTGCGTGACTTGAAGGCGCGCCTGTCCACCAAGATGGTTGGTGAAACCCTTGAGCAGCACTGCGAGATC
>CAMCZQ010000247.1 GCA_945887835.1 Bordetella parapertussis | reverse complement strand
GATCCGTGAATTTGGCGGCGCTAGACGAACTCAACGAGTCGCGCGAACGCAAAAGCTATCTTGATGCGCAGTTTTTGGATCTGCAAACAGCTATCAACACCCTCGAAGACGCGATTCATAAGATTGATCGTGAAACCCGTGATTTGTTGCAAAACACCTTTAACGAGGTCAATACGCACTTTGGCGAGTTGTTTCCCAAGCTTTTTGGCGGAGGCGAGGCGCGCTTAATCATGACGGGCGACGAGATCTTAGACGCCGGTGTGCAAGTCATGGCTCAGCCACCCGGAAAACGCACTACCTCGATTCATCTGCTGTCGGGGGGCGAAAAAGCGCTTACTGCGACCGCGCTGGTCTTTGCGTTGTTTAAACTCAACCCAGCGCCGTTTTGTTTGCTCGATGAGGTTGACGCGCCGCTTGATGACGCCAATACTGAGCGGTATGCTAATTTGGTTGGCAGCATGGCAGAGCACACCCAGTTTCTGTTTATCTCGCACAACAAGATCGCCATGCAGATGGCACGGCAGCTGATTGGTGTCACTATGCAAGAACAGGGTGTCTCAAGAATTGTGGCAGTTGATATCGACTCGGCACTGCAGCTTGCAGCCGAAGCGGCTTAATTCTAGGGTTTATATATGAGTGAGTTGCAACTTTATCTGATTGTGCTGGGCGTAGCGGTCATCTTGTTGCTGCTGGGCTTTAATTGGTTTCAAGATTTGCGTGTGCGCAGGCGCATGCAGGCCGAGTTACCAAAAATTGAGCAAGATCCTCTTTTTGGCGATGGCGTTTCAAGTGACGGTGTACGCCGCGAGCCCGGCTTGGGTGGCGGGGGTGTGGTCTTACCCTTTACCGGGGGCACGCCCAGCGCGCCAAACGCCGATACGCAAGAGCCAGACTCGGCCACTGAGGCAGTCATTGAGCTAAGTTTTCAAGGCCCCATGACAGGCGAAGATCTTGCGCCCTTGCTCATGCCCTTGCGGGTGGCTGGCCGCAAAGCAGTCAGAATTTTTGTCGAAAACAGCGAGGGCGAGCACGCGTTGCAGATCGAACCCCAAGGCCAGTATGTCTCGGTGCAGTTAGCGGTGTTGTTAGCCAATCGTAGTGGTCCCTTAAGTGCGATTGAGTGGTCACAAATTTTTACACGCGCTCAAACCTTAGCGGATCAGTTTGAGTGCACGCTTGAGGCCCCCGAGCAGCAGCAAGTGGTTGCGCTGGCGCAGCGTCTGGATCAGGTCTGTGCAGGGCTCGACACGCAAGTGGGCTTGACGCTGCTGTTGACCGGCGTGCGTTCGGTGGTAGATGTGACTCAGGCCGCGCAGGCCATGGGTTTCGTGGCGTACCAAGGCCGGTTCGCCTGGCTGGGTGATCATGGCTTTGTTTGTTTTACGCTTTCGCGTGCCGACGAAGAGTCGTTTGATGCGGGGATGGCTGGCGTGGATCGCTTAAGTCTGTTGCTTGATGTTCCGCGCAGCCCCGTTGATACGCGTGCGTTTGGCCGTATGACCGAAATCGGACAAGAACTCGCGCGACGCTTGGGCGCTGAGTTGGTCGATGATCAAGATCGCGGGCTGCAGCCTGGCGCCGAGTCTTTAATTGACGAGCAACTAAAAACTGTCTACGTCAATCTTGAACACGCTGGCTTTCATGCAGGTGGCGCGCGCGCCTTGCGCGTATTTGTTTAACGCCAGTTGGTGTGCGGTATGACCGAACCTTTAGCGCGCGCGGCGTGGTTGCACCGCGAGATCGAGCGTCATAACCAGGCTTATTATGTGCTCGATGCGCCCCAAGCCAGCGATGCGCAATACGATCTGCTGATGCGTGAACTGCTGGCGCTTGAGGCAAAATATCCAGAATTGATTACGCCAGAATCACCCACGCAGCGCGTGGGTGCTGCACCGGTAACGGCCTTTGGCAGCGTGACCCATGCCGTGCCGATGTTATCGCTGGGCAATGCGTTTGAATCTGAAGACGTGCATGCTTTTGACAAACGAGTTGCCGATACGCTCAAAGCCGCAGGCAAGCTCAGTGGTACTTTGCAAGTTGACTATTTTTGCGAGCTCAAGCTTGATGGCCTGGCGCTTAATTTGCGCTACGAGCAAGGCGCGCTGGTGCAGGCTGCGACGCGCGGTGATGGGCAAACCGGCGAAGATGTCACTAGCAATATTCGTACGATCAAGTCGATTCCCTTGCGCTTAACGGGCCAGCCTCACGAGATACCAGAGGTGCTTGAAGTACGTGGCGAGGTTTTTATGAACCTGGCTGATTTTGATCTTTTAAATGAAGTTCAGCGCGTGCGCGGCGAAAAAATCTTTGTGAATCCGCGTAACGCAGCGGCTGGTAGTTTGCGACAACTTGACCCCCGCATCACAGCCCAGCGCCCTTTAAGATTTTTTGCCTACGGTTGGGGTGATGTCGGTAGTTTGCAATTAGACAAACACAGTGACATGCTTGACTGGATGGCGCGCTTGGGCTTGCCGGTGAACGTGAGTCAACATATCGTGGCACAAGGCGCTGCTGACCTGTTGCGCTATTACGAACAAGTCGGCCTGCGTCGTGCGAGCCTGCCGTACGACATTGATGGTGTCGTTTATAAAGTGAATGACCTCGATGCTCAGCGCATCTTGGGTTTTGTTGCGCGCGCGCCGCGCTTCGCCGTTGCGCATAAGTTTCCGGCGCAAGAGGCCTTCACCACGCTTCTAGACATTGAGGTACAAGTGGGGCGTACGGGTGCGATTACGCCGGTGGCGCGCTTGTCTCCTGTATTTGTTGGCGGCGTGACTGTCACCAACGCCACCTTGCATAACGAGGATGAAATTCGTCGGAAAGACGTACGCGTGGGTGATACGGTCATCGTACGTCGTGCCGGCGATGTCATCCCTGAGGTCGTGGGCCCTGTGCTTGAAAAACGCCCTGCGTTTGCACCACAGTTTGTGATGGTAACGGCTTGCCCGGTGTGCGGCTCTGCAATTGAGCGACTTGAAGATGAGGCAATTGCACGTTGCACGGGTGGTTTGTTTTGCGCTGCCCAGCGCAAACAAAGTTTGCTTCACGCAGCAGGGCGAAAGGCACTTGATATTGAGGGCTTAGGCGAAAAACTTGTCGAACAACTCGTAGACCGCGCGCGTATTCATTCGCTGGCAGATATCTTTACGCTGCAAGCCGCTGAGCTTGCGGGCTTTGAGCGCATGGGACAAAAATCAGCAGACAATTTGATCGCAGCGATCCAGCAAGCTAAACAACCGCCCTTGGGGCGCTTAATCTTTGCTTTGGGGATTCGCCATGTGGGTGAAACCACCGCGCGCGATTTGGCGTTGCATTTTGGCTCGATCGAAGGTTTGATGACGGCAAGCGTGGATACCTTACTAGGCGTCAACGATGTCGGGCCTGTAGTTGCAGGTTCGATTGCCCGCTTTTTTGCCGAAGCGCACAATCAAGAGATTGTGCGCGCTCTGCGCGAGCAAGGCGTTGAGCCTGCCGCTGAGGTCGCCGCGCGCAGCGCGGGTTTGTCTGGCAAAACCTTTGTGCTGACGGGTACGCTACCCGTTTGGTCACGCGAAGACGCTTCAAGCCTGATCGTTGCCGCGGGCGGTAAAGTCACGGGTTCAGTTTCAAGAAAAACTTCGTTTGTGGTCGCCGGTGCTGATGCTGGCAGCAAACTTGAAAAGGCGCGTGAGTTAGGAGTAGTCGTGCTTGACGAAGACGGCTTGCGCGCGTTATTGGCGCAAGCTTAAACAAAGAAAAGGGCGTCTTTGAAAGACGCCCTTTAATCACCTCAGTGGCTAGCCTAACTTGAGCTTACTTAATCGTTGCCTTGCCGCGCAGTTCAGCTTGAAATGTCGACAGGGCCGTTTGCTTCATCATCTCTTCGAGCTGGGGGCGAACTTGCTCAAAGGGTGGAAACTCAATGGGGCGAACATCAATGACTTCAATCACGTGCCAGCCGTATTGTGATTGAACCGGTGCCGTGGCGAGCTGACCCTTTTTGGTCGCAGCGACTGCTTTAGCAAAGGGCTCAACATAGTTTGTGTTGGGCGCCCAACCTAGATCGCCACCTTTTTCAGCCGAGCCGGTGTCTTTTGACTGCTTGGCAAGATCTTCAAACTTTGCCGATTTGGCTTTGAGTTTGGCTTGAATATCGTTGGCGACTTTTTCGTCGTCAACCAAAATGTGGCGTACGTTGTATTCAAATTTTCCGTCTTCGGCTTTTTTGAGTTTGTCGTATTCGACTTTTGCAGTGGCTTCAGTGACAGGGTTCTTTTTGACGTAATCGGTCATTAAGGCCTGAACCATAATCCCTTGACGGCTGAGCTCGAGCTGAATCGCCACGGTGGGGTCTTTGGC
>CAMCZQ010000246.1 GCA_945887835.1 Bordetella parapertussis | reverse complement strand
TTAAATTAGATCGCAAGCGCTATGGCGACGTAATTAAATCGACAGGCATCAAAGTCGACTAGGCGTCGCTTGACGCTTAGTACGCATATTTTTTAACCTGTGCTTCGTCCCACTCTATTCCAGAACCCGGCTCATTGCGCAGCACCGCTTGCCCAGCGATAATTTCAAGCGGTGTTTTCAGGATTGGATTCGCCCAATCCACGTATTCAAGCCAGTGTGCTGTCGGTGTCACACACATTAAATGCGCACTGACCTCTGGAAACAAATGGGTCGACATTGGTAACGCTGCCGCATCGGCGATGGCCGCCGCACGCAACCAACCCGAAACCCCACCAATCCGCTCAAGATCCGGCATGACAAAGTCGCTTGCTTGCGCAGCAACGGCACGCGCCATGTCGCGCGACCCCCAATAGTTTTCACCCAGTTGCACAGGCGTTGTCAAGGCTGTGGCCACGCGCGCGCAACCCGCATGGTCGTCGGCACGCACTGGCTCTTCAATCCAAGTTACACCCAAATCATCGAGCGCACGACCTCGGCGAATCGCCTCGGTCGGGTCCAAGCCTTGGTTGTAATCCGTCATGAGTCGAACCCCCGCCGGCAAAGCACCTTGCACAGCTTTGACCGCCGCGACATCCTCTGCAAGTTCGGCATAGCCGAGTCGCAACTTCATCGCCGAAAAACCACCCGCTAATAATTCGGTTGACTCGCGCGCCAGCGCCGCCAAATCTGCCCGATGACCGGTCAAGCCCAAGCCGCAGCTGTTGTAGGCTGTGATCGCCTTGAGCTGACCGCCCAACAAACAAGCCAGTGGTTGCCCAGCCTGGCGCGCCAGGGCATCCCAGACAGCCATATCCACGCCAGCAATCGCCATACCGACCAGGCCGACCGCCCCAAGCAAGGTAAAGCGTTGATTGAGTACGCGCTCGAGCTCGAAAGGCACTAGAGGCTGACCGACAAGCACGCTCGCCATGTCCTCAAGCAACGCCACTTGCGCCTTGAGTGCAAGCGGCGTAACACAAAATAAATAGCTTCGTCCCACGACTCCATCAGACGTCGTGAGATCGATTAAGACCATCGGGGCTTTACTGACGGCTCCGGTCGAGGTTTGCAAAGGACGCTTAATCGGTGCGAACACCGCACGCGCCGTCAGTGATTCAATGAGCGTCATGAACAAAAACTCCGATGGCAATGCTAGACATTACTTAAGCTTCGAAAATTCGGTCGGTTTCAAAATCGTACGTGAAACACCCGCAAGTAAGGCGCCATCCTTTTCTGAGGCCGCACGTGCAGCTAGCCACTTCGGATCGGCCATAAACGTCGCCGAAGCGCGATCACGGTGAGCCATATCCTCCCACTCCAGCATGTAATAAAAGTCGTTGGTGTTCTCGCCGATATCGACTGTCCAGAAACCAACAGGTCGAAAATCATGCGTTTTCCAGATTGGCACAGTGTGATTGGCAAAGCGCTCGATCAGGGCGGGCAACTTACCGGGTGCTGCGTGATAGACACGAAGTTCATAAATCATGGTGCAGTCTCCTGTTTTTTACATTTTGAGACTCGATCATAACCACAAGCTGCAATTCGCCCAAATCAGGCTTATCTGAGTCCTTGCGCTGTGCTTCTGCCCATTGCGTCAAATGGGTATCCAACTCGCGCGAGATGCACTAAAAAATAGGGTATGTCTAAGCCTGAAGCAACAACAACTCCAGAGAAACTCAAGGCAAACGAAGAGGTTTGTGCATTAGTCTTGCGGCACGCGCCAATGGGAATCGTACGCCTGAACGCAAAAGGCGTCATTCAGGAAGCCAATCTAGCTTTTTGCCGCCTGCTCGCACTGAAAAAAGAGCAGGTCCTGAACAAGCCTCTGGCAGAGCTGTATGCGCCAGGTTTTTTAACCCAAACCATCACGCCAGCAGACGGCCTCGCGCCAGGCAAGTCGCAACGCAGCGAAATTTATTTTGTCCATGCCGCGCATGATGTTATCGCAATCCATTTTCAGGTAGTCGGGTTGTCTGACGCAGGCGTCTTAGGCCTCTGTCTGCCAACTAATAAAAAGAAAACTGCCATAGATCCGCTTTATAAACTTGCCTATTACGACCCACTGACTGAGCTGCCCAATCGCCGTTTACTGCTACAGCATTTGGCAAAAGTCATGACGGAGAACAAAAAAAGCCGAGAATACCTAGCGGTCCTGATGCTAGATCTTGATAACTTTAAAACCTTAAACGATACTCAGGGGCACGATCTAGGCGATCGCCTTCTGATTGAGGTTGCCGGCCGTTTGTTGCGCAGCGTGCGCCAAAAAGATTTGGTAGTCAGGTTGGGAGGCGATGAGTACGTGGTGGTCACCGACGGCTTGGGTGTTGACCGCGACTTGGCCGTCTCGCGCGCAAAACTGATCGCCCACAAATTCAATCAAGTCCTTCATGAACCCTACCACCTCAGTCCAAATCGACCGGCCTACCGCTGCAGTACGAGTGTTGGTGTCGCCATTTTTAAAGGGCAAGAGCTTTCGATCGACGCTGTCATGAAACAGGCTGATATCGCCCTTTACCATGCAAAAAGCGTGGGGCGAAATCAAGCCTGTATCTTTAACCCCGAACTTCAAGAGGCGATCAACACACGCACCTTAATCGAGACGGCGCTGCGCATGGCCATTGACAATCAGGAGTTTGAGCTGCACTACCAGCCTCAGCTTGACGCCGTGGGTAACGTCATTGGGGCCGAGGCCTTGTTACGCTGGCTTCCAAAAACAGGTGCTACGGTCTCGCCGGGTGAATTTATACCGCTCGCCGAAGAAAATGGTCTAAGCGTGCCGATCGGCGAGTGGGTGCTTAAAGAATCGTGTGCCCAACTGAAAGCCTGGCAAAGTCATTTGCTCACGCGCGGTCTGACGTTGTCAATCAACGTCGGAGCAAAACAATTTCATCATGCTCACTTTGTCGAGCAAGTTTTTGCTGCCCTCGATGAGCAGGGAGTTGATCCCACGTTGCTAAAAATCGAACTCACTGAAAAGGCGGTGTTGTCACGGTTTGACGAAGCGGTCGAGCGTATGGTCGAACTTAAAAAACGAGGGATTCAGTTTTCCCTTGATGATTTTGGCACTGGATACTCTTGCCTGACGCACCTGCAACGCCTGCCCGTTGACGAGGTCAAGATTGACCACGCCATCGTAGGCAATCTTGGACAAGACCCTGAAGATGCGACGATTGTGCGCACCATTCTGGCGATGTGCAAGTCGTTAGGCCTGACGGTGATCGCAGAAGGCGTCGAAACCGCTGAACAGCACAGTTTTCTTTTGCAATACGGCTGCGAGCGCTACCAAGGTCACTTATACGGCAAAGCTGTGCCAATTGCCTCGTTCAAACTCGAACGTCACGAAACGTCATATACTTCTGCCCGAGCGGTGGGCCGCCCGGCACACGATCTGAATAAGGCAGTTCTTCATGACCACATTGCAAAAAATTGATATAACCCTTGGCACCGGCGCCGAGGCCGTACCCGGCACGCAAGTTTCGGTCCATTACACCGGCTGGCTGTTTGACGCTGCCGCTGCAGATCACAAAGGCACAAAATTTGATAGTTCGCTTGACCGCGGCCAATTGTTTGACTTTCCGCTCGCGGCTGGCCATGTGATCAAAGGCTGGGATGAAGGCGTTGCCGGTATGAAGGTCGGCGGCAAACGCACGCTGATTATCCCGTCTGAAATGGGCTATGGTGCGCGGGGTGCTGGCGGCGTGATTCCACCTAATGCCACACTGGTTTTTGAAGTTGAACTTCACGGCGTCGAGTAAGTTTAAAAAGCTCACCACACAAGACTGTTAATCGCACGCAACCAAAGCACAGCCCAGGACACGCATGCATCGACTTCTAACTGGCATTGCTTTGGTGCTTTGCCATTTGATAGCGCAGGCCCAGCCCTCTGTCATTCGTTTGATGGTGGGTTTTCCGGCGGGCGGGGGCACTGACGCCATCGCCCGCGTCTTGGCCGAGCAGTTAAGCCCCGCTTTGGGCGTGAACGTGATCGTCGAGAATAAAGCCGGCGCGGGCGGTCAGATCGCTGCGCAGGCTTTAAAAGTTGCCCCAAAAGATGGTTCAGTTTTGTTTTTGTCGCACGACCACACCATTTCAATTTTGCCCTTAGTGCTAAAAAACCCGGGGTTCACGCCTGAACAGGATTTCACTCCCGTTGCTGGCTTTGCCTCATTTGCCAATGGTTTGGCTGTTTCGCCTGGCACGCCTGCCGCGACTTACGCACAATATTTTGCATGGTTACACACTCAGCCACGCGAAAGATTCTCGATCGGAGTTCCAGCCCCCGCTTCAGTACCAGAATTTTTAGTCAAGGTGCTTGCCGCACAGGCCAAGCTCGAGCTGCAACCCGTGCCCTACCGCGGCAGCG
>CAMCZQ010000245.1 GCA_945887835.1 Bordetella parapertussis | reverse complement strand
TAGGCAATAAACCACCAACGACCCTTGCGCACCCATCCAGAAGCTAAAAGGCCAGCCAAAAAAAGTGAAGTTCAGATCGCGCGCAAAATAGCTCACGACAAAGGTGACCACAAACCAGATAAACAACAAGATCGATGTGATCCTCAAGTTTGTTTGCCAGTAGGTCCGATGTTTTTCGGTTAATTGCACGGTGATGCCTCCTCGACGTTTTTACAGGCCAGAATGCTCTGGGTTATCTCAGTCTTGACTCGGCCTAGGCCTCGTCGGATCTTAAAAAAAGTAAATCTTTGAAAAAAGCGTTGTTGCAAGACGTATTACAAATGACAAACTTAAAGCCAGCTATCTCAAATCAGGCTTCAGCCAGATAATCCTGTTTCGCGCTCAAGTTGCGCGGCAAACTTTGGTTCAAAGCCCTTCAGATGTTTGATGATTTTTTTCGCGGCCTCGGGCGCACCGCGATCGAGGTGAACGCGAGCCAGTTGATACCAGGCGTAGGGGCTCATCGGTTGCAGCTTAGTATTTTGCTCGAGTGCCTCAGTGGCGTCTTCCAAGCGACCTTGCTCGATCAGGACCAAGCCCAAGCCATACCAAGCCTGATCTAGCTTAGGGTTCAGCGCCAAGGCTCGACGAAACGAGGACTCTGCCTCACTTAGGTGCCCCAGTTCTTGCTGCAGATACCCCAGATTGAACCAAGCTGAAATCGGAGCGCGCTCATCGCTTACCAGTTGTTGATAGACCTTGACTGCGCCGTCCTGATCGCCTGTCTCAGCCTTTAGGTGGGCGAGGCTTGACAGGGCATACATGTCTTTTGGATCGCGCGCGAGCATGTCTGTAAAAATATCGGTCGCTTTCTTCTTTGCACCGACGACGATACAGCTAATGGCTGCCCACTTATGCCAATGCCACGTAAGATCAACGTTCATTTGCATGCCTGCACCCCAACCGACACACAGTGTTCAATTTTGACGACGGTCACAGTGAGGTAAAGTGCAGCCACAACACAAAATCCTACAAAGGGGTGATGGCGCGTGGCGATTTGTTTAGGAGAAATCAGCGCGGCCAAGAAAATCCAAGGCTTGTTGATCACTTCAAAAAGTTGATAAAACAAGTTGGTGTCTCGCTTAGCGCCGGCAATAATAAACAACAGACCCTGGCCGGCAAGTGCCCAAAGGCCAATGTATAAGATCAGTTGCAGAAGGTTCAAAGTGAATAACAACTCATGTCTCCGTCAAAAGCTTTTGCGCGCTCAACTGCGCCTGTTATCGCTGTTAACTTGCGCTAATGTAAGGTCTTTATCTGACGCGTGACTGACACGCTTGTGGTGATTCAACACCAGTCCATCCGCCAGCCTAGCCTGCTAAAAATGAACTGGTATTTTCCCTTAAGTGTTAACCCTATTTTGAGCGCATAAGAGTCCATTTGGGTGAGGTTGCAAAGCAACTCAGTCGTCGCTACTAGAGTGTGCAATGAAGCTTAATTCGAAACGAGCACCCGTTGCGTCACTGCCGCTCTCAGAAAAATCACTCACATAGACCTCGGCTCGATGACGTTGCGCAATCTCTTTGACGATCGCAAGTCCTAACCCGCTGCCCTCTGCCTTCGCACCCAGAACTCGATAGAACCGATCAAACACTCGAGAGCGCTCTTCAGCCAAAATGCCGGGCCCAGAGTCTTGAACAGAGAGCACAACAGCGTGCAAGCGCTCGGTCACCGCCACGGTGATGTGCCCAGGCGCTGGGGTGTAGCGCAAGGCGTTATCAATCAGGTTATTGATTGCCTCTGCTAAAAGAATGGGCTCCCCGTTAATCATCAGGGGGTGGTCCGGGCCCTCAAAGCCAATGTCAAGACCTTGCCTGAGTGCTTGATCGACCCACAACAACGTCTGTTCGCGTGCTAGCGCCACAAGGTCAATGGGACTGAGCTTGAGGTCGTTGGGATTTTCTGCCGAGGCCATTAACAACAGTTGATTCACTAAGCGAGTGGCGCGTTGCGTGCCTTGAACAATTTGCAGCAGACTCGCTTGGGTTTGCGCCTGAGCGTCACTGCGCAGCGCGAGTTCGGCCTGAGTCCGTAAGCCGGCCAGCGGTGTCTTAAGTTGGTGTGCCGCGTCAGCAACAAAACGCCGTTGCGTCAGGACGTTGGCTTCGAGCCTGATCAAAAGATGATTCATCGCTGTGATCAAGGGTTCAATTTCTGATGGTGCAGCATGCCTGTCGATTGGCGATAAATCGTCCGGGCGCCGAGCACGTAAGCGTTTTTGCAACGCATTGATAGGTGCGATGCCGCTTGATAAGCCAAACCAAATTAAAAACGCTGCAATTGGAAGCACAAAAAATTGTGGAAAGATCACACCTTTAATAATGTCGTTGGCGAATCGAGTGCGTTGATCGATCGACTCAGCCGCGAGTAAAAGTATGGGGGCGCTGTTACGTTGTCCGAAATCGTTCCACAAATAGGCCGCACGGATTTCAAAATCTCGCAGAGTGTAATTTTGGTAATAAACGTGATTTTTTTTCTCGTTCGGTGTGAATTGGGGAGAGGGCAGTTCGGTATCCCCACCGAGAAGCTCTCCGCTGCTAGTTGAGACCTTCCAAAATACTCCATCGTTCTCTCGTGTGCGTAAGGCCAGACGAGCGGGTGCTGAAATCTTTAACACAGCTTTGTTATCTTCAATTTCTACCTGTTGGCCCAAAATCAGCAAGGCATTTGCTAAATTTTTGTCGAAAGGTCCATTCGCTAAGTTTTGAGCAACCACGTAGGTGATGGCGATGCTCATTGGCCACAATAAAAAAAGTGGTGCGAGGAGCCAGTCGAGAATCTCACCTAGCAGTGAGCGGCGAGCGGGGGCATCAAATGGCGCCGGGCCTTCTGCAGGTTGAGCGGCGTCGGGTTCTCTTTTTGGCAGCGTGTGTGCAGGGATGACGCTTGAATTTTGCATAAAGGCTGTCTGTGTCTGAAGGCGCTTGTCCTTCAGCGTTGAGTGACTGGTGCAGACGCTTCACGTTCGAGGCAATAACCAAGCCCGCGAACGGTCGCGATTTTTACACCACTGTCTTCAAGTTTTTTACGCAGTCGATGCACATACACTTCAATCGCGTTCGAACTGACTTCTTCGCCCCATTCGCAAAGGTGGTCAACGATTTGGGTTTTACTGACCATGCGGCCGCTACGCGTTAATAAAATCTCTAGCAAACTGACTTCGCGGGCAGATAGTTCGAGCGGTTGATTGTTAACCGAGGCGACTCGTCCAGTTTGATCGAACTCAAGTTTGCCATGGAGCAAGAGCGTACCGCCGCCGCCAGCACCCCGCCGGGCAAGGGCTCGCACGCGCGCTTCAAGTTCTGACAACGAGAAAGGTTTGGCCATATAGTCATCGGCGCCGTGATCAAGCCCGTTGACCCGTTGCTCAATGCTATCGGCCGCGGTCAGAATCAACACAGGTAAGCGTGACTGCCGTGCCCGCAAACGGTTGAGAACGGCGAGGCCCGATAGCCGAGGCAAGCCTAAATCAAGAATGAGCAGGTCGAACTCTTGGGCCATCAGCGCGGCGTCTGCGGCGATTCCATCGCTGACCGCGTCCACTGCATAGCCATGCTGACGCAAAGAGCGCGTCAGACCATCGGTCAAAATACTATCATCTTCTGCGATCAGAATACGCATGGTCAAAAAGAGCCAATCAGTCACGAACAAAGGCTATTCTGTCATAGCATCTAGGTTCTTCCTACGAAGTTATTCAGAATAAGGGTTATCCCTATATTTAATATTTATTGTAAAAAGACCTTGCAATACTGTTTATTTGTACAGTATAATTATTTCATTGATTTCCACTTAAAGGATTGGTCATGGACGAAAAAGCCCTCAAAGCCGGCTCCCCCGAAAAAGCAAAGGCGCTGCTTGCAGCACTTGCGCAAATCGAAAAGCAGTTTGGCAAAGGATCCGTCATGCGCTACGGCGATAACGAGGTCGAACATGACATTCAAGTGGTTTCTACCGGCTCGCTGGGCTTAGATATCGCGCTTGGCGTGGGTGGTCTGCCACGTGGGCGCGTGATTGAAATCTACGGCCCTGAGTCCTCAGGCAAAACTACGCTCACGCTGCAAGTGATTGCCGAAATGCAAAAAGTCGGCGGTACTTGCGCGTTTATCGATGCCGAGCATGCGCTTGATGTGCAATATGCCTCTAAGTTAGGCGTCAATCTGACCGATTTGTTGATCTCTCAGCCCGATACGGGTGAGCAGGCGCTCGAAATCACCGATGCGCTGGTGCGCTCGGGCTCGGTTGATTTGATCGTGATTGACTCTGTGGCAGCGCTCACGCCAAAAGCCGAAATCGAAGGCGAGATGGGCGATTCCCTACCTGGTTTGCAGGCTCGCCTGATGAGCCAGGCGTTGCGCAAACTCACTGCCAGCATCAAGCGTACGAATTGCATGGTGATTTTCATCAATCAAATCCGC
>CAMCZQ010000244.1 GCA_945887835.1 Bordetella parapertussis | reverse complement strand
ATGAAACAGCTCACTTTTAAAACTCTGGCACTAGCCGCTCTCATTACCTCGGCATCAGCGGCTTTTGCTCAACAAGCTTACCAATATCAAAGCCCCGAAGTGTGGGCGGCTTGGGCGCAAGGCTACAAAGGTCAAAACACGGTCATTAACATTCATGACAACTTTACATCAGTAAATGGGTTTAACCATGGCGCTTGGGTATTGTCATTTGCAACTGAAACTGCCCCATCTGCCAGCGTAGTTGCCCACCAATGGGCAGGAGAGGCTGTCATTGGCATAGTCCCTAATAAGTTAAACATTTTTAATACATCGTATGGAATAATTAGTGCTGGCGGCACAGGCACGTACTTAGCGTCTTATGAAGCTATCATCGGCTACGCCACAAAGGGTCATGCAGTGGTTACAAAATCGGCTGGGAACGACTCAATCCCCGTAGGCGCAACTATACCCTCGGGAAATTATGCTGGAAAAATCGACGGTCTGGGAGTTCGGCTCGCTGGGCAACAATCTGCGATATTAGTCGGGGCGCTCTCAAAAAACGGTACGACTGCAAGTCCAGCGTCAATGGCTAACTATTCCAACACAGCGGGGACTAGCCCGGTTGTACAGCGCAATTTTCTTGTGGTTGGTGTCGACAGTAGCTCATTGGGCGGTGCTTGGGGCACTTCATATGCAGCACCGATAGTCGCTGGTTATGCTGCTATTTTAGGAAGTAAATTCACAACAGCGAGTGCAACCGCAGTGACAAACCAGTTATTAAACACAGCAAGAACAGACACTGTTGCAGGCTATAACCCAGCGATTTACGGTCGTGGTGAGGCAAGTATCACTAGGGCTTTAGCACCAGCCAGTATTCGATAATGCCTACCAATGGGCTATCGCAAGGTTGTTGCCCATTATGCACATTCAGTTCCGATCAGTCTAACTCGGCGCTAGTCCATCAAAATTATCATACGCGCCGAATAACTAGACGCATTGATTTTTGGTTCCACACGCACTCGCCACGGCCGCAACATCTAAATTCTTATATTTGATACAGATAGACAACATCCCCATACCGTTAAAATCGCGTAATTCTCTATAAAATTGCTACTCTGCCTTAAGACCAGTTATCCGAATTAAATCACCCCAACGCTGGTATTCGGTACGCACGAACTGATCAGCCTCTGCCACCGAGCTGCCCACTGGCTCGGAGCCGTTATTATATAAAGTACGTCGAAACTCTTCATCACTGAACACTTTACGTACCGCAATGTTTAGGCGTTGAACAATCTGTGTCGAGGTACCCGTCGGCACAAATAGTCCGAACCATCCCGTCACATCATAATCGGCAAGTGAGCCACCAGCCTCTAACACACGAGGAACATTGGGCAGGGTTGGCCAGCGAACTGGGCCCGTGATCGCGATAGGTACCATCTTGCCTGCCTTGATGTGCGGCATAGCAGTGAGCGGCTCATCAAAAGCAATCATGATATGGCCGCCCAACAGGTCATTCAACATCGGGGCACTGCCTTTATATGCGGCCGGCGTTAACTTGGCCCCAGTTTTAATACGCAATTCTTCTGCCGCAACATGCTTAGAGCTGCCTACACTCGGATGGCCATACATTAATGGATTCTCTTTAATGTAAGCAACGAACGGCAATAGATCTTTAGCTGGAAAGTTTTGGTGCGCAACAATCAGTGAAGGCATTCGCACCAACAAAGACACTGCTACAAAATCTGTGGCCGCATTAAATCCTGCATCTTTATAAAGATGTGGATTGACCGAAATTACACCAGAACTGCCTATCAGAATCGTGTAGCCATCAGCAGACGACTTGGCCACAAGCGCCGCCCCGATGTTACCGCCAGCACCAGGCTTATTCTCGACCACGAAAGTCTGACCCATTGTTGCCCCTAGTCTTTCAGCTAGTCGACGCGCCATGATATCGGTGCTACCTGCTGGTGGGAACGGCACAATCAGCTTGACAGGACGGCTGGGGTACGAATCCTCATCAGCTGCCAAGGCAAATGGCGTAATGAAAAGAGTCACCAGCACGGCAACATACAATTTTTTAACAAAATCAAGTCTCATGGGTATATCCTCAGTTGCCGATTAGTCACGCCACTAACCAAATGGCGGCATCACTAAAATTTAGATCTGGTTGATGTCATGAATCGCTACACAGACGGGTGGCCGCGCACAAAATCATTCTTGCCCGAGCGATCCTCGCCACGCACTAATAGCAGCGCGCGAGAGTCGTGTGCGTAGCCAGGCATATCTCGATTAAAGGCTCCCTCATGATCGAAATGGCTAGTCGCTGGCATGAAACGAAGTGCATAGCCTGCACGCGGGGTTGTGCCTAAGTTATGCCCAGCACCATGAATTGTGTAAACGTCAAAAAATACCATCTGTCCGGCCTCTAGTTCAATATCGATTGCCTTATTTTGATCGAACTCTTCAGGCGCCAAACTAAGCCTTACCATCATATCGTTTTGGTCTTTGTAGATATGGTTACCCAGTCTCTGAGGCAAATGCGACCCCGGAATGATACGCAAACAACCGTTCTCTCGCGTGCTGCGTGTCACTGCGATCCAAACAGTCGTCGTAGCTAGCGGTCGAATCGGCCACGCTTGTCCATCTCTGTGCCAACCAGTCATGGGACCCGCGATTGCTCGTTTGTAGAAGACTGTCGATCCCCAGAGAATGATGTCAGGCCCAATAAGCTGAGCCACCATATCTACGATATGCGGGTGCGTCGAGATGGGTAGCCAGTTTCCAGAAGCTCTTAACCCCTGTACCGCACTGCCACGAATGTGAGGCGATACCATCGCTTGATCTAGACGATCAGGATTATCTGTGACCAACTGTTCAATCAGACCCTGAAGGTATAGCAAATCATCACTTGTTAAGCGAAAGCGTGGAACGAGATAACCATCGCGCTTATAGTTTTCAATGTCTTCATTTGAAAGTATAGAGGACCATTCAATCTCACTCATATGCATCCCTTACAGTAGCAATCATTTCAATCTAGTGTTGATTTAGATCGATTAAATCTATTCACATAGCTCAGTGCGATGAAGCACGACGTCACGCCGGATTATTGATATTGAAACCAGTTAGTCCCAACTTCGACTGGTCTGTCGCTGCCCATTAAAAGGTGTGCTTCCCTTGATCGTGATGCGGTTCATTCGTCTGTGCAAAATGCCATAATCACCGATGGCATTGTGTTGCGTTGAGCAGTTATCCCACATCACAATATCGCCATCGCACCACTGATGCCGGTAACAAAACTCAAGCTTTGTGCAGTGCAAAAAAATTTCGGCAAGCAAAGCTTCGCTCTCTGCAGGGGGCATATCCGCAATCTGTGACGTAAACAGTGGATTGACATATAGGCAATCGCGGCCCGTCAATGGGTGAGTTCGCACGACAGGGTGCAACAACTGCGGTATGGCCTTTTTCAAGGCGTCTGTCAAATTCGCACGACCTTCAGACACTGTTGGCGTCTTAGCACTGCGGCCATCGTTTAGTCGGTGCACCGCCCAAAGGCGGTCAAGCCGCTTTCTTAACCCGATTGGCAGCGCAGTATAAGCGGCACTGCTGCTAGAAAAAATGGTATCGCCCAAGACCTTGCCATTCGCCCGAGGTATCTCAATAGCGTGCAACAGCGAGCCCATCGGTGGCTCTGGTCTAAACGAGCCGTCCGAGTGCCAAATCTGGCCCGCGTCTTGCAGCCCAATCGGCTTGCCATTTTCGATCACATTAGATACCACGAAGATCTCAGGATGCAGCGGACTGATGAACTCGGTATAGACCTTCATGATCTCAAGATCGCCAAACAACCGAGCGAAAGCAACGTAGCGTTCTGGGGTCAGAGAGATTTGTCCTCGAACGACAATAACTCCCTTGTCTGCCCACGCCTGTGATATCTGAGAAAACGATTCAGAATCTAACGGCTCATTTAAATCCAGCCCAATGATTTCGGCGCCTAGAGGTGCCTCAAAATTACGGATTTCCATAAACGAGTCCTTCTTCAAGTGATGGCCTCTCGACCCTAAAGAACGAAACTTAGTTAGGCGCTGCGCATTGAGCTTCTAGTCGCTAATGCGGAGTAGTAACTAATGAGAAGTGATTCTGAACTTGGTTTAAATCGTTGGTCTGGTCTATCGTCTTTTCGGTTTGGTTGCTACGTTGTCTTCGTAAGCAAAATATCCAATCGATAAAAAAAATCTTTAGTGGCTCACTCGCGCACCTTCTTTCCGCTGTCGACGTCGTTCCAAAAACGCAGGGCCTCAAGCGCACAGGCCTTCGCTTGGAAGATGTGGATCATCCCGCGGAAGCCCTCAAAAATCTTGAGCCGGCCATCGGGAACGGCCTTGTTCACCTCGCGCTGCTCATCAACATTGGTGGCGGTCTTCTGGCTGCCTGTTAGCTGAAGTAGCGGCACAGTAAGCGCCCCCAGGCGCGGCCAGTTGTCCATCTGGAAAAAGCACTCGATCAT
>CAMCZQ010000243.1 GCA_945887835.1 Bordetella parapertussis | reverse complement strand
GTATTGCCCGAGCAGTAAGCCACCCAACGTTTCTTTACGTTCATCTTATACCCCTGGCATCATATTGCGAGACTTAGATGCTGCGGCGCAATATCTAAATCTCGCGTAACAGAGTACTTTGTGAATATTCGATTTTGATGACAGAGCCTCTTTTCGCCAAATGATGCCGCACAAGATGACTTTTCGAGAAATTGAAGTTTTTCAATAACAGATTCATATGCCAGTCGTGGTTGCGATGCATCATCCACCGTTCAAGACCTTAATCGGTCATATGGATCAGATTGGTTTATTGCAGGGTGCGGCAGAACTTGAAACACTCGTTGCAAAGTATTCAAACATCGAACGCGTCATTTGCGGTCATTTGCATCGCGCGATCGACGTACGGTTCGGCGCAACAATTGCGTCAAGGTCTACGCTCGGGACCCCGACCGTGGCGTCGTCTCCCGCCAAATGTCCTGCGGCACTGCGCCGTAACCCTCGAAGACAACAGCCTAAAACAAATGCTTAAAACAAAAGCTTAAAACAAAAGCTTAAAACGACACCGTCTGCCCTTCAGTCATCGGAACAATTTTGACCGAGCTACCCTTCATCGCCGCCTGAAACTCAGCCAGCGTGCCGGCTGTCAAAGGATTTGAGTTGTAATGCATCGGGATCACCATCTTGGGCTTGATCCAAGTATTCAACGCAAACGCAGCATCCTCAGGATCCATCGTGAAGTTGCCACCGATTGGAATTAATACCAGATCAGGCTTGTAGTGCTCAGCGATGAACTGCATATCACCAAACAAGCCCGTATCACCCATGTGCCAAATCTTGAAGCCATTTTCGAGTTCGATGATGTAACCCATTGCTTCACCCGCTGGATGCGATTCATTCTTGCTCGTGAGTGGATTGTTCCAGACAATTAAAGAAGAATGCTCAGCTTTAACCGCAGTCACCTTAATGCCAGGAGCCGGCTTGACGTTACCCGTCTTATTAAAACGGTGCCCCAAGTCTGCAGGAATCATGCCAAGCGTAATGAGTGGCGTCACCATATCAGCGGGGCCATACAATTTAGTCTTATTCAAAATCGCCAGCGCTGGAGCGTCACCTAAATGATCAACGTGCGCGTGCGTGACCAGTAAGATATCAATCTTGCCTAACGCTGCTAGATCAGCTTTGTAGTTAGCTGGCGCTTTAGGGCCCCCTTTAATCCAAGGGTCAACCACAATCAGTTTGCCGCCTGGGGACACGATGCGAAAGCCAGCTTGCCCCAGCCATTGCATTTCGACTTTTGAAGCTGCGGCTGTTGTCGTTGTGGGTGCAGCAGTTTGTGCAATCGCAAGCGAGCTGGTTAAGAGTGACAAGGTCGTAAAGGCAATGCCACAGGAAATTTTAAAATTTTTTTGAAGGGTCATAAAACACTCTTTTTAACGTGGGAGGGAACGAGCTTGTATCCGTGCAAGCACATCTGCAGTTAACACATGCCTGCGAATCTTGCCTGTCGGAGTAAACGGTAGTTCATCATAAAATTCGAGCATCTCGGGCAGCTTATAGTCAGCGACCTGCCCCTTGAGCGAAGCAATAACTTCAGTCAAGGTTAATTGTGCACCGGGTTTTAATACAATGCAAAGACAATTTTTTTCGCCCAGGCGTTGGTCGTTTACCCCCACGATCGCAGCATGTAACACCGCGGGTAGGGCGTAAAGAAATTCTTCAATTTCACGCGGAAAATACTTTTTACCCCCGCGGTTAATCATTTCTTTGCGACGCCCAACAATCATGATGTTGCCGGCCTGATCGACATATTTACCAAGGTCGCCGGTTCTGAACCAGTCATCATCGGTAAAGAGTTCCTTATTGGCGGTGGGGTTATCGAAATAACCCAAATGCACCGACGGCCCATACGCCGCGATTTCGCCTTCGGCACCATACGGCACATCGTTGCCGGCTTCGTCGATCAGACGAAGTTCCATTTGCCCAACGATGCGACCAATCGTGCCGTTCACTTTTTCGGGGTCGTCTTCAAAGCGAGTGAAGGTGTGGAAGCCAGTCTCGAGCATGCCATACAGTTCAAGCAAGTGACCCTTCATATGCGTTTGATAGTCACGAATCGTTTCGATCGCTGCAGAGGCGCCACCCGTGATCACCACGCGTAAGGACGAGCAATCATATTTTTTAAAGTCAGGCACATTCATGATTGCCAATAACGAAGCAGGGGCGGTCGGAATAAAGCTAGCTCGATGCTGCTCGATCAGGGCGAGCGCCCGTTCGGCCTGAAAGCGTTCCATCAAGACCGCCCGCGCACCGCTCATGACAGTTTGCAGCAAACTTAAGTAGCCCCAGTTCAAACCCACGGGTAACCAGATCAGTAGCACGTCATCGGCTGTGACGTGCATTTCGGTATTGAGGACTTCAGCGGCGTACAAAGTGCTGTTAAAGCTATGCATCACGCCCTTGGGATCGCCCGTTGTTCCAGAGGTAAAGGCCATGCGCATCACCGCATCGGGACTCATATGTACGCGGTCAGTGGCGCTTAAGGGCGCAGAAGCGGCTAGGCCTTGCTCAAGCGAATGAACATTTGCCACTGAAGTTGTCCCCGACACGATCACGGTTGTTAAGCCCGGTAAGTTTGGACGCAAGTCGTCAATCATGGCCGCGTAGTCAAAGCCTTTAAAGTTTGACGCGCATACAAACGCTTTGCTCTTTGAAAAACGCAAAATGTATTCGACTTCGCGACGCCTAAAATCTGGGCTGATTTTATTGGCGATGGCGCCAAGTAGTTCGAGCGAAAAAAACACAATCGGAAATTCAACACGATTTGGAAACTGCAGCGTGACGACATCACCTGCGCCGATCCCGATACTTTTAAAAAAAGCGGCGCAGCGTTCGACTTGCTCTTTGAGTTGACCGTAGGTCAGGCTTCGCGTCTCGTCGCTAAAGACTATGCGCTCTGGGTGTTCTGCGGCGCGTTGCACGATGAAATCATAAAACGTGACGTCGTGCCAACCCTTGCTGGCGATATAGCGCTCGCGCAAGGCGGGGGTGAGCCGCGTTTGATATTGTGGCGTGGTGTACAAGGCCGGCTGCGCGCGGGTTGAATGTTTGGAATCAGCCATTTTTTAGCGTAGCGCGCGTAACAGACCGCCATCGACCGGAATCGTGCAGCCAGTGATGTATGAGCCAGCCGGCGAAACCAACAAAGCCACGAGGTTCGCAATATCGGCCGTTGAACCAATGCGACCCAGCGGAATCTCTGTGATGAGCTTCGCGCGTACGGCCTCAGGGCTTTCAGTGCCAGACGCAAAAACTTTTTGTAGGCGATCGGTATCGATGTAGCCCGGGCAGATGGTGTTGACGTTGATTCCGTGTCGTGCGATTTCTAGTGATAAGGTCTTTGCATAGCCGATTACGCCCGCCCACGTGGCAACCGAGAGTGCAAAACCTGCGATGGGCTGAATCGCTGAAATCGCCGAGATATTTAAAATACTGCCACCGCCTGCTGCTGTTAAATGCGGCAGGGCCGAGCGCACCATCCGAATCACACTAAACAGGTTTTGTTCAATCGCTTTTTGCCAGGCGACGTCGTCAAACGAGTCGATCGCGCCGAGCGGCGGCGCGCCATCGTTGTTGACTAAGATGTCTAGTCTGCCAAACGCATCGATGGCGGCCTGTACGATGCGCGCGCTGTCGTCCTTGTCGCGAATATCAGCAGCCACTGGCAACACCCGAACGTCGTACTTGCGCACGAGCTCTGCTGCTGCTTGCTCGAGCTTGGGCAGTCGGCGCGCGAAGATCACCAGATCTGCGCCTTCGTTCGCCAGCTGGTTGGCGATGCCCAAACCAATCCCCATGCTCGCGCCGCCTACGATCGCGACCTTACCCTTTAGTCCTAAATCCATTAGCGTTGTTCTCCGGCTAAAAAGGCTTCGGCATTTTTATAAAATACTTTATCTAACACTGCTTCTGAATAGCCTTCGGCTTTCCACTCAGCGGTGAGTCTTTCGTATTTGTATAAAGGGTAATCGCCGCCAAACATGATGCGGTCTTGCAGGCGACGCGCAATGTCGTGTTTGAGATCGGGCGTAAAGTACTTGGGCGACCACCCGTGTAATTCATACCAAATATTGCGCTTGTGCATCAACACGGCGATGGTCTCAGCTTGCCACGGCCAGCCAGGTCGTGCCGCAACGATCTTCAGTAAGGGATTTTTGGCGGCAACCCAGTCAAGATGGCGGGGATGACAACTGTCAAGCAAAATACCGTTGCCGCCGGGCAGGCCAGCCCCCAGACCAGTGGTGCCCACAAAAATCAACACCGGTATCTGAGCTTCAATACAAAGCTTGTAATAGGGCTCGTACAACGGGTCGCTCGCCGGCACTGAACCCGAACCATTCACAGCCAGACCGACAAAGCCTGCCCGCGCGTCGATACAACGACGCAGCTCTTTGAGGCCGTCTGCACCGTGTAAGGCGGGGTCTAAATGAAACCAGTTGCCAAGAATCTCTTCGGGAT
>CAMCZQ010000242.1 GCA_945887835.1 Bordetella parapertussis | reverse complement strand
CCTCAACGCAGCGAGGCGTTCAGTTTTTTCAACGCCTCAGCGCCAGGGCAAAGTTGTTTTGAGTCAAAGGCTGCCAGAGGGGTATCGCTGGTATTGAGCGATGCGTGCAGATCGGTTGCGTCAGGATCCAGATACAACAAGCCCGTCACGACTTCGCCGCGCGCTTGGTGTTCGTTGATGTAGCTCAGCGCGCCATAGCGGTCTGAGGGATCGTAGTCGTTATGGAGTTTGCGCAGACGCAGCGTCTTGCCATCGTGCTGTTCTACCTCAACGACCTCACCAGGTTCATACTGCGTGACGATTTCGTCGCGTGAGGTGAAAAAGTCGATGCGACTCACCGCTTCGTTGTGTTCGCGCACATAGTCATAGCTCTTAGTGCTGCCGCTATGGTTATTAAACGCAATGCAAGGGCTGATCACGTCGATAAAGGCCGCGCCACCGTGGCCAATGGCACCTTTGATCAAAGGTACGAGTTGGTCTTTGTCGCCCGAGAAGCTACGACCAACATAAGTGGCACCTAGTTGTAAGGCTAGGCCCACCAGATCGATCGGGCTGTCATTGTTGACGACGCCTTTTTTGCTTTTTGAACCTTTGTCGGCAGTTGCAGAAAACTGGCCCTTGGTTAAACCATACACACCGTTGTTTTCGACAATGTAGGCCATGCTCACACCGCGACGCATCGCGTTGGCAAACTGACCCAAACCGATCGAGGCTGAGTCGCCATCACCAGACACGCCTAAATAAATCAGCTCGCGGTTGGCAAGATTGGCGCCGGTCAAGACTGAAGGCATCCGGCCGTGCACAGTGTTAAAGCCGTGTGAAGCACCCAAAAAATAATCAGGGGTCTTCGAGCTGCAACCAATGCCAGATAATTTAGCAACCCGATGGGGTTCGATGTCGAGCTCCCAGCAGGCTTGAACAATGGCCGCTGAGATTGAGTCATGGCCGCAGCCAGCACAGAGCGTCGAGACGCGCCCTTCGTAGTCGCGACGGGTATAGCCGACTTTATTCTGTAGCAGACTGGGGTGGTGCAGGGCGGGCTTGGTAATGTAGGTCATGCCACTTCCTTTTGCTTTTTGGTGTTTGACGCTTTTGAGGCACTAGCTTTTAGGTGCGTGCGAATAAAGTCGGTGATGAAGCGTGCGGTAATCGGTGTGCCATCGTAGTGCAGCACTTTGATCATTTTTGCAGGGTCGATCGATAATTCATTCACTAAAATGGAATGCATTTGGGCATCGCGGTTTTGCTCGACCAGATACACTTGCTTGTGCTCGGCAATAAATGCCTCAACGGATGCCGGAAACGGAAACGCTCTTAAGCGCATCGCGTCAAGGTGAATCCCTTCGGCGTTCAAAATGTCTAAACCTTCTTTCATGGCAGGGCTGGTCGAGCCAAAGTAGATCACGCCTAACTTAGTCTTTTTAGGTGCCTTGTCAAACAGTGGCTGTGGCACCATATCGGCAGCGGTTGCAAACTTACGTAGCAGCCTTTCCATGTTGTAGATGTAATCTGGGCCGCGCTCTGAATAACGCGCGTACGGATCGCGCGTGGTGCCGCGAGTAAAGTAGGCACCCTTGGTGGGATGCGTGCCAGGCAGCGTGCGCCAGGCGATCCCGTCGCCGTCAACGTCTTTATAGCGACCAAAGTCTTTGCCCGCCTCAAGTTCTTCGGCCGTCATGACCTTGCCGCGATCGTAGGTGCGGGCGTCATCCCAGACAAAGGGCTTTGATAAGCGTTGATTCATGCCGATGTCTAGATCGGTCATAAAGAAAATCGGTGTTTGTAGTCGATCTGCTAAATCCAGAGCAACCGCACCAAACTCAAAACACTCGTAAGGATCTTCAGGCAAGAGCATCACATGCTTGGTGTCGCCGTGCGACGCATAGGCACAAGCTAAGAGGTCAGATTGTTGTGTGCGAGTCGGCATCCCGGTTGAGGGGCCTCCGCGCTGCACATTGATAATCGTGACCGGAATCTCGGCGAAGTAGGCCAGGCCGATAAACTCAGCCATCAGCGAGATGCCAGGGCCTGAGGTTGCCGTGAAAGCGCGCGCGCCGTTCCAGCCGGCACCCACCACCATACCGATTGACGCAAGCTCATCTTCGGCTTGAACAATTGCAAAACGGTTTAAGCCCGTGCTCGGATCGGTACGATATTTGTCGCAATATTTTTGAAAGGCCTCGGGCACAGAGGAGGAGGGCGTAATGGGATACCAGGCTGCCACGGTGGCACCGCCATAGACACAGCCAAGTGCCGCAGCACTGTTACCATCCGTAAAAATCTGATCGCCAATCTTGTCAGATTGTTGGACGCGAATACCAAGTGGTGCCTTTAGATTATTTTTTACATAGTCGCGACCCAAGTGCAAGGAACGAATATTTGAGTCGAGCAGGGCTTCTTTACCTTTGTACTGTTCAGCAAACAGTTTTTCAAACACCTCTGCATCGACCGCTAACAACATTGATAAGGCGCCAACATAAATGATGTTTTTGAACAGCTGACGCTGCCGTGAGTCGGTATAAGCGGCGTTACTGATTTCTGTCAGTGGGATACCAATCACATTGATATCAGGACGAAACTTTGATTCGGGTATTGGGCGAGTTGAGTCATAAAACAAATAGCCGCCGGGCTCGATCTCGGCAATGTCGGCATCCCAGGTTTGTGGGTTCATGGCAACCATCAGGTCTACGCCACCGCGGCGGCCCAGATAGCCTTTTTCGCATACCCGAGCTTCGTACCAAGTGGGTAGACCTTGAATGTTACTTGGAAAAATATTGCGTGGGCTGACAGGTACCCCCATACGCAAAATCGCTTTGGCAAAGAGCTCGTTGGCCGAGGCCGAACCCGAGCCGTTTACGTTGGCAAATTTAATGACAAAATCATTGACGGCTTCAATCGGCTTCATACA
This sequence comes from Bordetella parapertussis, assembly GCA_945887835.1. Classification (GTDB taxonomy): domain Bacteria; phylum Pseudomonadota; class Gammaproteobacteria; order Burkholderiales; family Burkholderiaceae_B; genus Zwartia; species Zwartia parapertussis_B. Next base: position 1,590 of record CAMCZQ010000242.1, on the reverse strand, counting down.
GACTCCAAAATTGAACCGGTTGTCTGTTGATCGCGCGACAGCGGTCCAGCATTGGTGGTCGTCAATAAAAACTTTTGCATATCCCAGGCACCCGTTGGGCACCGTTCGGCGCATAAGCCGCAGTGCAGGCACACATCCTCATCTTTGACCATCACACGACCAGACTTCAAATCGCTGGACACGTAAAGGTCTTGCGTAAGCTCAAGGGCAGGCGCGCGCAGACGCGTTCTGAGTTCTTGCTCTTCGCCGTTGTGGGTAAACGTGATGCAGTCTGTAGGGCAGATGTCAGTGCAGGCATCACATTCGATACAGGTCTTGGCATTGAACACGGTTTGTACGTCGCAGTTTAGGCAACGACTAGCTTCTTTAAAGGCCGTGGCCGCATCAAAGCCTAGCTCAACTTCAACCCGAATGTTGGCAAGCGCTTTTTCGGATTCGGCCCATGGCACTTTGAAGCGAGTGTCATTAGAAACATCGTTTTGATAGCTCCACTCATGAATGCCCATTTTTTGCGACATTAAATTCGTGGTGGGGGCGGGGCGCTTCTCGGTGTCTTCTTTGTTTAAGAAACGATCAATCGATACGGCAGCTTCATGGCCGTGCGCAACCGCGGTAATAATATTTTTAGGGCCAAAGGCTGCATCACCACCAAAAAATACGCTTGGTTGTGAAGTTGACTGAAATGAGTCGTTGCCTAACACTGGCTGGCCCCATTTATTGAAATCAACACCGCTAGCCTCGTCAATCCACGGACACGCGTTTTCTTGACCGACCGCTAACAAAACAGTGTCGCATTCAAAAAATACATCAGGTTGACCAGTGGGCACCAAGTTACGGCGGCCTTTGTCGTCGTATTGAGCCTCGACCACTTCGAAGGTCATGCCAAGCAGTTTGCCGTTTTTATGTTCAAAGCTTTTTGGCACATGAAAGTTAATAATTGGTATGCCTTCGTGGATGGCGTCTTCTTTTTCCCAGGGCGATGCCTTCATCTCATCGAAACCACTGCGTACGATCACTTTGACATCGGTGCCGCCTAAGCGACGCGATGAACGACAGCAATCCATCGCGGTGTTACCGCCACCCAAGACGATGACGCGCTTACCTACGCTGGTGACATGGCCAAACGACACCGAAGCTAACCAGTCGATGCCGATGTGAATATTGGCAGCCGCTTCTTTACGCCCGGGTACGTCAAGGTCGCGTCCGCGCGGTGCGCCGCAACCGACAAAGACCGCATCATAGCCTTCGGCCATCAAGCCACTGAGTGACTCGACGCGCTGACCTGCTTTAAAGTCAACGCCCATTTCAAGGATGTAATCGGTTTCTTCATCAATCACTGACTCAGGTAAACGAAAGCGTGGAATCTGCGAACGAATAAAGCCGCCGGCTTTGGCCTCGGCATCGAATATGGTGACTTGGTAACCAAGCGGCAGCAGGTCACGTGCAACAGTCAGCGAGGCTGGACCAGCACCCACGCAGACGATTCGCTTGCCATTGGGTGGCGCGATCGCAGGCATCCGCGCTTTGATGTCGCTTTGATCTTTGTTGTCGGCTGCTACACGTTTTAAGCGGCAAATCGCAACGGGTTCT
>CAMCZQ010000241.1 GCA_945887835.1 Bordetella parapertussis | reverse complement strand
ATGCGCGTCACGGCGCAAACCAAATTTCACGATGCGTTGCTTGGTGCGCGTTGGCCCGGTTCAGTTGGGCCCGATGACTTGTCTGCGCCGCGTTACCTTGAAATGGCACGCGGTTGCGCGGGTTTGCGTCGCACAGGTTCAGCAGTGCTGGATATGGCTTACGTGGCCGTTGGCAGACTCGATGGCTTTTGCGGGATTGGCTTAAAGCAGTGGGATATGGCTGCAGCAAGTTTAATGGTGCTTGAGGCCGGTGGGCTCGTGTCTGACTTAGAGGGAGAGCAAACCTGGATGGAAACTGGCAATGTGTTGGCCGCAACACCTAAGATTTTTACGCAAATGCTGGGCTTTGTTAAGGTTTGATGAGGCCCTTAGTCACTGCGGCACTTTGGTGACAGCCGGTTTGAGTATTTATCGGCTACCATCTAACACCTAGTCACTTTCGGAGCCCTCAATGGAGTGGCTGCTCGACCCAACCATTTGGGTCGGTCTCTTTACCCTAGTCGTGCTCGAGATCGTTCTCGGTATCGACAACCTGATCTTCATCGCGATTCTGGCCGACAAATTACCGCCGGCCCAACGCGACCGCGCGCGTGTCATTGGTTTGTCTCTAGCCTTGTTCATGCGTCTGGGTCTGCTCATGGGCATCTCTTGGCTGGTGCAACTAAAAGAGCCCTGGTTAAGCTTTTTGGGTTTTCAATTCTCAGGTCGAGATCTGATCTTAATGCTAGGTGGCTTCTTTTTATTATTCAAAGGAACCCTCGAACTGCACGAACGTCTTGAGGGCACGCGCCCAGAGCTTGGGCAGGCCAGAACTTACGCTGATTTTTGGGTGATCGTGACCCAAATTGTGGTGCTTGATGCCGTGTTTTCGATTGATGCTGTCATTACTGCCATCGGCATGGTGGATCACCTACCAGTCATGATGGCGGCGGTCGTCATCGCTGTTGGCGTGATGCTGATCGCTTCAAAACCTTTAACGATTTTTGTCAATGCGCATCCAACCGTTGTTGTGTTGTGTTTGGGCTTTTTGCTGATGATCGGCTTTGCGCTGGTGGCTGAAGGGTTTGGGTTCAAAGTACCCAAAGGTTATCTGTATGCAGCCATTGGTTTTTCTGTGTTGATTGAACTCTTAAATCAGTTGGCGCGCCATAACGGGATCAAGCTTGAGGCGGGGCGACCGTTGCGCGAGCGCACCGCTGAGGCGGTGTTGCGCATGCTGGGCAAACGCTTGCCCGCTGAGGCGTTCACCGCGGCGCCTTCGCAACCAGGCAATGCTGGCATGGTGACCTTTGGTATTGAAGAGCGCAACATGGTCAGTGGCGTCTTGACACTTGCCGAGCGCTCGGTCCATTCCGTGATGACGCCACGCACAGAAATCTCGTGGATCGATCTTGACGATGCACCGCAAGATATTCAAAAACAAATCGCTACGGTACCCCATAGCTTTTTTCCGGTTTGCCGCGCCTCGGTTGACGATGTTATTGGTATCGGACGCGCGAAAGACATGATTGCCGACCTCTTAACCCACGGAAACATTCGCAAAGTCAATTTGCGCGAACCGATCATCGTGCACGAGACGATTAGTATCATCCGGTTAATGGACACGTTGAAGCGCTCACGCGGGCAACTGGTTTTAGTTGCCGATGAGTTTGGTACGATTCAAGGCTTAGTGACGCCCATTGATGTTTTCGAGGCCATCGCAGGTGAGTTTCCGGATGAGGACGAAGCACCGGACATCGTTTCAGATGGCGTTAATCAATGGCGTGTAGATGGCGCGGCAGATTTGCATCATCTTGAACAGCTGCTCGATACCGAAGGTTTGGTTGATGAAGATCAAGATTACACAACACTGGCCGGCTATCTGCTAGAGCGCTTTGGACAGTTACCAGTGGCGGGCGACCGGTGCGAATTTGTCAGTGCACATGCCCGGTTTAATTTTGAGGTTGTGCAAATTGACGGGCGACGTATTGCTCAGGTGCTTGTCAAAAAAATCACAGAAGCCGTCGACCAAACAGTGCAATAGCCTGCTTGGTTGCAAGCTAGGCGTGCGCTAAGTCAAACAGGCTAGGCCCATCCTCGTCTATGACCATCCAGCCGCCACGAGCCTTCTCGCCGCTTTCAAGATGATCGCAATCCCAGTCGGGTAATACCCAACGCTCGCAGCGGTTACCGTCAACCGATAAAACGTTACGACCAGGGCGATGTGTGTGGCCATGCACAACCATAGTCACACCTGCCGCGCGAATCGCAGCGGCAACGGCGTCGGCATTCACATCCATAATCTCACTGCTTTTATTCTGATTGGCGGCAATGCTCTCGCCGCGGGCCTGGGCGGCCAGGGTCAAGCGTTCAGGGATGCTACGCGCTAAAAAACCTGACTGCCAGGCAGGGTTACGCACCATGGCGCGAAACTGCTGGTAGGGCAAATCGTCCGTGCAGTACTCGTCGCCGTGGCTCAATAACAGCGTGCGCCCATTGAGGGTGACCAAGACTTGCTCGGGCAACAAACGGGCACCGAGGCCGGCAGCCAAAGCTTCGCCCATCAAAAAGTCGCGATTGCCGCGACCTAGCCAAACAGGGATCTTTGCTGCGCAGGCTTTGATTGCCATCAAGTCTTGTGCAAGCCAGGGCGGGGCGACTACGGCAACATCGTCACCAATCCAGGCGTCAAAGATGTCGCCTGGCAACAAAAGCCCAGCCGCCTCTTTAGAGGCAAGCTTTAAAAAATCTCGAAAGGCTTCTGAAGTTTGAACAGTGCTCTGGCCCAGATGAATATCCGACGCGAGCCAAACCGGGCCTGTCAGGGCAATCTTATTCAAGGACGACAGCCTTTGTAATGACCAGATCAGTCGTTGGTACGTTTTGATGAAAGCCGCTATTTGCTGTTGCTACGGCTCTCATTTTGTCGACGATGTCTTTGCCTTCGGTGACTTCGCCAAAGACGGCATAGCCCCAACCTTGTGCGGTGGGGGCGGTGTGATTCAAGAACTCGTTATTTGCGACGTTGATAAAGAATTGCGCGGTTGCCGAATGTGGGTCACTGGTACGCGCCATTGCCAGCGTGTACATGGTGTTTTTTAGGCCATTATTGGCTTCGTTCTCAACATTTGCTTTAGTTGGTTTTTGCTTCAGGCCGGGCTCGAAGCCACCACCTTGAACCATAAAACCATCAATCACGCGGTGAAAAACCGTGCCATTGTAAAAACCGTCGTTCACGTAGGCTAAAAAGTTGGCAACAGTTTTGGGTGCTTTTGCGGCATCTAAGGTGATGACGATATCGCCAAGACTGGTGGTCATTTTGACGCGAGGGCTGGTGCTCATTGAAGTAACGCCTTGTTTAGGAGTGGAGGTTGAGGGGGGCGCCGCTTGGGCGCTAAAGCTCACTAGCGGCAGCATGCCAACTAGTACGAGGCTGCGCATGACGCGCAGCCCATTCAAAAAAATGGTCATTTGGCAGGGGCCTCGATTAAGGTCTTGACGCTACGAATTCTGGGGGTTAAGCCCGGTACACCGGCGGCGGCGGCCCTTTGGTAGGCGCGCAGAGCCAAGCTGAGTTGTACATCCCCCAAATTAGCCTGCGCAACCGCATATTTTGGGTTGATCATGATAGCTTGTTCTAGCGCTCGCCTTGCCTGATCGAGTTCATCGCGCCTCACATACAGCGCGGCAAGATTGTTCCAGGGCTCGGGAAGCTCAGGAAACCGCATTGTCATGCGTTGGTAGATGGTTTCGGCCTCGTTTAGGCGGTTCATTTCGGTAAACAAGCGAGCCTGCATGAACATCAGTTGTACATCTGTGCCGGGGGTGCTGCGGTTGGCTTCCGCGACCAGGCGCTTTTCGACCTCGGCCAAGGCCTCGGGCAGCCGTTCAGTGCGGATCAGACCCTCGATACGGGTGGCAACTTCGGCTGGAGTCAGCGGCACACGAGTGTCGACCGAGGGTGAGATGGCGTCAAGCACCTTGGCCAGACCATCCCAGCCCAGCTCGCGCGGCTGGTCACCTAATACCTGGTTCGGCCCCACATCGGGCGAGGCCGAAGGCATGGGCATTTGCGAAGACTGCCCCTGATTGGAGCTCGACGAACTGGAATCTAGGGGGTTAACCGATCCAGGCCTGACGTTGTTGTTGTAGTTGAGTTGGGCGAGCGCAGCCCCCGACATCAGTGCTGTCGTGCTGACTGCAACCAGAAGAGAAACAATACTTTTAGGCAGCTTCAAGGCGTAAAACCCTCAATTGCTATACTTGACCCTTCGTATTTTAACGCTGCTTTTGCTTGAACACCGCGCAGCGTCTAAGTTTCTCTATTCCGGCCTCTAATTCCCTACAAAGCATGCTTCAGATTTACGACTCTTTGTCACGCTCTAAACGTCCCTTTACCCCGTTGCGGGCTGGTTTTGCCGGTGTGTATGTCTGCGGCATGACGGTATATGACTATTGTCACCTTGGTCATGCGCGCATGCTTGTCAGCTTTGACGTCATCCAGCGCTGGTTGCGCGCGTCGGGCCTGCA
>CAMCZQ010000240.1 GCA_945887835.1 Bordetella parapertussis | reverse complement strand
CAACCCGCGACCTGCACCAACTGGGGCGTTAAGGGGCCGGCGAGATAGGTGCGCCCGACGGCCGACAACGCGGAAAGTAACGCAAATTGCGTCGCAGAAAACTGTTGATTGCAAAGCCCCATCAAGAGCGCCACAAAAGCTGCAGTCCCCATCCCGCCGCATAAGTTTTCGATGCCAACGCCAGCGGCCATCAGCCACACGTTGTGAGGGCCTACCGAGATGGCCCAGAACCCCAGGTTTGAAACCGCTTGCAAGACACCAAAGAGCAGCAGCGAGCGATACAAACCCAGACGCGCCATCAACGCGCCACCCGCCAACGCTCCAACAATCGTGGCCGCTAAACCCAATAATTTATTGACCGTGCCCACTTCTGTTGCGGTGTAGCCTGCAGCACGAATCAAAAAAGTTGTCGACAAGGCCCCTGCAAACGCGTCACCCAACTTATACAAAACAATCAACACCAACACCGTCACGGCCTCGGGTCGCCCAAAAAACTCACGGAAGGGCTCAAGCACCGCTTGCTTCAAAGAGCGCGGCGTTTGCACAGGCACCTCAGGCTCGGGTGCCCAAAAGCTTGCCAGCGCCACCAACAACATCAAGGCCGCCATCAGCAGGTAGGTTGACCCCCAGCCCAGCCACTGATCCGCCAAAATCAACGCCAAGCCGCCCGACACTAACATCGCCAAGCGGTAACCCAAGACGGATAACGCCGCCCCCGCACCACGCTCATCTTTGCGCAATACGTCGCTGCGATACGCGTCAAAAGCGATGTCTTGCGTGGCCGAACAAAACGCTACAAATACCGCCACGAACGCCAGAAGCCACAAACTTTTGCCCGGAGACAACGAGCCCATCGCCAACAAGCCTAGCGCCAGCAACACCTGCATCAATACCATCCAGCCTCGCCTGCGACCCAGCCACGGCGGCGCATACCGGTCAACTAGGGGCGCCCATAAAAACTTCAAGGTGTAGGCCGTGCCCACCAGCGTCAAAAAGCCGATCTCTTGTAACGAGACTTGCTCGATGGTTGCCCAAGCCTGCAACGTCCCACCGGTTAAGGCCAGGGGCAAGCCGCTGGCAAAACCGAGTGCCAGCAAGGGTGCGACGCGCGGACTGGTATAAAGCTTTGAGAGCGCCACGGTTGCGACCGATGCGGCATTGGGCTCGCTCATGAGCGCCTCCGGGCAAGCGGCTGAGGGTCTGCCGTAAAGCGATACGCAGCCAAGGTACTGCGCCAACCTGCCAGTAACTTAACCTCGCGCTTGGCATTAAACGTCGCGCGCTCAAGAATGCTGAAACCTAGTTTGTGGGCCAGGCGTTCAAAGTCTTTCAGGGTGCACAGATGAATATTGGGCGTGTCATGCCAGTCGTAAGGCATTTGACCCGTCACTGGCATACGCCCCAAAAGAATCGACCAACCATGTGGCCAGTAACCAAAGTTTGGAAACGAGACGATCGCTTCGCGCCCGACACGCGTCATTTCACGCAGCAGGTGTTCCGTGTTGTGCATCGACTGTAGTGTCTGCGAAAGCACCACAATGTCAAACTGCTGGTCATCAAACATGGCTAGGCCATCTTCAAGGTTTTGCTGAATGACGTGCACGCCGCGTTGCACGCAGGTCAGCACCCGCTCATCGCTAATTTCAACGCCAATGCCTTGTACGTCTTTACTGCGCTTAAGGTGAGCAAGCAACGTCCCGTCCCCGCAGCCCAAATCAAGCACGCGAGTCTGCGGCTGGACCCATTGCGCGATGCGGGCAAGATCGCCACGCAGCTCTGCCGCTTGGGGCGCTTGCAACGAGCCGATGACTCTGGCCTGAGCCGCTAGTGGCGTCTGACTTGTGGCGTTTGTGTCTTGACTCATCGCTGGGCCTCGGGCTGGGTATTGACCGCAGTCAGTGTCGCAGCAATCCGCAAAAAGTATGCGCGCATCAAACCATGATAGCGAGCATCATCAAGCAAGAAGGCATCATGCCCATGAGGCGCGTCAATTTCAGCGTACGTTGCAGCCTGTTCATTTTTTAGCAACGCTTGGACGATTTCTCGCGAGCGCGCAGGCGCAAACCGCCAGTCTGTTGTAAATGAAATCAGCAAAAAATCTGCCGTGGCTGGCGCCAGCGCTTTGGCTAAATCGCCGTTTGTTGTACGCGCAGGATCAAAATAATCAAGCGCGCGAGTGATCAACAGATAAGTATTGGCATCAAAGTAGCGTGAAAATTTTTCGCCCTGATACCGCAGATAAGATTCGACCTCAAACTCGACACCATAGCCATAATGAAACGCGCCCCCCGCGGCAGGCTCACGCTGGGTTCGGCCAAATTTTTCAGCCATATCGTCGTCTGACAGATAAGTGATGTGACCGACCATCCGTGCGACCGACAGACCATGGCGCGGTACGGTTTGGTGCGCATAATAATCACCACCATGAAACTCAGGATCAGTAATAATCGCGCGCCGCGCCACTTCGTTAAAAGCAATATTCTGTGCGGATAACCGTGGCGTCGAGGCAACCACCACACAGTGCGCAACTCGCTGGGGTAACGTAATTGCCCAGCTTAAGGCCTGCATACCACCAAGCGAGCCCCCCATGACGGCGGCAAAGCGCTCTATCCCGAGCTTGTCTGCCACGCGAGCCTGCGCGCGTACCCAATCCTCAACCGTCAAGACCGGAAACGCAGCCCCCCAGGGCTTGCCAGTTTCGGGTCGAACCGTAGCCGGACCGGTCGAACCAAAGCACGAACCAAGATTATTGATCCCGATCACAAAAAATACATTGGTGTCCACGGGTTTGCCGGGGCCAACCAAATTGTCCCACCAGCCAATATCCTCAGGGTTGTCGGCGGCGCGACCCGCCACATGATGCGAGGCGTTCAACGCGTGGCACACCAATACCGCGTTGCTGGCCTGAGGGTTGAGCGTGCCGTAGGTTTCAATCGCCAACTCGTAGGAGTTGATCGTTTGCCCGCTACTCAAGGCAAGAGGCTCGTGAAACTGCAAAAACTGAGTATGGACAATGCCCACCGAGCCTGCCTGCGCTTCGGTAGCCGTTTTTGAAGCGTGCGCGTCTTGAGAAACGAACTGTGTGGTCATACGGACCTTCTTTAGCGGGATTTATGAGGCGCCCGCAAGCGGATCGAGCAAATCGGCGCCAACTGAGTCAAATTCTAGCATTGCGAACCCCTCACTTGATACAGATGCATACATTGGTAACAATTTGAATCTTTAAACCCCCAAAATCTTACAAATGGCTACAAAGTTTTTCTGACTGTCAGGGGTTTTGCGAATTTGCAGAGCCGCGGGATCAGGGCACACTGTGACACCAACTTTAGCCACAGCAGGAGCCAGACACGCCATGACTCAACCCACGCTCTCTCAAAGAGAACTCGAATGCCTCGAATGGGTGTCGTTTGGCAAAACCAGCTGGGAGACCGCCATTATTTTGGGCGTCAGCGAAAGAACGATCAATTTTCATCTTCTGAACGCTTGCCGAAAACTCAACGTGTATGGTCGTCAAGCCGCTGTGGCGCTAGCGTTGCGACAAAACCTGCTGCACGGCTTAACAGTCAAGCGGGTGGTGACCCCACCGCCCGAGCCTGCAACCCAACGCGCTATCGCAGAACCAGCGAACGCATAAACTCGACAGCATGCTCTTTTGACAGCGATTTTTTAGGGCCAGACACCGCCATCTGGATCAACATGCCACGGTGGATCAGTACTTTTCCTAGCAAGCGCGAGGGCTGGCCCGCTACCACGGACTCAAGCTCGAAGAGTTCACCTGCCAACGCGGGCGTCGTTGGAGCTTGGCCCACCCTTGCCGCCAAAGCGGTGACAAACGCTTGCACCAGTTGCTCAAGCTGAACCGGCTCAAGCGACGGACTCACGGGTGCGTATCCCACTGAAAATACCGACTGATCTACGGCTGCCGATGTTAAAGAAAACGCTAAATCGATTCCCTTGACTTGCAACTTGCGCTGCTCGGTTTGAACCCGCGACGGGAACATGACAACGGCTCGGTCTTGGGCGACCGACAGCTCACGCCAGTTGTATTCAGGCGTACAGCCCGCCAGCCAAACTGCGACCAATATCACTAATAAAAACTTAACCTTAGACACTCTTTGCTCTCCTTCATTCCTGCGATCACCAAGAGAGATTTTCGCACTTGTTGTTAAACTCGACTTTTGCTTCACCTCAGGATTGTCTGTGATCTCAACGCTGTCCAAACGCTTAGCCCTATTACAGGCCAACCCAGAGGTGCTCGCTCAATCCTTGCGGGGAATCGAAAAAGAGGGGTTGCGTGTTGATCTGCAGGGTCGGCTGTCAACCCAGTCACATCCCACCGCTTTGGGTGCGGCCCTCACCCACCCCACCATCACGACCGACTATTCAGAGGCTTTACTCGAACTGATTACAGGTACCCACAACACCGTGGGGGCGTTGTTCGGCGAGCTCGACCAGGTGCATCGCGTGGTCGCCACCCATCTGGGCGACGAGTTGCTCTGGAACCACTCAATGCCGGCTCAGCTACCTGCCGAGGCCGACA
>CAMCZQ010000239.1 GCA_945887835.1 Bordetella parapertussis | reverse complement strand
GAACGTGCGTACCGCGGTGCAGGTCACGCAAGCGTTTGTCGAATCCATGAAAGTGCGTCGCAGCGGGCGAATCATCAACTTGTGCAGTCTGGCAGTACGTGGTGCCCGCGATGCGACCAGTTACGCGGCTGCAAAAAGCGCCATCATTGGCTGCACAAAGACTTGGGCCTTGGATTTGGCTGAGTATGGCATTACCGTCAATGCCGTGGCCCCGGGGGCTATTGATACCGAACTTTTCATGAATGCAATGCCCGCTGCCGATGTCGCCAGCGCTGCACCCTCGATGGTGCCCATGGGGCGTTTGGGTACGGCCAACGAGGTGGCGGCGTTGATCGGATTTTTATTGTCGGCCGAGGCCGGTTTTATCACCGGTCAGATTATCGGAATTGATGGCGGCGGCAGCTTAGGTAGTACGGCCACTTAAGGCCCTTTAGAGCTTCCAGACCAGGGGATTTGGCAGTCTGCACCCTTCAGCCTTGTTAAACTAGCGCATGGCTAAAGTTAAAACGATTTTCACGTGCACCGAGTGTGGCGGTATTAGTCCAAAATGGTTGGGCCAGTGCCCGCATTGCCACGCCTGGAATACGCTCGAAGAGTCGCGCGAGGCGCCAAGCTCTGGCGCGCAGGCCGAGCATCGTTATGCCCCACTCACCGCTTCGGCGCCGCTGCGCAGCCTGTCAGATGTCGAGGCGCTCGAACTGCCGCGCATGTCCACTGGCATCCCCGAATTCGATCGCGTGCTTGGCGGCGGCTTGGTGGCCGGTGCGGTTGTATTAATTGGCGGCGATCCTGGTATCGGAAAATCAACCCTGTTGCTGCAAGCGCTGGTGGCCATGTCGGGTCAGTCACGCGTGCTATACGTCACAGGCGAAGAGTCTGCAGAGCAAGTCGCGTTGCGTGCACGGCGTTTGGGGTTAACCGGTGGGTCAGTCGACCTGTTCGCTGAGATCCGTCTAGAGGCCATTCAGCACGCCTTGCTCGAACAAAAGCCGGCGGTTGCGGTGATCGATTCGATTCAAACGATTTACTCCAGCGAACTGAGCGCGGCTCCCGGGTCAGTTTCGCAGGTCAAAGAGTGCGCGGCTCAACTCACGCGCTTAGCCAAACAGGCTGGGATTCCGATTGTGATGATTGGGCACGTGACAAAAGATGGCACCCTGGCCGGCCCCAGAGTGCTCGAGCACATGGTTGATACGGTGCTTTACTTCGAGGGCGATACACACTCGTCGTTTCGTTTAGTTCGAGCGTTTAAAAACCGTTTTGGTGCGGTCAACGAGCTAGGTGTGTTCGCCATGACCGACCGCGGTTTGCGCGGAGTCTCCAATCCCTCTGCCTTGTTTTTATCTCAGCACACCAATGAAGTGTCGGGCTCTTGCGTGATGGCCACCCAAGAAGGGACTCGCCCGCTCTTGGTCGAAATTCAAGCCTTGGTCGACACCGCGCATGTGCCCAATCCGCGCCGCCTGTCTGTGGGGCTCGAGGGCAATCGCCTGGCAATGCTTTTGGCGGTACTGCATCGCCATGCAGGGGTGTCAACGTTTGACCAAGATGTGTTCGTCAATGCAGTCGGGGGCGTTCGCATCACCGAGCCCGCTGCTGACCTTGCAGTTTTGTTAGCGATTATTTCGTCGCTGCGCGATCGACCCCTGCCTAAAGGCTTGATTGTCTTTGGTGAAGTGGGCTTGACGGGTGAGGTTCGGCCTGCACCTCGTGGCCAAGAGCGTCTGCGCGAGGCCGCTAAGCTGGGTTTTTCAGTGGCAATTATTCCTAAGGCTAACGCGCCGCGCCAGCCCATCGAAGGGCTAGACGTGTGGCCAGTTGAGCGTTTGCAAGAGGCCCTTGATCGTTTACGCTAAGTTGCGTCAGCGCGTTGCAGTGCTCTCGTTTGCTCGAGCGAGAGGGATGGCGGAGAAAAAATGAAATACCTCAGACTCGCTTTGAAGCAAGCTTGGCGCGATGCCAGGGCGGGTGATCTGCGTTTGCTGCTGCTTGCGGTTGTGGTGGCGGTTGGCGCCATCACCAGCGTTGGGTTTTTAGCCGATCGCGTGGGCAGGGCCCTTGAACGCGATGCGGCTCAAATGCTAGGCGCAGATCTGGTGTTTGAATCTGATGCGCCGATACCCGAAGGGTTTTTAGCGCAGGCGCAGGCACGTGGGCTGAACACGGCTTTGACTTGGCAGTTTCCGTCGATGGTTGGCTCAAGTGAAAACCTAGTGCTGTCTTCGCTCAAGGCCGTTCAGGCCGACTACCCCTTGCGCGGCAGTTTACGTACCGCGACGCAAATCGCAGGCCCAGATCAGCAGACCCAAGAGGCGCCTGCTTTGGGACAGGTTTGGGTCGATGCACAAATTTTGGGTCAAACCAGCTTGCAGTTGGGCCAGCAACTCAACGTCGGCGATATCAAGTTAACACTCACGCGGGTCATCACCTATGAGCCCGATCGCGGGCCGCAGTTCGTCAATTTAGCGCCGCGCGTCATGTTTCGGGCTGAAGATTTAGCGCGCACCGGGCTGATTGCGCCAGGTAGTCGCGTGCGCCACGCCTTGTTAGTCGCCGGTGAAGCACAGGCCGTTCAGGCTTACCGCAACTGGCTCGAGACCGAAATCAAAAGCGGTCAAAAAATTCTCACGGTCGAGGCCGGCCGCCCTGAAATCCGTCGCTCGCTTGATCGGGCGCAACAGTTTTTAGCGCTCGTGGCGATGTTAGCCGTCTTAATCGCTGCGGTCGCCGTGGCGCTTGCTGCGCGCCGCTTCGGGCAGCGTCATCGCCAAAGCGTGGCGTTAATGCGCTGCCTGGGGGCCACCCAGTCTGCGGTGTCGGTCATCCTAGTGGGTGAGTTTGTGCTGGTCGGCGTTGTGGGTTCGCTGGCAGGCACAGTCCTGGGTTGGTGTGCGCAATTTCTAATGATCGGGGCCCTGGGAGACTTGCTCGGCGCCGATTTGCCTGCGGCGTCTTTGATGCCGGCTTTGCAGGGCTTGTTCGCGGGCTTATGGCTGCTGCTCGCGTTTGCCTGGCCACCCTTGCAGTCACTGCGTCATGTCGCACCTTCGCAAATTTTTAGAGCTGCCCGCGTACGGATGCCTAAAAGTACTCTGCTGGGCTACGCAATTGGTGTGAGCGGGTTTACGGTACTAATGTGGTGGATCGCTCATGATCTAAAGCTAGGGGTCGGTCTGGCCCTCGGCTTTATCGGGGCGTCTTTGATTTTTGGCGGCGTCAGTGCGGGTGCGCTTTGGGCCCTGGCGCTGTTGCGTACACATTTGGGTGCCTTTCCAGTGTTGCGCTTTGCGATAACAGGCGTTGTGCGTCGTCGCGCGGCGACCATCGCACAAACGAGTGCTCTAGCCGTGGGCATGATGGCGATTCTGTTGTTGACGATTGTGCGTACCGACCTACTGGCGGGCTGGCAGCGGACCTTGCCCCCCGAGGCGCCGAATCGGTTTCTGATCAACGTCCAGCCCGATCAAGTCGCGCCCGTCAGTCGGTTCTTGCAAGGCTTGGGCTCAGCCGAGCATGTCATGTCGCCTATGGTCAGAGGGCGCTTGCTGGCGCGCAACGGTCAGGAACTAGGCGCCTCAGATTACAGTCAAGAACGCGCGCAGCGTCTGATCGAAAGAGAATTCAATCTGTCCTACGCAGAGCAACTACCTGAAAAGAGCCAAATCGTTGCCGGGCGCGACCTTCGCCCCGAGGCTCTTGAGGTGTCGCTTGAAACCGGCCTGGCGAAGACGCTCAGACTCGAACTTGGTGACGTGTTAGATTTTGACGTGGCGGGCGAACGTCTGAGCGTCACAGTCACTAGCTTGCGTCGAGTCGATTGGGATTCAATGCGCGCAAACTTCTTTGCCATCATGACGCCCAAAGCCTTACAGCTTGCGCCGCAAACCTTCATGACCGCACTTTATTTGCCGCCCGATCAAACCGAACGACTTCAAACGCTCGTGCGCGAGTTTCCAAATTTGACGGTGTTTGATGTGGGCGCGATTTTGGGGCAACTACAAAGTATTCTGGATAAAGTGTCCGTGGCAGTCCAGGGCTTGTTCGTATTTTCGCTGTTCGCCGGGGCCCTTGTTCTGGCGGCGGCGTTGTCTGCGACGCGCGACGAACGTGTACGCGAAGCCGCCTTGATGCGCGCGCTCGGCGCGTCGCGGCACCAGTTAGCGACCGCTCAACGCCTAGAGTTGTTAGCGGTCGGAGCGCTTGCGGGCTTGTTGGCGGCGGGCGGGGCCACGCTAGCGGCGTGGGCCTTATCCACCTGGCTGTTTGAATTCAATATGCGCTTCACGTTCTGGCCTTGGGCGCTTGGGGTGACGCTCTGTATGTTTAGTGCTTGGCTTGCGGGCGCTCTGGCGTTGCGTGGGGTGTTACAGACACCGCCCTTGGCTATTTTGCGTCAAGTCTAAGCCTGAGGCAGACTGACCCATGACGCCTCCCAAAACCCTCGCGAGCTCTGTGCTTTTGGGCGCGAGCCAAGACGCACAGGCGTTTACGGTGCTTGAACAGACTCTGGCTCAGGTTCACCTACGCTATGACAGCGTCTTGCCAACACCGGTGTTAAAT
>CAMCZQ010000238.1 GCA_945887835.1 Bordetella parapertussis | reverse complement strand
CGTCGCTGAACACGCTTGCGCTAAACGCTTAAAGCCGTTCCAGAGCACTTGATAACTAAACATCCCCTTATCAACCGGAAAATTACTTTCGAACATACACCTGTCAACACCAAAACATTCAATACAGGTTTCAAAGTAAGCCTGCCAAGCCACTGCCAATTGTTCTGAGGCCGGCGGGGTTGGTTCATGATCAAAGCGGATGCCAAACACAGGCATACCTGCCCCACCCATTTTGATGACGGTGTTGGGCAAGCTGGCAACAAGGGCGATACCGGCACGCCATTGTTTAAACATATCGGTCATATCTGCAGCATGAGGCCCAACACCAACCGGCCCGCCAAAATGATCGACAATTACCGTAACGTTGGGATTTGCTTTCGCGAGTTGGTAGATTTCTTCAAGCTGCGTGTGATATGCCCAGACATCTAACGAGAGCCCGAGCAATCCAAGTTGCGCAACACCCTTACGGAACGCGGTGTCGGCCATCAAGCCCTTGGGCGGTGGTGCTGCAGTGCTGGATTGAACATCTGGGCTGCTGTGCCAGACAACAGGGTTACGCACGCCCCGTAATCTGCCACCCGCGCTATGCGCCATCAGGTCAAGTACTGGCGCAACCCGATCGCCCAATTGCAAATCTGCACCCGCAACAATGCCAGCGCAGGCACGCGCAGAACCATAGATACCACTGGCAGCCATCGCCGCGATACCCGTCACAAATTCAACTTCGCCAAGAGGCGCAAGCTCACTAGGCCCATCTTTGCGCAACATCGAGCGACATTGAACAAACACGGTCGACACCACCCTGTGACCTGCATTCATATCCGCCAGCAAGTCATGAAACAGGTAAGGGTTGTCTGCGCGATCCCACAAATGATGATGTGGATCCACAATCTTCAGCTCAGGCTCAAGAATCGCCTCAGTGCGCAGCGCAAGCCACTCTGGGCGCACTGCGCTATGAGGGTTTCTTTCGACTGTCTGCGCCATGATTTGCCTTGTGATCTCTACTTTGCGACGTAATCTTTTGGACGGAACATCTCAAACAGAGTGTTGACTTCAACGTAATCCCCCTGATAGCCGCAACGGCCTAAGGGCTTTGCGGCTGCCGTATCAAAGATACCGTCTTTCAAAAATGCATCATTAATATGCACACCGACCACTTCGCCGAGCGTCAGCCAAGTATTGATCAACGCACCTTTCGCATCAGTAAGTTGCGTAGTGCTAATCAGTTTGCACTCAAGCGCGGCAATGGCATTGGTGATACGCGGGGGCTTGACCATGGTCGAGGCGGTTGCCGCCAAACCGGCAAGTTTCATTTCGTCTACGCCAGGAGCCACCGATGATGAAGTGATGTTCATTTCTTGGGCTAAGTCAGCACCGCAAAAATTAGCCACAAACTCACCGGTTTCGTCGGCATTGTTACAGCTGTCTTTGCGTTCGCCGCTGGTGCAAAAACCGATGACTGGTGGGGTTTCGGCAAAAGCATTAAAAAAACTGTAGGGCGCTAAATTGACGCGGCCGAGTTTGTCGATGGTCGAAATCCACCCAATCGGACGAGGCGCGATGATGGCCTTGAAGGGGTTATGGGGCAGACCATGGCCTTTGCTGGGTTCGTAAAAATAGTCGCTCACGTGGGGTTCCTTTACTTTTTTTAGTTAACTTTGTCTTGCGGTGCAATTTAAGCGATTTATCATCGTTCATCGCGTGGTTTCTGACAACACACAAAACGCCTCATAGTACCGTAGCACAGTGCGAGACAAAAGACGAGAGGTCAGACATCTGACCTTTGAGACAAGCCAAGCTAACCAAATTTAATCAATTCCATAGCTGATATTGTCATTTTGAAGCTCTCCCTTTAGACTCTAGCCCATCTTATCTAGATTTACGTCAGTCAATCATTGAAGGGTAAAACGATGGCAGAGCCAACACGTGACGAAAACTATCGCGGGGTATTTGATACCGCTCTTGGGTATGGCGATCGCCCCGCCCTTATTGTGATTGACTTTGTCAAAGCCTACACGACCCCAGGGGCCCCCTTCTTCGGCCAAGGCGTTGTCGATGCGGTACAGCATTCGATACCCTTACTTGAGGCGGCACGCATCGCTAAAGTGCCAGTGCTTTACACCCAAGTGATCTATCATCCCTCAGGGGCAGACGGTGGCTTATTTTTTAAGAAAGTACCGTCGCTCAAACTTTTTGTAAAAGGCGAACCCCTTGGAGAAATAGACTCCCACATTACGCCTCATCCTCAAGATTTCATCATTGCTAAACAATATCCGAGCTGTTTTTTTGGAACCTCGTTGAGTTCAACGCTTAAAAGCCTAGACGTCGACACCATTGTGCTAATTGGCTGCTCAACCAGCGGTTGTGTCAGGGCAACTGCGGTAGACGGAATTCAGTACGGCTACCGCGTCATTGTTCCACGCGAATGCTCAGGTGATCGGCATGACGGCCCACACGACGCGGCGCTGTTTGATATCAACGCCAAATATGGCGACGTTGTCCCTAAGGCAGAGGTTGTTGGTTGGTTTAACAAGCTTGCTGAGGCAAGGGCTATTCTAGGGCTAACGTCATATTAGATTATTGGTATTCTTTGCATCGCAGCATTTTAAATTTTAGGTATCATTTCTGCTGTCAAAATCCTAAGCTATTGGCTTACCTTTAAAAGAACTAGAGGCCACATCATGCCAGCAATCCACCCCGCGCGCGTTCAAGTGTTTTGGCAACCTGGTTGCTCATCCTGTCTGCGTACAAAAGAGTTTTTAACCAAGCAAGGTATCGACTTCGAGTCGATCGATGTGCACAACGACCCTACTGGCATGGACAAGCTGCGAGCCTTGGGTGCGCGAAGCGTTCCGGTTGTGGCGCTTGGCGGCAAATACACACTCTGTCAGTCTTTCAATGATGTGATCAAGTTTTTAGATCTCAAAACGAAACTGATGGATCCATTACCGCCAGAGCAATTGGTGGTCAAGTTGGATATTGTGTTGCAAGCTGCGACGCGACTGATTCAGCAATTTAAGCCCCAGCAATTGCGTGAAAACTTTCGCGATCGTAATCGCAATCCTGCAGGTACTGCTTTTCACGTTTTTAGAGTGGCTCAGATGGGCGTTGAAGCCGCACAGCTCATTGATTTAAAGTTTGAAAGCTTCAATGAAGTTGCGCCCGATGACTGGACCGCTGCCGACTTGGTCAAATGGGGACACACTGTCCGCCAAGAGCTTAGCTCTTGGTGGGGGAGCGAAAAGGATCGCACGCTTTCGTACCTTGTCCCCACCTATTACGGCCAGTGCTCGATGCACGACGTCTTTGAACGCACGACGTGGCACGCTGCGCAACATACTCGGCAAATGAGTCTGATGCTAGAAACCTATGGCATCAAGCCTGATGGCCCCTTAAGCGCTGAAGATCTCAAAGGGCTTCCCGTGCCGGATGAAGTATGGGATCGCTAATTATTGGGCTTTGGTCAGCCAACGCTACACATCGCGCTCGCGCCTGCTCTCAATCATTGTTTGAGTGCTTGATGAAATCTTTTTTTGATCGCCATCAGACCGGCTCGCGCTTTCTTTTTAACCAAATGCGCGGAAATCCTCCCCGTTCAGGGGGAGGATGAATAGCGCGGACACCGCAGGTGTCCCTGTTTTTAGCTGATTCAGGTCTGGGCGGTTGTTCGATGTCTTGGTAAACGATCGCGATAGCGGTTCTGCAGCGCACTGTCAACTTCGTCTTTGTTGAAGGTAGCAAGGCAATATTTCGTTACAAAGAACAAGTTTTTGTTGCAAAGATTCACTGAATTTTTACCTGACAGATACAAGTTTTACACAGGTGATTTACCTTGATCGCGCAAATATAATTCAAGGTATGAAACGCTTGCAGACCTACAAATTTCGGATTGAACCAAACGGTGAGCAACAGCGCGCCATGCGTCGTATTGCCGGCACCTGCCGCTTCGTCTACAACAAGGCGCTCGCACTCCAAATCGCCAATCACCAACAAGGCCAAAAGTTCGTCAATCATTTCGAGATGTGCAAATGGCTTCCAATCTGGAAGAAAGCGCCCGAGACTTTGTGGCTCAAAGAGACGCCGTCGCAGCTCTATCAAGTTGTACTCAAAGATTTGGTGCGTGCCTACAAAAACTTTTTCGAGAAACGTGCCTCTTTCCCGACCTTCAAAAAGAAGAGCGCAAGCACGAGCTTTTGCTTTCCGCAGGGCTGCGAGCTCGATGCTGTCAATCGCCGAGTCCGGTTACCAAAGCTAGGCTGGGTTCGCTATCGTAAGAGCCGTGCCGTCAAAGGCACAATCAAGAACATCATCGTGTCGTGTGTGGCTGGCAAGTGGTATGCCAGCCTTCAAACTGAGCGCGAGGTTATGCAGCCCGTGCATTCGTCCAAGTCTATGGTTGGGCTCGATCTGGGTGTGACGCGGTTTGCCACACTTTCGGATGGTACGGTGTTTGAACCGGTCAACGCCCTGCGTAAACACGCCGAAACACTCGCGAGGTCTCAACGTTGCTTGAGCCGCAAGACGAAATTCAGTCGTAACTGGAAAAAGCAGAAACAGAAAATTTCATGCTTGCA
>CAMCZQ010000237.1 GCA_945887835.1 Bordetella parapertussis | reverse complement strand
TTTAATGTCGGCACGATATCACAGTGAGGCCTTCCGTAGCTAGGCGTTCGTGGGTATGGCCTGAGACAGGCACGTTCAGCCGCTTTGCACGTGACGCACGAGTCTTACACGCCCTAGCGAAAACCCTTACAAGCGCAACCCAGTGTGCGCGTCAAACAAGTGCAGGCGGTCTGGACGCGGTTTGACATAGATCGTCGCGCCCACTTTCGGTGCCTGTTGCTCTTCGTGAATACGCACAATCAGCGATTCGTCTTGCAAGCGACAATAAAGCAAGCGTTCTGCGCCAAGCAGCTCGATACCCTCGACCGTTAACGCCCAACCTTCGGCGCCAAGCTCAAGATGCTCGGGTCGGATCCCCAAAATCGAGCCCTCTGCCAGGCCCGGTGCCGCTTTCAGTAAATTCATGGGTGGCGAGCCGATAAAACTGGCCACAAACGTGCTGGCTGGTCGGTTATAAACCTCTTCAGGGGTGCCGAATTGCTCCATCACACCTGCGTTCATCACAAGCATGCGTTGCGCTAACGTCATCGCCTCGACTTGATCATGGGTCACAAACAACGACGTAATCCCTAGCTCACGGTGCAGCTTTTGAATTTCAAGTCGGGTCTGCGCGCGCAGTTTTGCATCTAAATTTGACAAGGGTTCATCAAATAAAAACACTTGGGGCTGACGCACAATCGCTCGCCCCATGGCCACGCGCTGGCGTTGCCCGCCCGACAGCGCACGCGGCTTGCGCTCTAAGTACGGCATGAGCTCAAGAATACCGGCCGCCTTCTCGACGCGGGCTCGGATCTCGGCCGTGGGCACGCGGGCAATTTTTAAACCATAGGCCATGTTATCAAACACACTCATGTGCGGATACAACGCGTAGTTTTGAAACACCATCGCAATATCGCGCTCGGCCGGTTCAAGGTCATTGACCACGCGCGCGCCGATTGCAATGGTGCCTGCGGTGATCTCTTCAAGCCCAGCCACCATGCGAAGCAGGGTTGACTTGCCGCAGCCTGAAGGGCCCACGATGACCACAAATTCGCCATCGCCGATTTCAGCTGAGACGTCATGGATCACCTGCACCGAGGCTTTACCTACGCCATACTGCTTCACAAGGTTTTTTAAAGAAATGGCAGCCATGTCGATTTACGCTTGAGGGTTTGTTTACTGAATGGTTGTTTGTTTAGGCATTGTTGAGCGTGAGCTCACTCAATGTTCGCTTCATTTTTCGGAATCTACCAGTCCTTTGACGAACCATTTTTGCATCAGCACTACGACTAAGGCTGGGGGCAGCATCGCCAGCATTGCGGTCGCCATCACGACGTTCCACTCGGTGTAAGCATCCCCCGAAATCAAGCGCCTGATTCCCATCACCACCGGATACATATTCTCGTTGGTGGTCACCAGCAAGGGCCAAAGGTATTGGTTCCAGCCATAAATAAACTGAATCACAAACAGCGCAGCAATACTTGTACGCGAAAGCGGTAGCAGCACATCCCAAAAAAATCGCATGGGGCCCGCGCCATCCATGCGCGCAGCCTCGACCAACTCATCGGGGACTGTCAGAAAAAACTGCCTGAACAAAAAAGTCGCTGTGGCAGAGGCCATTAAGGGCACCGTCAGCCCCGCGTACGAGTTCAGCATGCCAAGATTGGACACCACCTCGTAGGTGGGACCGATACGCACCTCCACCGGCAGCATCAAGGTAATAAAAATCAGCCAAAAAACAAGCCCACGAAACGGAAATCTAAAATAGACAATGGCGAAGGCCGAGAGCATCGAGATGGTGATTTTTCCGACGCTGATTAAAAGTGCGGTGACCAGACTGACCCACATCATCGGCCAGGCCGGTGAAATACGCCCACCCGACTCAGTGCTGCCGCCAAACAACGCGACGCGATAGGTGTCGAGCATATGCTCGCCGGGCACCAAAGACATCGGAATCGCTTGCGTAATTTGTGCAGTGGTTTGGGTTGACGCGACGATCGTCACATACACCGGAAACGCCACAATCAAGACCCCCAGTAGCAATACCAGATGAGACAAGACGGTCAGGCCGGGGCGTCTTTCAATCATGATGATTTTTTGTGGTGCTTAGGCATATTGCACTCTGCGTTCGATGAACCGAAACTGCACAACGGTCAAACACACCACGATGACCATTAAGATCACGGATTGCGCAGCTGAACTTCCCATATCCAGCGCTTTAAAGCCATCGTAATACACCTTGTAAACCAGGATTGAGGTAGCTTTGCCCGGGCCACCATGGGTAGTGGCATCGATGATGGCAAAGGTGTCAAAAAAGGCGTACACCACATTGATGACCAGCAAAAAAAACGTGGTGGGTGACAACAACGGAAACACGATCGTGCGAAAGCGGTGCCAGGGGGTTGCGCCGTCAATCGCTGCCGCTTCAAGCAATGACTTTGGAATCGACTGCAAACCAGCTAGAAAGAATAAAAAATTATAAGAAATTTGCTTCCAGACTGCAGCCACCACGATGAGCGTCATCGCATCACGGCTATCTAGCAGATGATTCCAGTCCACACCCAACCAGCGCAGGGCAAAAGCAATGACCCCCATCGGCGAGGCAAATAAAAACAGCCACAACACACCGGCCACGGCGGGCGCAACCGCGTAGGGCCAGATGAGCAGAGTCTTATAGACACTGGCGGCTCGCCACACCCGATCGGCCATTACAGCAAGCAACAGCGCCAAACTCAAGCCACAAACCGCCACCAGCACTGAAAATACGGCTGTAGTTTGAAACGACTCTAAATAAAGGGGGTCGTTAAAGAGTCGCGCGAAATTTTGCATGCCTACAAATTCGCGAGACATACCAAAGGCGTCTTCCTCGAGCACGCTTTGATATAACGCCTGGCCAGCAGGCCAAAAGAAGAAAACCAAGACGATCGCCAACTGGGGTGCAAGCAGCACCCAAGGAAGCCAACGCGACTTGAAGCGTACTTTTTTTTCTATCACCGCAAGCCGCTTGCTCGCTTAACGGTTGGCTTTTTCAAAACGCTCAAGCAACTCGTTGCCGCGCTTGACGATTGAGTCGAGCGCATCCTTGACAGGTTTCTTACCAGCCCACACCTGTTCGAGTTCTTCATCGACCGCAGTGCGAATTTGTAAAAAGTTACCCAGCCGAATCCCGCGCGAATTGTCGGTTGTTTTGCGAATCATCTGCGTCACCGAAATATCGGTTCCAGGGTTCGCCTTATAAAAGCCTGATTTTTCAGTCAACTCAAACGAAGCGAGCGTCAACGGCAGATAGCCGGTACGCTGATGACTTTTAGCGGCTTCTTCTGGACGCGACAAGAAGTCAAAGAACTGCGCGACGCCTTTGTATTCATCGGCTTTACGGCCCGCCATCACCCACAAGCTCGCACCCCCAATCACAGTATTTTGTGGCGCGCCTTGCACGTCAGCGTAATACGGTAAGGTCGAAGTCCCGAACGCAAACTTGGCATTCCGTTTGACGTTACCGTACAGTGCCGAGGAGCCCGTCGTCATCGCGCATTCGCCGGCAACAAACACGGGATCAGCCGCGTTGGCCCGGCCTTTATAAACAAACAAGCCGTCCTTGGCCATATCTGCCAAGTTTTGAATATGGCGCGTCTGCAAAGGGCCATTGAGAGTCAGGCGTGCGTCATTGCCCTTCATGCCATTACCTTGCGTGGCAAATTCGGTGTTGTGCCAGGCACTGAAACTTTCAAGCTGTGTCCAGCTGACCCAGCTGGTTGTGAACGGACACTTATGCCCAGAGTCTTTTAATTTTTTTGCCGCTGCAGTGACTTCAGGCCACGTCAGTGGTGGCTTTTCGGGATCGAGGCCAGCCGCTTTGAACGCATCTTTGTTGTACCAAAATACGGTTGTTGAGCTGTTAAACGGAAAACTCAGCATCTGACCATTGGGCGCGGTGTAGTAACCGGCCACGGCGGGTACGTAGGCCGCGGGATCAAACTTGATGCCGGCTTTGTTCATCACTTCGGTGACCGGCACAATCGCGCCTTTACTGGCCATCATTGTGGCGGTACCCACTTCAAACACTTGCAAAATATGCGGGGCGTTGCCAGCGCGAAAAGCTGCTACTGCCGCCGTCATGGCTTCGTCATAGGTGCCTTTAAAAACCGGCATGACTTTGTAATCTTTTTGGCTGTCGTTAAAGTCTTTAGCCAGATCGTTGACCCATTCGCCCAAGGCGCCACTCATGGCATGCCACCATTGAATCTCTGTTTGAGCTTGCACCGGAGTAAAGACTGAGGCGCTCAGTGCGAAAACGGTCGAAGCCGTTGCGATAGAAAGTTTGAATTTCATGGCATCCCTCATTGAATGAATGATCGAGTTCTGAGCTTAGCTTTTTATTATGACAGTTCATGTTAACCGCGTGTGGGGCGCTTATGATGGGATATATCGCCCTCGAGCAACCATTAATATAAATAATATTTAGCCCTTAGAGTGCTGAACATGACCCACATCCTCGCGCTAGATCAAGGCACTACAAGCTCTCGCGCCATTTTATTTAATGCGCAAGGCAGCACGGTGCATCGTGCGCAACGCGAATTCAAGCAGATATTCCCGCAGCCTGGCTGGGTTGAGCATGACGCGCTTGAGATCTGGCAGACGCAACTGCAGGTGATCAAGCAAGTGCTGGCCGACACCAGCCTTGAGCAAGCGATTGCGGCAATTGCCATCACCAA
>CAMCZQ010000236.1 GCA_945887835.1 Bordetella parapertussis | reverse complement strand
CTGACCCTTGGCCAAGCAAACCCATTCGTATCGTCGTCACCTTCGCACCAGGCGGCACCTCTGACGTCATGGGTCGTGCCATCGCTCCGCCACTTTCAGCAGCCTTAGGCGTGCCGGTCGTCGTGGTCAACAAGCCAGGCGCAAATAGCATTATCGCCACCCAAGAAGTTGCGCGCTCTGCACCAGACGGCAACACAATCGGTCTGTTTATTAGCGCGCACGCCATTAACCCTTTTATCGCCAAGAGCCTGCCCTACGACTCTAAAAAGGATTTCATTCCTTTGGCGATGTTGGCGCTGATGCCTGGTTTCTTAACGGTGAACCCTTCTGTTCCTGCTAACACCGTGCAAGAATTGATCGCACTCGCAAAAGCGAAACCGGGCACTCTGTCGTATGGCACACCCGGAGGCTTAACGTCAGGGCAGTTGTCGATGCAATATCTCATCAAGCTGGCAGGCGTCAACATTGTTGAGATCCCCTACAAGGGAGGCGGGCCTGCCTTGGTGGATCTGCTAGCCGGCCACATTCAGATGTTGATCAATAGCCCCACTTCAACGATTCCGCATGTCAATAGCGGCAAGTTGCGCCCATTGGCCACCACCGGTGCAACGCGCCCTCCGGCACTCAAGGATGTGCCCACCATTGCCGAATCGGGGTTTCCCGGCTTTGAACTCTATGAGTGGTACGCCTTGTTTTTACCAGCCGGCACACCCAAAGAAATCGTGACGCGTTTACACAAAGAAGTCATGACAGTGATGGCGTCACCCGAGATGGTGAAACGCATCGCTGACATCGGCGCGCAAGGCAGCAAAGATACGCCCGAACAGTTCGCTCAGTTTTTAGCGAAAGAAGATAAAGTGTGGGGCGATCTCGTTAAAGCCATCGGGATTCAGCCAGAGTGACCTGAGCACCACCTAAGCCAACGCACTGCGATACGCCGTGCGTTTGGCTTCACTGCCTAAAACGTGTCCCTGCATCAATCGAGATCACGTCGCCACTGATGTATTTTGACATCGCATCTGAAGCAAAAAAGACCGCAAGATTTGCAATCTCGTCAGGTGTCCCCATCCGACCATAAGGCAAATTCGCCATGACTTTGGCGTAAGCCTGTCGATCGGTATCGTTGCGGGGATGCAGCAAGCTCTCGGTGCGAGGGGTATGAATCAAGCCAGGATTGATCCCAACCACGCGCACGCCATGGTTGACCGTCTCTGATCCAAACGCTTTAGTAAAAGCAATCAGTGCGGCGTTGGCAACCGACGTACCAATTGAATTCGCATTGAGTCGTTCGCCTGCGATCCCGATGATATTGATCATCACACCCGCCTTGCGCGCGATCATGTGCGGATACAGCGCGCGGCTCAGCATGATGGTCGACATGACCTTGCCCTCGAAACTATCGCGAAAATCAACGGGGTCAATTGTCAGCAAGCTACCGCGCCCTATCGCACCCGCTGAATTAATCAAGATCTCGGTCTCGGGGTAAGCCGCGGCGAGCTCTTCGGCCGCGCCTGGCTCGGATAAATTCACCGATTCGATCAAGACCTCAACTTGGTGATCAGCCTGAATGTTACGGCGAGCCTCTTCTAAGGACACCAAATCGCGTGCAACAAGTCTTAACGCACAGCCCTCAGCTGCCAGCGCCTTCGCAATCGCAAAACCAATCCCTTTTGAGCCGCCGGTCACCAGAGCGACTTTGCCCTTCAGTTGATAGTCCATACCTTATCCTTTTTGTTTGCATCACTTGCTGTGAAGTGGGCTAACCTCCATAATATTCAAAAATCCCTCAGATAACCAACGGTTGGGCAGTCTTACACCCATTGAACTCCCTCAATAAGGTCTTGTTAAATGTCCTCTTTAAAAGTGATTGCACTCAGTCTTCTCGCCTTAGCGGCTGCCAGCGTCTCGAGTCTTCAAGCGCAGGTGATCGATGGCTACCCGACGCAACCTATTAAACTTGTGGTGCCGTTTCCACCAGGCGGCGCCTCTGACATCATCGCGCGCATCGTCGGGCAGCGCTTGGCTGAACACATGAAAGCCACCGTCGTCATTGAAAACAAAGCGGGTGCCAATGGCAACATCGCCGCTGAGTATGTGGTGCGCTCAAAGCCCGATGGTTACACCTTGATCTACAACAGTTCATCTGTCGCGTTAAGCCCTGCGCTGTACAAAAACCTAAGCTTTGATGTACAAAAAGATTTGGCGCCAGTGATTCTCACCACAGTCGTGCCAATGCTGCTCAATGTCAACAGTTCGGTACCCGTCACAAATTTCAAAGAGTTCGTCGCATTGCTCAAAGCCAGACCTGATTCGCTCTCGTATGGCTCGGCAGGGGTTGGCAACATCACCCACCTCGCGCCCTTTTTAGTCTTAGAGCAGCTAGGCTTAGTCGCGAACCACGTGCCGTATAAAGGCAGTGGCCCCGCTATGATTGGTTTAGTAGGTGGCGAAATTCAATTTGATATGCAGCCAATTTCAGTCGGCTTAGCCTACGCAAAAGAAGGCCGCGTGCGACCTATCGCGGTATCAACCCTGGTGCGCTCGCCTGCGCTTCCTAACGTACCGACGCTTGACGAAAGTGGCCTGAAGGGCTTTGAACTAGGCGCCTGGCAAGCCATTATGGTGCCTGCCAAAACACACCCAGCGATCATTAAGCGCCTAAACACAGAGATTATGGCAGTCCTCATGAACCCCGATACCAAAGAAAAGTTGCTTTCGCAGGGCGCACAAGTCTTAGGGTCGACTCCCGAAGAGTATGGCGCCTACCTCGCGAGCGAGATCAAACGCTGGGATGCAGTCGTGAAAAGCAGTAAAACCGAGCCGCAATGACCAATCGTTTGAGGGGGGTAAGCAGCTCCTTATGTTGAAGTCTGAGTTTTTGTGTATCGTGGCGGTCTATGATTCACATTATCGAATTACGCTTACCCATTGATCATGCCCCCGAGGCACTGCCGACTGCAATCGTCAAGCGCCTGGGCATCTCTGCCAACGATCTTTTAAAGATCGATATCTTTAAACGAAGCTACGACGCCCGCAAAAATATTGCACTGGCGTTTACCTACATCGTTGATGTCATCGTCAAAAACGAAGCTGCTGTGCTTGAGCGCTTTGTTGACGACCCGCAGGTTCGCTTAACCCCCGATACCAGTTACCACTACGTTGCGCAGGTAACCGCTCAGACACCCTGCCCAGCGCTGCGACCCGTAGTCATTGGCCTGGGACCCTGTGGGATTTTTGCGGCCCTATTGCTTGCGCAGATGGGACTTAAACCTCTGGTGCTCGAACGCGGCAAAGCGGTGCGCGAACGCACACAAGACACCTGGAAGCTTTGGCGTAAAAACGTCTTAAACCCTGAATCGAACGTGCAGTTTGGCGAGGGCGGTGCGGGCACGTTCTCGGATGGCAAACTTTACAGCCAAATCAAAGACCCAAAGTTTTATGGGCGCAAGGTGATCCAAGAGTTCATCAAAGCGGGCGCACCTGCAGAGATTTTGTACGTCGCTAAGCCACACATTGGCACCTTCAGGTTAGTCGGAATCGTTGAGACCATGCGGCAAGAGATCATCGCGCTTGGTGGTGAAATTCGTTTTTCGCAAAAGGTCACTGGGTTTGATATTGAGGCGCAGCAGATTCGTGGTGTGCAACTCGAAAACGGCGAACATATTGCCGCCGATCATGTCGTCTTGGCGCTTGGCCATAGCGCGCGCGACACCTTTGAGGCCTTGCACGAGGCGGGGGTCTATCTTGAGGCCAAGCCTTTCTCAGTCGGCTTTCGCATTGAACATCCACAATCAATGATTGATCGCGCGCGGCTGGGGCCACATGCCGGCAATCCGTTGATTGGCGCCGCCGACTACAAACTGGTGCACCACGCCAACAATGGCCGCAGTGTCTATAGCTTTTGCATGTGTCCAGGCGGTACGGTCGTGGCCGCGGCCTCAGAGCCCGGGCGCTTGGTCACCAATGGCATGAGTCAGTATTCGCGCAACGAGCGCAATGCGAACGCCGGTATTGTGGTGGGGATCACACCTGAAGATTACCCAGGCGGCCCGTTGGCCGGCATTGCGTATCAACGGGCGATTGAAGCGAAAGCGTTTGAACTGGGTGGTGGCACCTATGAAGCCCCCGGGCAATTAGTGGGTGATTTTTTAATGGGGCGTGCGTCAACCGCGTTTGGTAGCGTCACGCCGTCTTACAAGCCCGGCGTGCATCTCACTGACTTGGCCAGAAGCCTGCCCGCTTATGCCATTGAGGCTATTCGCGAGGCACTGCCCGCCTTTGAGAAAAAAATCAAAGGCTTTTCAATGCACGATGCCGTCTTAACCGGTGTTGAAACCCGCACATCGTCGCCCTTGCGTATGACGCGTAGTGCAGATTTTCAAAGTCTGAATGTCAAAGGGCTGTATCCAGCAGGCGAAGGCGCAGGCTACGCCGGTGGCATTTTGTCGGCCGGGGTCGACGGCATCAAAGTGGCCGAAGCAGTCGCACTGAGTTTGTTAACTCACTGATTACCGACCGCTGGTTAGCCTTAACTAGCTCAACGCGCGCGACAACACCCGACCTGGTCGTGCGCCGGTTGCCTTTCCTTGCGCCCAAACGACCTCACCATTCACAATCACCGTATGAATGCCTTTTGCCAACGCAATCGGATTGTCGTAAGTGGCCACTTCATCAATGGTCGCTTCATCAAACAAGGTCAAGTCAGCAAACGCACCTTCTTTGATGACACCGCGATCAGTCAGACCAAAATTCATTGCAGTCAGGCCAGTCATTTTATGCAC
>CAMCZQ010000235.1 GCA_945887835.1 Bordetella parapertussis | reverse complement strand
ACGCAAGTTAACAAGCGCGAGGCGGCCTCACGCAAGACAACGTCGCCCAAGACATGGCCGTGTTGATCATTGAGGCCTTTAAATGAATCAAGATCCATAAACAGTAGCGCGCAATAATTTGCATTACGTTTGCTGTTACTCATCGCGATCTTTAGTCTGTCTTCAAGCAAATACCGATTGGGTAGTTTTGTCAGACCATCAAAAAAAGCACGATCTTTGGTCTGTTCTTCAAGCTGTCTGCGACGACTGACATCCCGACCAATCCCCAGCACACCCAGCAATTTTCCGTCTTCAGAATAGACGGGGCTTTTCGTCACTTCGAGCAATTCTTTGTGCCCATCACTCGCAAAAGTCACCCACTCTTCCGAAATATAAGACGTGCCCTGTTCGATTGCGAGTTGGTCGCCCAGCCGAAATATTTCTGCTCGGGCTTGACCGACAAAGACATGGGCTTTTTTGCCCACGATTTGCGCCTCGGTTGACCCGAAGTAGTTTTCAAAACGTGCGTTACAAAACTGAAACCGCTCTTGTGTATCTTTAAACCAGACGACATCAGGAATGGCGTGTACAAGTGTTTTAAGCTGCCCAACGTTATCGGCCAATTTTTTCTCGAGTGCCAGGCGCTCAAGATGTTCACTCAGGTTTTCGATCATGCCCCAAACAACCGGCTTACCGTTCACATCAATTAACTTGAAGCCACTAATTCGGATCGGAAACCGGGTCCCGTCTCGACGAATATATTCTTTTTGATTTGGGCCAAATCGCCCTTGGCGCTTTAAATCATCAAGTTGCTGTTGATCTTGCTCGCGATATTCTTCAGGGCTAATATCCCAAAACTTCAAGGTCAAAAATTCTTGACGCGAATAGCCCAACCAATCTAGCAAGGCTTGATTGACCTCACAAAACTGTCCGGTGTTTTCATCCGTCATCGCCAAACCGACAGGCGAGTGTTTAAAGAGTTGCTCAAAACGCTCTTCAAAACGCACACGTGTTTGTTGCGCGGGCCTGTGCTCGTAGGGCATCGCGCCACTTTTGAGCCAGGGGCGGTCCACTAACATCTGCTGGCCGTTGTTTAAAGAAAACCGCTCGATCGCATCGGCTTCAACCAAGAAGGCGTCGACCAAGACGGCTTCAAACGAGTAATCGCGGTGCCGAACGATCTCGTCTCGCGCTTCGGCATGGGTCCAGTTGCGCTTGTAGGCTCGAAACGATACCAACGCATCGTACATGTCAACCAGCGACACTATTCTTGCCGCTAAGGGAATCTCCTCGCCGCGCAGACCTCGCGGATAGCCTGTGCCGTCCCATTTTTCGTGGTGATAGCCGGCCACGATGATTGCCATCGAAAGGATTTCAGAGTGATTTCCAGCTTGCTCGGCGGTAG
Source organism: Bordetella parapertussis (assembly GCA_945887835.1). Lineage (GTDB taxonomy): Bacteria > Pseudomonadota > Gammaproteobacteria > Burkholderiales > Burkholderiaceae_B > Zwartia > Zwartia parapertussis_B. The sequence continues at coordinate 3,403 of CAMCZQ010000235.1, read as the reverse complement.
TCGTTAGGATTGCTTCTCCCATTTGCGCATGGGTTTGCAAAGTACACCAGTCGCTTTCCGACAATTTACTGTTTTTAAACAAGATGTGGTCTGGAATAGCCACTTTACCGATGTCACGCAAGGGTGTCGCGCGACAAAGCGCGTCAATCCATTGGTCGCTCAGTTGGTCTGTATAGTGACCCATCTTACGCAGACGGGTTGCCACTAGCTTGACGTAATGCGCTGCTTGAAAGCCGCGCTCATCAACCTCCAACCAATCAGTGCGAGGCAAAAAGACGGGTGAGGTGCTAACGAGTGAGGTGCTGACTAGTGAGGTACTTGAGGTATCCAACATTTTTCTCAAATCAGTAAAGCAGTGAGACCTGTTCGAGATTAGCAAACATCCTTTCGTTTAAGTCTATTCATGCAAAAAACTGCTTAAATCCATCTCGCTTTGCATTTATTGTCAGACTAAAAGCGCATCGTCGATCACTTCAATCCAGTGACGCACCGCAATGTCAGTGCCGCTTTGTAAATGGCTGATGCAGCCAATATTTGAAGACAGCATCACATCGGGCGTGCTGGCACTTAACTGCGACAGCTTGCGATCGCGCAACGAGGTCGAGATTTCTGGTTGCAAGACCGAATAGGCCCCCGCCGAGCCGCAGCAAAGATGGCTTTCTGTAAACGGCTGCAACGCCAAGCCAAGCTTGGCGAATAAAGTCTCGCTTAAGGGGCGCAGACCTTGCCAGTGCTGCAAGGTGCACGGCGGATGAAACACAGGACGCTTGGGCAAACGTTTGACATCAAGTTGCGGCACCAGACTTTGCGCGTGAGGCGCCACCACTTCGGCAATATCGCGCACCAGCGCAACAACTCGCTCAGCTTTGACGACATAGACCGGATCATGTCGCAGATGGTGGGCGTATTCAACCACCATCGCGCCGCACCCCGTTGCGTTCATGACAATCGCCTCGATTTTGCCTGCGTCAATCAAGGGCAGCCAGGCATCAATATTTAAGCGCATCTGCGCTAACGCGGCTTCTTGAGCATCTAAATGAAAATTCAATGCGCCGCAGCAGCCTGCCCCCTGGACCACTTGCGTGCCGATGCCTAAGCGGTCAAGGACGCGAATCGTCGCTGCATCAATGGTAGGCATCATGGCGGGCTGCACGCAACCGACGAGCAATAAAATTTGTCTCTGGTGCGCAGCAGTATCGGGACGTACACCTGAGTCTCGGGCTTGCATAATCTTCTTTTGGATACTAGCAGGCAGAAAACTTCGCAACGCCTGACCCACTTTATAAGCGGGCGCAAACAGGCTCGAATTTAAGCCTTTACGTAACAAGGTGCGCTGCAGACGCTGCAATGGGGGGCGTGGCACTTTTTCTTCAACAAGCTTGCGACCGATATCAATCAAATGACCGTACTCAACCCCAGACGGACAGGTGGTTTCGCAATTGCGGCAGGTCAGGCATCGGTCAAGATGCATCTGGGTGGCTTGCGTAGGCTCTTGTCCTTCGAGAAGTTCTTTAATCAGGTAGATGCGCCCGCGCGGGCTATCGAGCTCATCGCCCAGCACTTGATAGGTTGGGCAGGTGGCCTGACAAAAGCCGCAGTGCACACACCGGCGCAAAATATCGTCGGCCTCTTGGCCAAGCTCAGAAACAAGCGCCCAGTCAGCTAGATTTGTTTGCATAAGTATCTCGTCAGAGTCCGTGCACTAAGCGACCGGGGTTAAACAACCCCTGCGGATCAAATTCTTGTTTGAGTCTTGCGACCACCTCTAACACGCCATCTGCCAAAGGATGAAATACGCCTTGGTCGGGCATGGTTTGATCACCCGAGCTGCGAAACAAGGTGGCATGTCCGCCGGCTTGCTCGGCCACGCGCCTGACTGTCGTGGCGTCAAGCGCTGACGCGACCCAACGCTGCCCCCCACCCCACTCTATGAGCGTCGGTCCTAAGTTCAGCGCGGGCATGCCAGGCGCAACCGCCAGGCGCCATAACGTTGGCGTCGCAAAAAATGCAAGATTCTGTTCGCGCAACGCAGTCCAATATTCGAGGGCTTGTGCATCGGGTAAGACTTGCCCCCCCATTTTTAGTCGCGCTGTTTTAAGCGCTGCACCGGCGCCCGCCAGGCGAACTTTCAGGCAGCCTGAAGTGCCTTCTGTCGATTCCCAAGCGGTAGCCGAAATGGGTAAAGGCTGCGCGCGCCAGCCATGACACAGCGCTAACGCACTGGCTTCGTCAAGCACAAACGCAAGTGTACAAACTTCTTGAGGCATCGGTGCGACCTTGACAGATACTTGTGTCAGGGCACCGAACATCCCCATGGATCCTACTAACAATCGCGAAACGTCGTAGCCCGCAACGTTTTTCATGACCTCGCCACCGAACTTCAAGATGCTGCCACTTGCGGTTAGCAGGTGCGTGCCCAGCACGTAATCTTTGACAGGGCCACCGCTGTAGCGACCGGGCCCGGCAAGGCCCGCAGCGACACACCCACCTAGCGTGGTCTGCGCGCCAAACGCGGGCGGATCGAAGGCAAGCATTTGCGCTGAGGCGGCAAGCGTATCAATCACCTCTTGTAGGGGTGTACCCGCCCAAGCGGTCACAACCAGCTCTGTGGGTTGGTAGTTAATGATGCCGTGCAGCGCACTAAGCTTGAGTGTGACTCCAGCACTGGTGCTGTGTGGCGCGTGATTGCCATAAAAGTTTTTAGTGCCACCACCTTCAATCAGGATGGTGTGTTGTTGCCGCGCGGCGTCTAACACTTGCTCGCGCAGCTGGGCGATAACGTGATCCATAAGGGCCTAAAAGCGTGGAAGCTCAGGAAACGCGAGCGCGCCGCCATGCACATGCATTTTTCCGTACTCGGCGCAGCGCCTGAGTGAAGGGATGACCTTCTCGGGGTTCAGCAACCCATCGGGATCAAAGGCACGTTTGACCGCGGTAAAGACGTCAAGCTCTTCGCGCGAAAACTGAACACACATCTGATTGATTTTTTCCATACCTACGCCATGCTCGCCGGTGATGGTGCCACCGACTTCGACACATAATTCAAGGATGGCAGCACCAAAGTCTTCGGCGCGACGGACTTCGTCTGGGAAATTTGAATCAAACAAAATCAAGGGGTGTAAATTGCCATCGCCGGCATGAAAGACATTGGCGCACCGCATATTGAATTGTTTTTCCATGTCTTTAATCGCGTTTAAAACGCGACCCAAGTGGCGACGTGGAATTGTGCCATCCATACAGTAATAATCTGGCGAGACTCGACCTGCGGCTGGGAAGGCATTTTTACGTCCGGCCCAAAAACTCAAGCGCTCTGCCTCGGTTTGTGACACTTGCAAGCGCGTGGCGCCAGCTTTTTCGAACACTTGTTGCATCCGGATAATTTCGTCAGCGACCTCATCAACCG
>CAMCZQ010000234.1 GCA_945887835.1 Bordetella parapertussis | reverse complement strand
ATGGAGACGCTTGCGATTGTTGCTTGGCGTCAACCCGTTACGCGAGGCGACATCGAAGATATCCGCGGTGTCACGGTGTCCTCCCAGATTATCAAGACGCTAGAGGACCGTGGGTGGATCGAAGTCATTGGTCATCGCGACGGACCCGGCCGCCCGGGCTTGCTCGGCACGACACGACAGTTTTTAGACGACCTTGGTTTGCGAGCGCTTGATGAACTGCCAGCCTTAGGTGCGGCAGAAATTACCGAAGCCTTGCAGTCGCTCGCGCTTGAAGGGCAGTCGCTCGCCCCTCCGCAAACGAGCGGTGACTTAATCGATCAGGCAAACAGCGAACAAACAAGCGAACAAACAAGCGAACAAACAAGCGAACAAACAAGCGAATCGGCGCAGTCGTTGGAGCACGCAGCGTCTGGCGCTGCGTCCGCTCTTGCGGCACATTCCGAATTTGACCCGTCAGCCGTTGAGCCGACGCACCCCTCTTCTTTTACCTCGGAGTCCAAGTGACTAATACAAATCCCGAACAACCCGCGCAGGCTTCGCAAGAAGCCTTCGCCCCTGCTGTGCCCGAGCAGCCCGCAAAAACCGCTGACGTGGCGGTACAAAACGAGCAGGTTGAGGTGGGTGCAAAGCCACGCGGTCGTAAGTTACGCACGCCGTTTCGTCGGCGTCGCAGCGAGTCGGGCTCAGGCGAAGGTGACGCCGAGTCCAGTGCACCAGAGCGTAAGCCGCGTAGCAAGGCGTTCGAGCCCAATATCCCTGAAGAGGTGATCGACCCACGCGATGTTATCGAGGTAGGTGATCCGATCGAATTTGAGAAAGAAGCCGAGCAAGCCTTGGCTTATTTAAGTGGAACCGAGCGTATTGAGCAGCGCCTGAATAAGTATCTCAACAGCGACCTGTTAATGCCTAAGCTGCACAAGGTGCTGGCCGATGCGGGTGTGGGCTCGCGCCGCGAAATGGAAGAACTGATTATCGCTGGCCGAGTCTCTGTGAACGGCGAACCCGCTCACATTGGGCAGCGCGTTGGGGTGAATGATTTGGTACGTGTCAACGGCAAGCCCGTGACACGCAGCAGCACGCGCAAACCTCCTCGTGTGATTTTGTATCACAAGCCTGCGGGCGAGATCGTGAGTCATGATGATCCGGGTGGACGTGCGACGGTCTTCTCGCGCCTGCCCAAGATGAAAGTCGGTAAGTGGTTGTCGATCGGGCGCCTGGATCTGAACACAGAGGGATTGTTGATTTTTACAACCTCGGGCGACTTGAGTAATCGCTTATTGCATCCAAGGTACGGCAACGAGCGTGAGTACGCGGTGCGTGTGTTGGGCGAGCTTGGCCCCGAGCAACGTCAGTCTTTGATTGATGGCGTAATGCTCGAAGACGGCCCTGCCAGCTTTGGAATGGTAGAGTTCATCGGTGGCGAAGGCAGTAATCGTTGGTACCGAGTCACGCTCAACGAAGGTCGTAACCGTGAAGTTCGGCGGATGTTTGAATCGATCGGTTTGACGGTCAGTCGCTTAATTCGTACGCGCTTTGGCGATATTGTTTTACCCACAACCTTACGTCGTGGTCGTTGGGAAGAGCTCGATTCCAAATTGGTCTCAGCCCTAATGATTCAAGTTGGGCTGCTGCGCGACGAGGACGACTCTGGCGAGGGGCAGGCGCGCGTGCAACGTCAACCGGCCTCCCACGACAGTGCCTTGCCTCCGGGTTTTGGCACACTCGAGCAAAATGGAACCCACGGAGCCCGAGTTGGGCGTCGTGGCAACATTCAAGGCGGTCGTTCGGGTAAACCGGCGCCGTTTGCTCATCCTTCAGACGCTTCACCAACGGTGTTAACAGTCGGCGGGGGCTATGCAAATGGTCATCCTGGCGGGCAGGGCGCGGGTCGGGGTGCACGCGGCAAATCAGGCGAGGGAGGCGCTCGCCCAAGTGCTCCGGGTCGCCCGGGTGCCCCTAAAAGTGGTTTTGGTAAGGGCGCGAACCGAGGTGGAAGGCCAGGTCGTCCCGATGGGCGTGATGAGGGCGCGAGCCCCAGGCCAGACGGCAGGCCTGGCTCGCGCGCACCGCGGGGCCCGGCTTCAGGCGCTGCATCGGGTGCAGCGGGCGAACCACGGGCGCAAGCAGGGATGCGCGCAGAAGGCGGGGCCCGTCGACCGCGCCCCCAGGGAGCACAGGCAGAGCAAGGTGTTGGGGGGGGTCGTCCACCTGGTGCTCAACCCCGTGCGCGTGGCACGGGTCGGCCCGGCGGTGGCCGTGGCCAGCCAAACGCGGGCAACGGCAACGCTGGCGGCGGCGCTAAGCCCCGCTCGGCGCCACGCGGCGACGATTGGCAGCCCAAAGGCGCCGCAGCGCACGAGTCGCGGCTGCCATTTTCCAAGTCTTCAAGGGGTGACCGTTAGCCGAGGGGCTCAAATGTGGTAAAGCGTTGGAATAGCAAGACATTTTTGTCAAAAACATGCTAGAATGCGTGGCTAATGTTAGTGTTTTTACGGGGTACGTGTTTTTACACAATAAACATGTTTTTGTGTATAGCGCAGGCGGTTTAAGTGCACCTTGCAAGTCAGTGTTTTCATGGCATGCAAAATGTTAAAGCATAAATAAAATGATGGTAATGGGCTGTTTTGCAGCCCATTTTTTTTGATTGTATGGCTGATCTCTTTACTCTTACGCAGCAGTCTCTAGCTTCAATGGATGTCGAACTCGTCGATGTCGAAAGAGGCGCGCTCGGCCTGTTACGGGTCACGATCGATCGGTTAGAGGGTGTGCGCGTTGAGGACTGTGAGCAAGTCTCGCGCCAGTTATCACGAGTGTTCGAGGTCGAAAACATCGACTATCGCAGGTTAGAGGTCGGTTCGCCGGGCGTCGATCGGCCTTTAAAGACAGAAGCTGATTTTGAAAGATTTCTTGGCGAACGCGTCGAGATCAAACTCAGACAGGCTGTTGAGGGGCAAAAAGTTTTTTTGGGTGTTTTAGTGGCCGTCGAGGCAGCCACTGAGACGGCAGGTTCCGTTGGGGTGGTTAAACACTTCGGTATCGAGTTTGAGGCAAAAAAGGGCGAAGTTCGGCAAGTCACGTTCGTGTTTTCAGATGTTGAGCGCGGCAAGCTAGAACCAGTTCTGGATTTCAAGGGCAAAAAGCGATGAGTCGCGAAATTCTTCTGTTGGTAGATGCATTGGCACGTGAAAAAAACGTGCCACGTGATGTGGTGTTTGACGCTCTCGAAGGCGCGCTGGCTCAGGCCATGAAAAAGCGCTTTAAAGAAGACGCTGATATCCGCGTATCGGTAGACCGTACAACGGGTGACCACGAGGGTTATCGCCGCTGGCTGGTCGTGCCCGACGAGGCAGGCTTACAGGAGCCCGACCAGCAAGAAATGTTGTCGGATGCACAAGAAGTTGTCGCTGACATCGAGGTTGGTGAATACATCGAAGAAGCGCTCGAACCTCTAGAGTTTGGTCGCATCGGCGCTCAAGCCGCAAAACAGGCTATCTTGCAGCGCATTCGAGATGCCGAGCGCGAGCAAATTCTTGATGACTTTCTTGATCGCGGTGAATCGATTGTTTCTGGTTCGATCAAGCGCATGGACAAAGGCGATCTGATTGTCGAAACTGGCAAAATTGAAGCCCGTCTGCCGCGCAGCGAAATGATCCCCAAAGAGAACCTGCGCGTGGGTGACCGTGTGCGCGCCTGGGTCTTAAGGGTTGACCGTACAGCACGTGGACAACAAGTGATTTTGTCGCGCAGTGCACCTGATTTTATTCGGCAGCTGTTTGAAAACGAAGTTCCAGAGATTGAGCAGGGCCTGCTAGAGATCAAAGGGGCCGCACGTGACCCGGGTGTGCGCGCTAAGATTGCGGTCGTGGCCTACGACAAGCGTATTGATCCGATCGGGACGTGTGTGGGGATGCGCGGTTCGCGCGTGACTGCCGTACGTAATGAGCTTGGTGGCGAGCAGGTTGACATTGTGCTGTGGTCAGATGATCCGGCAGAATTTGTGATTGGTGCCTTAGCACCTGCTAATGTCGAATCGATTGTGGTCGACGAAGACCGGCACGCCATGGACGTCGTCGTTGACGAAGAAAATCTACCAAAAGCAATTGGTTCAAAAGGGCAAAACGTTCGTCTAGCTTCAGAATTGACGGGTTGGCAGATCAACATTATGACCCCCGAAGAAAGTCAAAATCGGCAAGAGCAAGAGCGTTCGCAGTTGCGAGCAACCTTTATGAGCCGTTTGGATGTTGACGAAGAAGTGGCCGATATCCTGATTGATGAAGGTTTTACGGGTCTTGAAGAAATTGCCTACGTACCGATGCAAGAGCTGCTTGAGATCGAGTCGTTTGACGAAGAGACGATTCAGGCATTGCGTATCCGCGCTCGCAATGCGTTATTAACCGAAGCCATTGCGCAAGAAGAGCGCGTAGAAACTGCGCAAGATCTGGTATCGCTCGAAGGGATGACGCCTGAATTGTTAAACAAGCTTGGCGAGGGTGGCATTAAGACCCGCGATGATTTAGCAGAGCTCGCAACAGATGAACTCACTGAACTCGCTGGCCTCGATGAGGCCACAGCCAGTCAGTTCATCATGGCGGCGCGCGCGCACTGGTTTGAAGAGCAGTAATTAAATGTTTGTATGAAGAGCAGTTATTTTTGGTCGCTGTCTTCGCTTGAAGTTGTCACGCGGTAAAAAGGTAAGAGAGAGAGCCTAATGTCGAGTATCACAGTCGCCCAGTTCGCCATTGAACTGAAAATGCCATCCAACGTGTTGTTAGAACAACTGCGTGAAGCGGGTG
>CAMCZQ010000233.1 GCA_945887835.1 Bordetella parapertussis | reverse complement strand
AATATTGACCACCACGCTGACCCAAGTGCTTTTTTGAGCGGCTCTGGCACGTTGCTCGGGGGTGAATTCAACGTCTTCACTGTCGGTTTGCAGGTCTGCGGCGTTCATGAGTGTCTCGGGTGAGTGTGGCGGCACGTTTAGCGAAAACGCGTGGGTTTGAACGGTGTCAAGTCGATTTCAGGGGGGGTGCCTGTTGCAAGTTGTGCCACCAGTCGACCGGTTCTGGCCGAACCCGCGAGCCCGACGTGGCCATGACCATAAGCATGAATAATATCTTGACTGCCAGAGGCCAAGCCTAGGCAGGGCAGACCATCGGGCGTACTGGGGCGCCGTCCCATCCAGATTTCAACGCGTTCAACCGGTAGATCGCGTGGCAAGCTCGGGTATAACGCGAGCAAGTGGTCGCGCAAAATCTCGGCGCGCCGCCAGTTTGGGGTGTCATCATTTTGTGCGATCTCGACTTGGCCAGCCACCCGCAAGCCGTTGTCCATACTATTGACGACCACCTTGCAGTCGGCAAACATGGTCGAGACGCGCGGCCCCGTGGTGGTACCTGTCACAACTGCGTGATAGCCACGTTCGGTTTCGAGTGAAACTTGGTCGCCTGCCATGCTGGCAAATATTTTTGATCGTGCGCCTACAGCGATGACTGCTTTGTCGCACAGAACTTCACCGTCGTTAAGCAGTACCGCCTTGAGTCGGCCTTGTTCAAGCCGAAAACCCGTTGCCGGCGCGCGCACCAACTTTGCGCCCTGAGCCTGTGCGTAATGAATCAACGCCGCGGTATAAGCCCCAGGGTTGCGACAACTACCGGTTTCGGCCACAAAGACGCCAAAGGTATATTTGCGACTCAGGTCAGGCTCTTGCTCGGCGAGCGCCTGCGCGTCGAGCTCTTGCCAGTTCACACCTTCTTTGCGGCGGATCTCCCAGGCTTTGGCATCGAGTAAAAAATGCTCGCGCGATAAAAAGACGTGCAGCAGGCCGCGTCGTTCGATTAAGTGTGCCACTCCGACCTGCTCGGCGATTTGCTGATGCAGTCCTGGCGCGTCGGCCAGCAGAGACCTCAGCGCGTGCGCCGTGCGCTCAACCTGTGGATAGGTCCAGGCGGCAGCCAGATAGCGCAGTAACCAGGGCAGGGCGCGAGGAAGATAGCGCCAACGTACTGAAAGTGGTCCAAGTGGATCGGCTAACCAGACCGGGACTTGTTTCCAAACACCGGGCGCGGCAGGCGGTAAGACCGAGTGCGAAGACAGCCAACCGGCATTGCCATAGCTCGAGGCTTGCGAGGCACCGGGTGTTTCGGGCTCGACCAGCGTGACCCGCAAGCCGGCGGCCAGACAATGAAAGGCGCTCATCGCACCGACGATGCCTGCTCCGATGATGACAACGTGCTGCGGTGTGCTCAAAATACCTCTCAATCTGCTCAGGCAGCGAACCTCCCCGAATCGTAGCATCCTGAGGGCAGCGCGAGTGCCACGAGGCTGCCAGAAACAGAAAGTCTGCGCCCTCACGAAACCCCCGTTATGATGTCGGTATTACGTTTGATACGGGTTTTGTGACATGAAAGCTGTTTTTGTTGATGCCAATGGTAGTTTGGCCGTGGTGGCGCGTCGGTTGCATCGCCCCGATGACCTCGAGCTGCTGGTCAATGAGCAGCCCGACATTACCTCCGAGCAGATTCCAGGGGTGTTGGGCGGCGCTGAAATTCTGATCGTGGATCACACCTCGCTGCCAGTCAACATCGCGCGGCAGTGCATCGGCCTGAAGCACGTCGTGTTTTTAGGGACAGGTGCCCGTTCGTATATGGATCCAGAAGCGCTTGCGGCGCTCGGGATCGAAGTGCACATCATTAAGGGCTATGGTGACACCGCTGTCGCTGAATGCGCCTTCGCCTTGATGTGGGCAAGCGCCAAGGGCTTTGCCCAAATGGATCGCGGCATGCGCGCAGGACAGTGGTTGCGCACCGATGGCGTTGAGTTAACGGGTAAAACGCTAGGCCTCATCGGCTTTGGCGGCATTGCTGCCGAAATGGCCCGCCTCGCGCTCGGTGCCGGCATGAAGGTGCTGGCCTACAACCGCAGTCCTAAAGCACATCCGGGTGTACGTTTTGCCGATTTAGACACCGTTTTATCGAGCAGTGAGGTGTTATCGATACATCTATTACTGAATGATGACACCCGTGGTTTTATTTCTGCTGACCGCATCGCAAAAATGCGCGATGGCGTGATTTTGATTAACACGGCACGTGGTGCTGTAATCGACGAGGCCGCTCTGGTCGCAGGCTTAAAATCAAAAAAAATCGGTCATGCAGGCTTAGATGTCTTTGATATTGAACCCTTGCCCGGCGATCACCCGTTTACCAAAATTGATAACGTCACGCTGTCTGCGCACTCGGCATTTCGTACCCCCGAAGCCAGTGATAATTTGATTCAGGCTTCGCTTAACCACTGCCGCCGCATCTCTGGTCAGGGGCAGCTAGTCACGAAGTCTGGTCGCTAAGTGCGGTCACGCATACTTTTTAAGGACTTGAACATGTCACACTGGCTAAAACGAACGACTGGTTTATTGATTGGCTTCATGCTCAGCACAGCCGCGCTCGCGCAAGCTGATACTTGGCCAACGCGGGCGATTACCATAATTGGCGGGTTTCCAAACGGTGCGGGCACCGACCTGTATGCTCGTAAGTTGGGTGAAGCGCTTGCTGCAACCTTAGGCGTGCCCGTGGTGGTCGACAGCAAGACCGGAGCGGGTGGTAATCTGGCCTCAGACGCAGTCGCTCGGGCTCAGCCTGACGGATACACGTTTTTGTTGGCGACGGCGGGTACGCATGCCATCAACGCTGCGCTTTATAAAAAACTGAGCTTCGACGTTGAGCGCGACTTTACCCATATCGCTATTTTGGGCGACGTGCCAAACGTGCTGTTGATCAACGTTAAAAAACACCCCAGTATCAAAACCTGCTCTGAATTGCTGACGCTGTTACGCGCCAATCCCGGCAAATTCAATTACGCCTCGACTGGCAACGGAGCCTCGACCCATCTGTCGGCCGCCCAGTTTGCGAGCGCGGCGAAGGTTGACATCGTGCACGTGCCTTATCGTGGGCAGGGTCCGGCCATGACGGCGTTGTTGGCGGGCGACGTTGATCTGTTTTTTAATCAAAGTGCACCGGCGATCGCTTCGATCAAAGGGGGCTTAAATATTGGGTTGGCCGTCACCACCCCCGAACGCCTTGAAGCCCTGCCAGGCGTGCCCGCGATGGCGCAAGCGTGTGCGTTGCCTGGTTTTGAAAGCAGCACTTGGTATGGCTTACTTGCGCCCGCCAAATTGCCAAGCGCGATCGCCACAAAAATGAGCGCGACGGTGACGCAAGTGATTTCAACGCCTGAGTTCAAAAAATGGCTAACCGAAACACAAGGCATTACGCCTGCTCAAGATCCACGTCCCGAGGCGTTCGCTAAAATCCATCGCGCGGACCTTGCAAAATGGGCCGAAATTGTGCGGATTTCGGGGGCTCAGGTTGACTGAGGACGCAGTCGCATAAGGGTGGAAGCAGATTGTTTTACTATCACTAATTGATTATTTTTAACGGCTTCATCATGGTTCGGTCTTTAGGTGTGTGCGCGGTGATGGGTGTGGCTTTGCTGTTAGCGGGTTGCATGGTCGGCCCAGATTACGTGCGACCCGCGACCAAGACGCAAGAACAATTCGCGCAGCCCAAGCAAACCGAGTTTACCGAAACTCTCGAGGCGACGAGTGCGCAGCGCATCAATCCGGTGACGTGGTGGGCAGGCTTTAAAGACACCACGCTGAACCGCCTGCTCGCCAAGGCCGCCAGCGACAACCTGAGCCTTCAAAAGGCCGCAGTGCGCATCGCGCAGGCTCGTGCGCAGCTTGGTGTGTCTGAAGCGACACTCTTGCCTACCGTCGCTTTAAGTGGCTCCGGTTCGCGTAATGATCAGCCCAATGCCTTGACCCAGTATTTAAATACTTCGTCGATCTCAAAGACGCAAAGCTTAATGGTTCAAGCCACCTGGGAAATCGACTTCTGGGGTAAGTACCGGCGTGGCATCGAAAGCACCTTGGCCTCTTACATTTCGGTTGCGGCGGCGTTCTATTCGGCAGACGTGTCACTGGCTTCTGATGTTGCCAACACCTACATCAATATTCGCAACTTCGAAGCCTTAATCGAGGTCGCTAAAACGAATCTGGCTTTTCAGGCTGAAAGCTTGCGGATCGCTGGGTCGCGCTACAAAAATGGCTCGACTTCACTGTTGGATTTAAGTCAGGCTCAATCGCAGTACGAGCAAACAAAGTCTCAGATCCCCGCGCTGATTGCCTCGTTAAAGATGTATCAATACGCCATGAGTATCCTTTTGGGTGAGACCCCCGATTATTATGAGCAAAACTTTGAGACCAGCAAGAGTGCGCTCGCTGCGCCTGCGGCTCTGCAAGTCGGAATCCCCAAAGATTTGCTCAGACGTCGCCCAGATGTATTACAAGCTGAATACACGGCTGCTGCCCAGTCGGCTTTGATTGGCGTGAACGCGGCAGCGCTTTATCCAAGCTTCACTTTAAGCGGGTTTTTTGGTTTTCAAAACGTCACTCTCAACAACACGAATCAATCGAGTTTGTTTTCTTGGGACAACCGCAATACCTCGATTGCCGGCGGTTTTTTGTTTCCGCTGTTTTATCGCGGAGCGATTACTGATCAAATCCGCGTTCAAGACGCCGTATTTCAACAAAATATCTTGAATTACCAAACGTTGGTCCTGCAAGCACAAAAAGAAGTGCAAGATTCTTTTGTCACGATTTCTACGACGCGCAGTGCGGCCCAAG
>CAMCZQ010000232.1 GCA_945887835.1 Bordetella parapertussis | reverse complement strand
GCATTCAAAGACTGATCCACACCGAAGGGCTCAGGATTTAAGAACCCAATGAAATGGGCATACAGCGCCCCGGCAACGCCACACAGTGCGGCACTCAGTACAAAGGCAAACATCTTATAACGCCAGGCGAACACCCCTGCGGCATCAACCAGAGGCTCATTTTGCCGAATCGCCAACAATACGCGCCCCACCCTCGAATGTAAAACTAATCCGCAGATCGCCGTCGCGAAGACCGCAAAGATCAGCGTGAGGTAGTAGTAAGCATGACGTGTTTCGAAGTTAAACAGCAAGCCAAAAAGAGAAAAGCTTTCGGGTTTGGGGACACCCGTGATCCCCGATTCACCGCCCGTCAATGAACTGAAGTTAATCAACACAATGAAAATCACTAGGTTATAGGCCATCGTCACAATCGCAAAATAGTGACCCTTCACTCTTAGACTAGGATATCCCACCAAGACCGCCAACAAACCGGCAACCAAGGGGGCACAAGCCATGCTTGTCCACACGGGCCACCCGAGCTTGGTCGTTAACAAGGTCGACGCATAGGCACCGACTCCCATAAAGCCCGCAGCCGCAATGGACACATAACCGGTAAAACCTTGCACAAGATTTTGACCTTGCGCAACGATCACCCAGATCAAGGCCAAAATCCCTAAATGCAAAAAGTAGGGAACCTGCACCAGGGCTGGCGCAAACACCAGCACCAACAGACTCAGCAAAGGCCAGACAAAGGGCGTTTTGACTGGCCTCATTTTTTACCCAACAGGCCTTCAGGCCTAAACAACAACACCACGATCATGACTAAAAATGCGATCACATCCTTATAAGCCGAGGATAAATAGCCAGCCGCTAGCGCCTCGCTCACACCCAAAATTAAGCCTCCGACAATCGCGCCCGGGACCGAACCCAGGCCACCCAAAATCAACACCGCAAAACCCTTGATCACCAAGCTTTCGCCCAGGCCAGGGGCGAGTGCAAGCATGGCGCCCACCAAGGCGCCACCGGCCACGCCTAGCGCCGACGACAAGCCAAACACCACAAGTGCGACAGCATTGACGTTGACGCCCATCAAAATCGCTGCCGAGCGGTTTTGCGCGACAGCACGAATCGCGCGACCCGTTTTAGTTCGACTGACAAAAAACGACATGGCGACAATCAACACGGCAGTCGTCACCATCACGTAAACCCGCAACTCTGTCACGACCAAACCCGCTAAATTGAACACGTTTTGAAACGGCGTACGGATCACCATCTGATCGGGGCCAAAGGCTAACAAATTTAAGCCATCAATCATCATCGTCAACCCAAGCGCAATGATGAAGGCGTTGATATGTGCAGCATTTTGTACCGGCCGATACGCAAAACGCTCAACCAATAAACCTAGGATTGCGCCTACCAACATTGCAAGCATCATCGCCACAAAAAATGGCACGCCCAGTTTTTCGATTAAGAAGAACGTGACATAGCCACCCGACATCGCCACGACACCGTGAGCAAAGTGCGCAATCCCTAAAATCCCGAAAACAATCGTCAAGCCAATGGCGATTAGGGTATAGACCGCCCCAATCGCCAGGCCATTAAATACCTGTTGCAAGAACTCAATCACACACGCATCCCCGTACTAGATCGCAGACGATCATTTACGCAGACCCTTTAAGTACGTTGAATAGGCCGCAGGATCAGAGGGCAGGTCTTGCACATAGATCCACTTACCCTTTTGCCATTGAAACGCACCATTTGACGTGTAGGCCTGTCCGTTTTGATCAAACATCATGCCCGCAACGGGAAGGTATTTCATCACCGCCTCTGTGGGTACAGCGATCTTGTAAGCCGCCGCTGCAACCTTAAGTGGATCGCTTGCGCTACCCGCCGCCTCGATCGCATTTTTCAACACATAGACTTGGTCATACGCGTAGGGTGAGCTTGGCGAGGGCGGTGTGCCGTATTTTTTTGTGTAGTTCGCAACGTAGGTCTTCGCGGTGGCGCCCAAGGCCTCGAGGGTCAACTCGGTCGGGCGCAAATCCCATACGCCTTCCATTTGCTCGGTGGTGGCGACCTTTAAGAATTGCTCTTCGCTGCCGCTGGTGAAACCATAGCGCGCTACCTTCATGCCCATTTCAACTGATTGCCTGTACACAAACGCAGCCGGCTCAATGTAGCCCAGCACCAAAATCGCGTCGGGGTTCAAGGCGCGCACCTTGGTCAGCTGCGGCGTCATGTCACGGTCTTTTAAACCAAAGGTTTCTTTGGCAATAATTTTGCCGCCACCTTTTATAAACTCTTTCTCAAACGCTTCAAGATATTGCGTATAGAAGCCCACATCTAATGAACCAATGACTGCGATATTTTTTGCGCCTTTGCTTGCTACAAAAGTACCTGCCGCCGCACCCGTAAAATCTGCAGGTGGTCTTGTACGCAACAAGTTTGGCGCACCCAGGGTCGTAATGCTGCGCTCAGCCGCATTACCCACCAACATCAAGACCTTTTCTTTTCCAATAAATGAAGCAACGGCGCTCGTTGGGCCAGAGCAACAAAAGCCAACGATGTATTGAGCGCTATCACGATCGATCAGCTTACGCACGGCGTTCGTACCTTCGGTTGGATTCGCCTTGTCGTCGTAGGCAATCACATTCAGCTTGTAGGTATCGCCGCCCGCTTTAATCCCTCCTTTCGCATTGATCTCTTCGGCAGCCATTTTTACCGCATTGGCCTGAGGCAAGCCATACACCGCGCCAGGCCCAGTGAGTGAATCATTTAGGCCAAGCGTCAATTGCTTTTCAGCCGCACTGGCAAAAGCCATGGCTACGGCTAAAGCACCGCCCAGCATGCGCGACACTATTGTTGTGGTGCGAGTTTTCATATTGTGCTCTCCTGATGTTTTTAAATGATTATTGTTAAGACCGAATGCTGTTAGACGAAATTGTTTGTACGCTGAACCCTTACTAGAAAAAGTAGGCATCCTTCACATGACTGTCAATGCATTCTGCTCTGCAAGGCAGAATGACACACCCCCTAAAACGTTAATGACCGAGATAGGCTTTACTCACTTCTGGATGCGACAGCAATTCAGCGCCGCTTCCTTCTAAAACGATCTCACCTGCCTCGTACAGATAGGCGTGATCCGCTAAACCAAGCGCCATTTTTGCGTTTTGCTCCACTAATAAAATTGTCGTGCCACGGGCCTTGATTCGCGCAAGTGTCTCACCCACTTCTTGCACAATCTTAGGTGCCAAACCAAGCGAGGGTTCGTCAAAAATACACAGCTTTGGACGCGACATCAGTGCTCTGGCAATCGCGAGCATTTCTTGCTCGCCACCCGATAAGGTGCCAGCCATTTGCGTAGCACGTTGGCGCAAGACCGGAAACATTTCGAACATCTCGTTCAGATCGTCTGCCTCTTTAGTATCCCGTCGAGTATGCGCACCCATTTTCAAATTTTCTAACACAGACATTCCGCCAAACACTTGGCGCCCCTCGGGGCACATCGTGATGCCATGGCGTACGATCTGGTGACCTGATAGTCGTTCAAGCGCAACACCTTCAAACTCGATCGATCCAGACCGCGAGGGCAACAAACCTGTGATGCACTTCAAAGTCGTACTTTTTCCGGCACCGTTAGCGCCAATCAGTGAGACACATTGCCCAGCCTTTACTTCAAAACTCACGCCATGCAAGACGTCTGTCTTGCCATAGCCTGCATAGAGATTATTCACCCTCAGCATTTAGTGCTCCGTTCCGAGATAGGCATCAATCACGGCCGGATCCGCACGCACCTGCGCGGGCGTACCATCAGCAATCTTTTGTCCGAAATTCAACACCGCGATACGCTGACAAACCTCCATGATTAAGCCCATGTGATGCTCAATCACTAAAACAGCCACGCCTCGGTCACGGATTCGCAAGATGATCTCCGACAACTCAGCGCGTTCTTTGGCAACCATTCCCGCAGCTGGCTCATCCAGCAGCAAAACCCGCGGCTCCGTTGCAAGGGCTGTCGCAACCATTAACAAACGTTGCTGTGCTGATGAAATCGCTGAAGCAGGCGCATGCGCGACGCCCAGCAACCCCATAAACTCAAGCAAGTCTGCGGCACGCTCTCGCTGAGCCACGTCTTCTTGGCGATAGGGTTTAGTGCGAAAAATTGCTTGCGCCGCTTTGATTTCGAAGCGAGTATGCGCCCCTAACAGCACCTGCTCTAGCAAGCTAAATTCTGGAAAAAGACTCGTCGTTTGAAACGTACGGGCAAGGCCGAGGGCCACACGCTCACCGATCGTCGCAGTCGAAATGTCGTGGCCACCCAATAAAATCTGCCCGCGTGTCGCGCGCATCGTGCCCGAAATCAAATTCACGCTGGTTGATTTGCCCGAACCATTCGGGCCGATTAGCCCAACAATTTCACCCGCAGCGATCTCAAGCGACAAGCCCTTGACAGCTTGAACACCACCAAAATTTTTATCGAGCTCACGTACAACGAGCAAAGGCTCAGTCATACATCACACTCTTGGACTTGATTGCACCGATCAACCCGCATACACATCTTTGTTTCACTTCAGACAAGACTCGCCCTCAACATTGAGGACGACGCACGATTCAGTCGTAACGAGAGTGATATTAGACCGATCGTCTATAAAATCGATTGGTATTTACCCTCAATGAATGTCTATTACAAAAAAGTGTTATACATCAAGCGAATAGAATATCTATTCGTGTGATTTTTTTATCTTTTTGTTTACTTTTTAAATCACTAGTGTCCGGTTAAATTCCGAATAAATTCAATTGGTTAGCGGAGTCGGGTAAATCTGTTGAGAGTGCATCGCCTTGAAAGGCGCGTGAAAGCTCGGTTTTCTCAAAAACTGACACCGATAATATCTGTAGCAAAGTGTAAAGCGA
>CAMCZQ010000231.1 GCA_945887835.1 Bordetella parapertussis | reverse complement strand
GCTGAGTAGCAATGCCAACGGGTAATTTTAGTGCTTGTAACTAGACAAGGAAAATAATGTTGACGCAAAAGCTAACAGTTGGATTTATAGGTTTAGGACGCGCAGGCAAGCCCATGGCAAGACGTGTCTTAAGAGCCGGATTTTCTTTGACAGTTCTTGACGTGAATGCTGAGCCCGTTGAAGAGTTGGTGGCAGAGGGTGCGCTTCGAGCGGCTACGCCCAAAGAGGTGGCAGAACGCTCAGATATTGTTCTAACCTCATTACCCCATCCTACTGTTTCTGAAGAAGTTTATCTGGGGACCAAGGGTCTTTTTGCTGGCGCAAAGGCCGGTACGGTCTTAATTGAAACGAGCACTGTTCCACCTAGCTTTATCCGCTATTTGGCTGCGCAGGGTGAGGCTAAATCCCTGAAGGTCATCGATGTTTCAGTTTCAGGTGCCGGTAATATGCCAATCGCTGGCGGGCAATATATGGCGGCGGCTGGCAAATTGGTATTAATGATTGGTGGTGATGCAGAAACTGTAGAGCGCGTACGTCCAGTATTGCAAACCTTTGGTGAGTCTTTGTTGCATATGGGCGAAGTGGGGCAGGGCGCTATTGCTAAAGTGGTTAACAACGCAATGGGTCAGGCCAACTTTGTTTCGGCGTGCGAAGCGCTGACCGCAGGGGTTAAAGCTGGTGGTGATCCAAAGCTGCTATACCAAGCAATCAGCATCTCTTCTGGGCAAAGTTGGACATTTAATGTAGGAATGCGAGACTATATCGAGGGGCGAAAATCGGGCATTATGAGTACAGATCTAGCTTATAAAGATTCTGACGCCATCCTGCAATTGGGTAAAGAGGTAGGCGTGCCGATGTTGATGCATGCTGCAAAATTGGCCTTCTTTGAGTCTGCCAGAAATGCTGGCTATGGCGATCAATCCTGGATCGAGACAATGAAAATGTGGGAAGACATGGTGGGCGTCAAATTTGGACCCACAGAGAATTAGTTTCTGGCAATTTAATCGACTTTTGCCCCAGAACTTTTAACGACGTGGGCCCATTTTGCTAGATCATCTTTTAGGGTTGTCGCAAGTTGCGCGGGCGTGCTTGCGACAAGCTCGGCTCCTTGCGCTTTCAGAACTTCTCTAATACTTGGAGTGGCCAGTATTTTTGCCATGTTTGCATGTAAGCCGTTAACGATCTCTGTCGGGGTTCCTGCTATCCCAAATAGCCCGACCCAAAGATCAGCGCTATAACCGTTGACAGTTTCCCCGATGGTTGGAATATTGGGTGCGGCCGCTGAGCGTTGCGCGCTGCTTATCCCAATCGCCCGCAATTTACCTCCGTTAACCTGATTGAGTACTGACGGCATGCTAGCGAAACTTATTTTTACATGGCCACCTAGCACGTTGGTGGTGGCGTCTGCCACCCCTTTGTACGGAATATGAAGCATATTGATACCTGTCATCGATTTGAACATTTCGCCGAGCAAGTGGTTAATTGTGCTGTTGCCGGCTGAGGCGTAGGTCAATTGCTCTTGCGTTTGCTTGGCGTAGGCGATCAAATCGGCCACTGAGTTTACAGGCACAGAAGGATGTATGACTAACAGAAAAGGCACTTTTGCTATCAGCATGATCGGTGCAAAGCTGTTGATCGGATCATACGGAAGTTCTTTATAGATTGCTGCATTGATCGCATGGGTGCTGACCGTCACTAATAGTGTGTAGCCGTCCGGTTGTGCCTTGGCAGCGGTCTGGGTGCCGATATTACCGCCGGCGCCAGGTCGATTCTCTACAATAAACTGCTGACCATAATTAACACTCAACGGGCCTGCGATAACGCGGGCAACAAAGTCACTGGTGCCGCCTGCCGCTTGAGGCACGATGAGCGTAACCGCTCGGGATGGATAGGTGGTCGTAGCTGCGTGGGTGATCCCATTGTCAGAATCTATCCAAAAAACAATGAACGCGTACGTCATAAAAAAAATGAAATGTTTACAAGAGCGTATCGTCAATATGTTTTTCATTAGAGGCCGTCAATTTTGCTATTGTTAGTATTGTTTTAATAAGCGTGACTTGCAACTCCCATATCAACTTACCACCTGCACGATCATATAACAAACCACTGTACCACCCATCAGCACTTGGTGTTCAAATGATTACAAAGACACCCTCGTGGCCTCTAGGTAATCTTTGCGCCATAGCTTAACCACTTTGCCTGAGCGAGACGTCTAGCAAAGTGTGTTGACGCCGCTCGAAAATTGACCAGTGGGGGGTGCGGGGGAAAAGCTGGACTACTTGGACACGGTCGTTTGCCGACTGATGACGCTATATATCCCTAGACTTACAAACGAGTGCACGGTTTGAACTCGTGACTCCAGCCTTGTGAGCAGTAATCTGGCACTAGTTACCACGCGGTGACGATCCTGTGCTGATTACCCAAGAGATCCGTAGCGGCTATCAAAGCCTCACTGTTAATCCTCGCTCTGTATATCTGGCACGATCGCCTGCTCATTGGCCTCGCTCTCGGTCGAATCCCAGATAAAGGTATCCCCTCGATAGAAGATCTCGCAGGCCAACACTAGCCTATCCTGTGCCGCGATTTTCCAGCGCCGCACGCGCACCAAAGCGCTCGCTGGCTGACAGTTCAGCATCTTGGCTAGCGCATCGTCTGCAAATCCAAGAGTGAGTTGCTGGCGCGTATGCAGCACGTCGCTGCCGCCGAAATCGCGCAGCAAACGCGTTACCTTGCGATGCAAGACCGCATCCTCGGGAAAGCGTTTGAACGCCTCTTGTTCGACGTAGATGTCTAGGTAGCCGTAAGGTAGTCCACGCACGACATGGGTCTTAACAATACGCACGTAGGCGTCTGCTGGGCTGTAGGTTTTGAGTAAGGCTTCAGGTAGCGATACGCCGTGCTCAAGCGTGATGAGCTTAATCTCTAGTTCACGGCTGATCGATAGCGGGTTATGCAACTCTTGCATAAGCGCACCCTCGAGTGGCCGGATTTCTCTGGAAGCGACGACCGTACCACGGCCACGACCCGACGCGACTAGGCCTTCGTTGGCCAGCAGCTCAATCGCCTTGCGAACCGTATTCATCGCCACGCCATACGCTCCGGCCAACTCATCGAAGGCTGGTATGCGATGCCCTACTGGCCACTCGCTTTGGCTAATACGGGCACGCATAGACGCCGCTAACCTCACGTAAAGAGGTATGCCGTCATCTCGGGGGGGCAATGCGCCTTCCAATCGAACCATACATAAATTATACTTGACATCGCCATTATGTCCATAATAGGATCTAAGGACATTATTGGAAAAATATGATCCCTCATCTTCTTGTAGAGCGCCGTGGCAACATTGCTATTGTCACTTTTAACCGTCCCGAAAAACGTAATGCCCTGTCGCCAGAAATGATGGTGCGACTGGCCGAGTTTTGGCGCGAGGTCGCCATCGACGACGCCATTCGCGTGGTCGTAGTCACGGGAGCCGGCGACAAAGCCTTTTCGTCTGGCGGCGATCTAAGCTCCCTGATCCCGCTAATGATGCGCACGCGCCCACCGGTTGGCGAATGGGAGGAGCGCTTTGCCGCTGATCTCAAGCAGTTCAACGAGGGGATGCTGCGTCACGCCAACTTCTTCAAACCTATCATTGCGGCGATTAATGGTAGCGCCTACGCCGGTGGTGCAGAGTTCATCAGCGCCACCGACCTGCGCGTGATGTCGAGTGAGGCCACGCTCGGCATCACCGAGGTGCGCCTCGGACTCATCGCAAGCGGGGGGTCGGCCTCGCGCCTCGCGCGACAAATTTCTTGGTGCAACGCGATGGAGTTGTTGCTCTTGGGCGAATCAATCAGCGCACATCGTGCTCTGGAGATGGGCCTGGTGAACAGGGTAGTGCCGCCAGATGAGGTCATGCCCACGGCACTGGAGCTTGCGCGCCGCGTCGCACTCGGCGCACCCGTTGCGCTCGAGAAAATGAAGGAGGTCATTGTTCGGGGTAATGGCCGCCCCTTCGAAGAAGCCTTCGCCATTGAGGTGAAGTGCACCAAGGAGAACTCGGCGATGGACGATGCAAAGGAAGGTGCGCGCGCCTTTCTTGAAAAACGTGCGCCAGTGTTTTACGGGAGAGGTAAAAAATGAAACTTCTCTCAGGCGTGTGTGTAGTCGAACTTGGTATGTGGGTAGCGGGACCCGCCGTAGGCGGTATGCTGGCCGACTGGGGCGCCGACGTCATCAAGATCGAAGAACCCGGAGGAGATCCGATGCGCCGGTTCTTTGGCGTACTCTCTGGATCGAAAGAAGAGCGTTGCCCCCCCTTCGACCTTTACAACCGGGGCAAAAAGAGCGTCATGCTCGACATCAATCTGCCTGAGGGTAGAGACCTCGTTGAGCGCCTGCTTGTCAACGCCGACGTATTTGTGACTAACATGCGGCCACAGTTTCTTGAACGGGTCAGGCTTGATCACGCGTCGCTGCAGAAAAAATATCCGCGCCTCGTCTATGCGGGTCTCACCGCCTACGGTCAGACTGGGCCAGACCGGGACGCCCCTGGTTACGATCACTCGGGTTTTCAGGGTCGCACAGGCGTGGCCGAGCGTTCCACGCCGACTGGCTCAGTTCCGACTCAGCTACCGGGCGGTATGGGCGACAACGTGACCGCAATCACAACTGTGGCCGGCATCGTAGGTGCCTTGTTTTCACGTACACGGACTGGGCAAGGGCAGTTCGTAGGTACCTCGTTGTTGCGCACCGGTATCTATAGCATCGGCATGGACGTCTCGACACGACTGACACTGGGGCGCATCGCAGCGACGCCGAATCGCGCAACGCCAAGGAACCCGCTTTTCAACACCTACATGGCAGCCGACAACAAGTGGTTCTGGCTCGTCGGTACAGAGTCCGAACGGCACTGGCCCAAAACGCTCAAGGCCTT
>CAMCZQ010000230.1 GCA_945887835.1 Bordetella parapertussis | reverse complement strand
TCACACTAGCTAAACGATCTGACACTCTTATTCTCTAAATCAAAGAGCTGCTCAGTGATTGGCATATGCGTCACGATGTAGCAGACTTCGCCTCGAAATTCAAAGGCTGATATCTTGACCTCAAACCATCTTTTTTCTTGTTCAGTATGACAAGGGTATTTAGCGCCAAAGCTCTTGGTATTGTCTTGCACGACCTCACGAATGAATTGTGCGATTTTGACAGCTGAGTCAGAATTTTTTGCATTGTCACACACTGCAAGATAATTGATTCCCTCGCAAGCTAATTCGCCGTGTTTCAGTCTTGGGTAGTTCTGGGCTGAGGCTCGCCACGCGGTGTTCACCAAAATAATGACGCCCTCTTTATCTAAAATACAAGTCAGAGGCGACACGAAATTTATCGCAGCTTGTCCTAACCTTTCTTGTTTTTGATGCAGATAGGATTCTAGATGACGGATATCTTCAGCATTTTTAGGACGAACGGTTGGTGGTGAGCTATCGGGTGCGCGCGCTGCAAAAATAAAACTGGCATCGAGCTCAAGCCAATTAATTAATAATCTTAAGCGCACGGGGTTTGGTAACGCCTCCCCAATAATCCACTGTCTCGCAGTTTCACGGTTGACGGGCGGGTGTGGAGTATTACGAAAATTAAATTCAATCGTAAATTTCTCTGCGGCAGGGATTCGGCCAAACCGATTGATTAAACCTGCTTTAAAGGCAAGATTAAAACGATCAACGAGATACTGACTCATTATCGCTCCTAAGTAATGATTACTGCTGCGGCCTGACGACTGAAGGTGCCGTACCCATGGGTCAAGACGGCAAGTATAGTTTAGTGGCTATTTGGCTCTCATTTGCCACGTTGAGCATGGCATTTGTGGCTGCCATTTGACGTAGCCTGTTTAGAACCATATTTTTGCTAATAGAGTTAATCCATATGCAACCCAAACAAGGTTCGGTTCCTGAAATTCTTGTTGACGCAGCTGAGCAGTACTGCTATGCAAGTGCAATTAGGCAACTTCAAGACTGTGGTCATATCAGCTTGTTGGATATGCAGAAATTGTCTTGCGCTGAGGTTGATTGTTTATTTGAAGAAATCAAGTATTGGCTTATTTATGGTCGTGATCTAGAGTTTATCCACGATCCCAAAAAGTTGAGTGTTGAGCGCTGCTGGCCTCGTCAATTCTTTAGAGCAAACCATGAAACTAAACAACAGAGTTTCAACTCCGAGATAAAGAATTGAAGAACTGAAGAACTTTTTACCTTGGCCAATCAACGATATGCGGCTGAGACAGCCAGTCAACGTCATGCCAATCAGTTAAGGCATTCCAATTTATCGGTTTCGACGGTGAGCTCGAAAAGCCCCGTTCTTTTTATTCACCCAGCCCTTGCCGGGGCACAAGTCGGGTTCAAACACCGACCTAGTCGGCTTATTCGTCGACTTTAATGCCCAATTGCTTGTAATCGACACCATGCGGTTGGTAGGCCCTCGGATGCTGCAGTGCAATATATTTAGCATAAAACGCAAAAGCTTGCCGCATTTTGCAGAGGCTGAGTTCGCGCAGGCGAAGCATTCTGATTTGTCACCTTTCCACGATACTCTAGGCGACGTTCGCGGCGAAGCTGCGTTTGATTGACTCCGACCTGGCAAATATTCCAAGGATTTCTGACCGATGCAAACCACCATCTATGCTGACGGTATCGCTAACATCACGATGCTCGAGGGCGTTGTACGTTTTGATCTGATCAATATGACGCAAACTGACAAAGACACGCGAACGATCAAGGCGGTGGGTTCGGTCGCAATGTCAGTGCCGGCGTTCTTGCGTAGCTACACAGAACTGTCTGGCGTGTTAAATAAGTTAGTCGAGCAGGGCATAGTAAAAAAGACTGAGGCACCGGCTTTAACGCCAACCAATACTCAGCCTGCCACGGCTCCAGAGGCTGCGGTCATAGAGCCCCTTCGCTTAAGCGAAACACAACAAAAAATGTAGCGTGAGGGCTTGTCGAAGATCGTTCATTTTGGCTTTGAAAGATTTCTTGTCTCGTCTGGTAACTTGTGAGCTGTTTTTTTGCCACAGCTTCGAGCCGATTGAGTAAGATGCATGACAGAACACTTTCAATGTCATTAATATGATTTTATTTTTGATGCGCAGTTTGTTGTTACGGCTCGCGATACTGGCCGGTGCCTTGACGTTACTTGCCTCTTGCACAACGTCGACGCTTGCGCCGCAAGGCTCGGTAGATAAAGGCTTGACGCCACAACAGGTCGACGCCTACGTTGGCAACAAAGCGGCAAAGCCCCATACGCGACGAACCTCTGCTGACCTGCTTGGCACACCGGCGCAATCGTTAATTCGCTATGTCACTGCTGAGACGAATATTCTAGAGTTTAAAAATCCAACGCTAGGCCAAGCGCTCGAAAATAAATGGGGTCAGGCAAAAACTGAAGGCTTTGCGGTCGCGCATTTTGGTGACTCGCTCGTGCATGGCGGCTTTGCGGCCGAGATGGCGCGAGGTCGATTGCAAACTTTAGGGGGGAGTGCGGGCCGAGGCATGACGTTTCCGTATTCGCTTGCTAAAACCTATTCGCAAAACGATTTTAAATCGACCTTTACCGGAGAATGGACAAGCGCTAACAGCGCGCAACCATCGCCACGCTTACCGCTCGGCGTGTCGGGCTTTGCCGCCAGAACGAGCGATACCAGTGCCTCGTTTAGTTTGAATTTTTATACCGCTCCCGAACTCGGTCAAAAACGCGTCAAATTGTTTTATTCGACAAATGCAGCAAGCTATACGTTGCGTATTCAGTCGGCTAATTTTTTGCACCAAGTTAACCTGCCTAATAGTGGTGCACAGCCGCGCACGCAAATGCTTGAGTTGAGTTTTCCTGAGATGTCAGACACCTTGCGCTTTGAGCTGACCAGCGTTGGATCAAATAGCGGCAGATTCTTCGAAGTGCACGGCATCAGCATCGAAAACACAACGCCAGGCGTGCTGTACCACAGCCTTGGCGTCGGCAGCGCAAACTATGGCGCCTTGCTTGGACAAACTTATTTTGAAGAACAATCTGCTCAGCTTGCGCCCGCTCTGATTGTTCTTGACTGGGGAACCAACGATATTTTTTCTAAAAATAGTATCCCCCCTGAGCTCGAAAAAAATATGGTGCAAACAATTAAAAAGGTGCGGGCGCAGCATCCAAAAGCGCTGATTGTTTTAACCTCTGCGCAGGATATGGCGTCCCGCAGGCGCAACATCACCGCGACGTGGGATTTTGCAACACTCGCGCGTCGACTCGCCTTTGAAAATGATTGTTTGTTTTATGACTGGTATCGAATTGCAGGAGGCCACGCCTCGATGGTGACCTGGGTGGCGTATGGTTTAACAGGACCAGACCATATTCACTTGACCGGGCTCGGCTATGCGGTCAAAGGTGAGCTTTTTGCTCAAGCCATTTTGAATACGCTTGAGCGCGTAAAAAGCGACCCAACGCTCAAAAACATTGAAATAAAAACGACTGTGGCGACACAACCGTACTCAGTTGTCGGCTGGTTAAAAGAAGTGTCAGCGGTACCGCGAAAGGGCCTGTTCGACAAACGGCCTTGAAAAGCTCTGCAGGCAGGTGTAAGCTCAAATAACAGACCTGCTCATCGCTGTACGCTGTGTTCAAAAAAGATGGAGAACCGACTTGAATAATATTAAAAGAAGACAAGTGCTCTTGGGGGATGGCTCTTCAAGGTGCCCATAAGTCGTTCGCTACTTTCTTGCGTCTTGACCTTGTCGTTGTCCGTCGGGTTATTTGGCGTGAACGTCGCCGGCGCAGCCTATCCAGACAAGCCAATCCGTTTGGTTGTGCCTTTTGCGCCGGGTGGCGGCACCGATCAAACCTCGCGCGCTTTAGCAGCAGGGCTTGCTACAGAGCTTGGTCAAACTGTTGTGATCGAAAACAAGCCGGGAGCGGGTACGGTCATTGGGATGGATAGCGTGGCAAGAAGTCCGCCTGATGGCTACACACTAGTCATGGCGACTTTTGCGCACGCAGTAAACAGTACATTACAAGCAAAGTTACCCTACGATTCTGCCAGTGCGTTTACGCCGATCGCGCTCATTGCCCGAGGGCCGAATGTTTTGGTCGTACGCGCTGAAAGCCCGTTTCAATCAGTACAAGCGATCATCGCCGCAGCGCGCGCCAAACCCGGCGCGCTCACCTATGCGTCTCAGGGTAACGGCACCTCGGCCCACTTGGCTGGTGAGCTCTTTCAAAATTTAGCAAAAATCGAGTTCACGCACATTCCTTATCGCGGAGCCAGCCCGGCCATGACTGATCTGTTAGGTGGACAGGTTGATCTGTTTATTGGCACAGCGGCTGGTGTTGCACCGCTAATCGGTAGCGCTAAGCTGCGCGCGCTTGCGGTGACAAGTCCGATGCCTTCCGTGGCTTTTGCGGCGATTCCTACCCTTGCAGCAACCTTGCCTGGTTACGCGGTAGAAAGTTGGTACGGCTTGTATGCGCCAGCGGGTACGCCTGTGCCAGTGGTCGAGGTGTTAAACAGAGCGATCAGTCAGGCAGTTAAGAATCCTGAATTTGTCAAAAAAATCGAGCAAGAGGGCTTAACGATTGCCGTTGGAAAGCCCGTCGAACTAGAACAATATGTTCAAGCCGAACAGGCTCGCTGGAAACAAATCATTCTTGAAAATAAAATTCAAAGTCAATAACTGTAAAACCCAATGAATATCATTACTCGCTTAATGCGACCGCAACGCGTCGCTGTAATCGGCGCTTCGGCTGACATCACTAAAACGGCTGGCAGGCCCATTTCTTACCTGTTGAAACACAGGTTTTCGGGTGACGTGTATCCCGTCAATCCAAAGGCGACAGAGATTTGTGGTCTGCCTTGTTATCCGGATATTGCCTCGCTACCTGCAGTGCCTGATGTCGCGATGGTGTTGCTTGGTGCCG
>CAMCZQ010000229.1 GCA_945887835.1 Bordetella parapertussis | reverse complement strand
TCGCCTTCTATGCGAAGCTTCCAAGGGCTGGTTTGAAGCTTGTGTGCGTACTTGACTGGATCACCCTTGTCCAAACCAAACTCGTAAAAATTATTGTAAGACGCCGCGTCTTTTTCTGGCGTGCGCGGCTCCATGGTGAAAAACTGTTTGGAGATTGATGCGTCGAGGCTGGCTAAGGTTGCTGCGCCACCAATAGAGGGCCAGGCCCCTGCCGCACCCGTCAACAATGAGGCGCCCGCGGCTTTCATCCAATGACGGCGACTTTGCCAGACCTGTTCGGGTGTGATTTCAGAGCTGTGAATTCGGGGGGCACGGTAGGTAGACATCTGGGACTCACGTTTGAAAGTTTAAAAGATGAACTTAGAATAACCAACACCGCCAAAATTGCCAACGATAACCTTGCATAAAGGCGAACTCAGGCCAGATGGTCAAACAGCCATTGGCGTAAATCAGCAACCTGTTCGACGACGCCCTGATTTGGGCACGCGCGCAGTTCGTCGGCAGGGTGTGCCCCGCCATACGCCACGCCCACCCCATGCACACCAGCGTTGGCGGCCATTTGTAAGTCGTGCGACGTGTCACCAATCATCACCACTTGTTCGGGTTCGACCATCAACTCGTCCATGAGTTCGAGCAACATCCCGGGATGAGGCTTGCCAAAGGTTTCGTCGGCCGTGCGGCTGGCCTGAAAGGTGCTGTGCAGCGAGGTGGCAGTTAAGGCGCGGTTCAGCCCCACTCTGCTCTTGCCAGTCGCCACCGCAAGCGTGGCGCCGGTCGCTTTCAAATCGCTCAAGAGTTCGGGGATACCATCGAATAACTTAAGCTCTTTATCCTTGCCTAAATAATGATGGCGATAGCGCTCTAAGAAGAGAGGCTCCATCGATTTAGTCAGATCAGGCACCGCTCGGCGCAAGGCTGGCTCAAGCGATAAACCAATCACCCAGGCTGCCTGAGCAGCAGTAGGCACTTTTAATTCGAGATCACGGCACGCACCTTGAATCGCTTGCACGATACTGTGGGTTGAATCCATTAGCGTGCCGTCCCAGTCAAAGACGATGACAGAATATTTGTTCATTGTGTGCGAAGAGCCGAGTTGATTGCAGCATTGACCGTCGAAAAGAGGTCAGACGCACAGAGGATAAAACAAAGGCATGTCATTGAAGTGACGGCGGCTACAAGGATTGCAGAGGTTGCAATTGTTGCAGAAGTTTCTCGCAAACAGCAGGCAAAGGTGCGATCAACTGTAAGGGCTCTTGAGTGAGTGGATGCGGCATATTAAAGCGGTGGGCATGCAAGAACATGCGCGAAAATCCAAATTGACTAAGCTGCGCTTGGCTTTCGTCGCGACCGTATTTATCGTCACCCACAATCGGGTAGCCGCTCGACGCTAAATGCACTCTAATTTGATGGGTGCGACCGGTGCGCAGTTCTGCATCGACCAGACTAAAGCCCTGAAAGCGCTTGAGGCCAGACACGATGGTGTGGGCAACCTGCCCCTCAGTCTGAACCTTGACCCGGCGTTCGCCAGTTTGGGTGGTCCATTTGGCGAGCGGCAGCCGGATGTGCTGCCGGGCATTGACCCAGTCACCCTCGACCAAGGCTAAATAATGCTTGCTTCCACCGCCCAGGCGAAACATTTCGTGCAAGGCGAGCAAAACGTTTCTTTTTTTGGCAATCAATAACAAACCTGAGGTATCACGATCGAGCCGATGCGCAAGTTCTAAAAATCGGGCCTCTGGGCGTGCAGCGCGTAGCGCTTCAATCACGCCAAAAGAGACCCCACTGCCGCCATGCACGGCTGTGCCGGCCGGCTTATCAATGACCAACAGGCCTTCGTCTTCAAACACGATCGGAAACTCTAGCCCCGGCACCGGCCGCTTTTGCTCGGGCGCAGGCAGGCGCATCGGGGGCACGCGTACGATATCGCCGGTATTAATTCGGGTCTCAGGAGCCGCCCGCCCCTTATTAATACGCACTTCGCCACCCCGCACCGCTTTATAGATATGGCTTTTGGGCACACCTTTGCACAAGCGCATTAAAAAATTATCTAGGCGCTGGCCGTCGTGCTCGTCGGTGACTTCAACCATTCGAACCGCAAGACCTCTGCTTGCTGCGGGTTTTGGGGCAGAAATCGGTGTAGGTACTGAGAATTCTTTGCGCATGGCTAAAAGCGGCATATAATCCGCGAAGCCTTAAAGGGGTTGAGAAAGCCCTCTGGCGTCGAGATGCATTAAGTTGTCGCGTCTCCGTCTGGATCGCGGCCTTGATTGTACCGCTTGCTTTCTGATCGCTTGTGGGTTGCTGGTCGCCGGCTAGACCGGGATGCATTTCAAGCACGCCGTTGCGACGTTTTAACGTTTCGCCCGCGCTTAAAAATGTGTGCCCCTCGTGTCGCGCGCGATACTGAAGCATATGCAAGAAACCGTCGTATCCCTGCAGCAGGCGCCTGACTTTACGTCGCGCCTGATGTTCTCAGCACCTTTTTTAGTCAACCACTACCGTGATTCTGACCTTTCTGCTGAATGAACCTCGCGCCTACTGGCGCGCCGTGCCGGTCTAAAGACCTTTTCTTCGCGCGCCCATTGTTGGTGCGCGAACATTCTTGCCAACTTCTGTGTTTCGCAGCCAGCAACGCGTGGCTGCGCGTCGATTTCCGACGCGCCATTTAAATGGAGAAACATCCCATGAAGCGCATGTTATTTAATGCAACACACCCCGAAGAACTTAGGGTTGCCATCGTCGACGGGCAAAAGCTTATCGACCTTGACATTGAAATCGCCGGCCGTGAACAACGTAAAGGCAACATCTACAAGGGCGTCATTACCCGCATTGAACCCGGTCTCGAGGCCTGCTTTGTCAGTTACGGCGAAGAGCGCCACGGCTTTTTGCCGTTCAAAGAGATCGCGCGCAGCTACTTTAAAGAGGGTGTTGAGGTGCGCACAGCGCGCATTCAAGATGCCTTGCGCGAAGGCCAAGAACTCATCGTTCAGGTCGAAAAAGAAGAGCGTGGCAACAAAGGTGCGGCCCTCACCACCTTTATTTCGCTGGCAGGTCGCTATCTAGTCTTGATGCCCAACAACCCACGTGGCGGCGGTGTGTCGCGCCGTGTCGAGGGCGAAGAGCGTCAAGAACTGCGCGAAGCCATGGATCAGCTGACCATCCCCCCAGGTATGAGCATCATTGCACGCACCGCTGGTATCGGTCGCAACGCCGAAGAACTGCAATGGGATATGTCTTATCTTATGCAACTCTGGACCGCGATCGACGGCGCCGCCAAAGATAATCCAGCCCCGATTTTGATCTATCTTGAATCGAGCCTGGTGATTCGTGCGATTCGTGATTATTTCTCGCCCGATATCGGCGAGATCTTGATTGATACCGACGATATCGCTGATCAAGCCACTGCCTTTATGAGTGTGGTGATGCCTGACAACGTAGATCGTGTCAAACGCTATCGCGATGATGTGCCATTGTTTTCGCGCTTTCAAATCGAACACCAAATCGAAACTGCGTATTCGCGTACTGTCGAATTGCCTTCGGGTGGCTCGGTCGTCATTGACCATACCGAGGCACTGGTGGCGGTCGACGTCAACTCGGCACGCTCAACACGCGGCGCCGATATTGAAGAAACTGCCACTCGCACCAACCAAGAAGCCGCTGACGAGGTGGCGCGTCAATTGCGTCTGCGAGATCTAGGTGGTCTGATCGTGATCGATTTTATCGACATGGAAGACACCAAAAATCAACGCTCAGTTGAAAACCGCCTGCGCGATGCGTTGCACTTTGACCGTGCGCGCGTACAGATGGGCAAAATTTCGCGCTTTGGTTTGATGGAGCTTTCACGCCAGCGCTTGCGCCCTGCCTTAAACGAAGGCTCACACATCACCTGCCCACGCTGTAACGGCACCGGCGTGATTCGTGATGCTGAGTCAAGCGCCCTACAGGTCTTGCGTTTGTTGCAAGAAGAGGCCATGAAAGAAAATACGGCTGCCGTGCACGCTCAAGTGCCGGTTGACGTCGCCACCTTCTTGTTAAACGAAAAGCGCTCAGACATCACCAAGATCGAAGCTCGCCTGAAGGTCAACCTGATCCTGATCCCCAATCGTCATCTCGAGACACCGCATCATCATATTGAGCGTTTGCGTCACGACGATCCGCGTCTTGAAGATATTAAGACGAGCTTTGATATGGTCGACGCACCTTCAACGGACATGAGCTGGGCACCTAAAGAGCAAGAAGTCAAAGCAAAACCTGAAGCCTTGGTCAAAGGGATTACGCCTTCGCAGCCGGCCCCAGTCTCCTCAACACCAGCCAAAAAAGCTGCCTCGGCAACCACAGAATCATCGCCTGGCTTGTTCAAGCGCTTGATGGGATGGCTGACTGGCGGTTCGTCCGAAGAGAAAAAAGTCGAAGAGGCCCCTAAGCCTAGCGACGCGCGTGGCGACCGTGGCCGCCATAGTCAGGGCAATCGCGGCAATGGCAATCGCGGAGGTCAAAATCGTGGTCGCCGTCCAGAGCATCGTAACGACGCTCGTCCAGGTACTGGTGAGGGATTAGCTGAGTCAAGCGACACCAACCGCCGTCCCGGGCGCGACGACGAGCGTCCAGGCACAAGTCGGGCACCAGGCACCGAGCAAGGCGAAGAGCCACGCTCAGGTGGTCGCAATCCACGCGGTCGGGGTCGACACCGCCGTGACGAAGGCGATACGCGTCAAGACGCCACAGAAGGCGCTCAGAGTGCAACGCCAGTTACCCCAGCGGCCAGCGCGCAGGAAACGGGTTCGAGCCAGGCGCCGCGCGCCTCGCAAGGCCCTCGTCCTGACACTGCGTTCGTGTCTCATGAAAACGAACATGGCCAACCCCAGTCAGCCGGTCCCGAAGGTCAGCAAGGGCCCGAAGACGACAACGATAGGAACGACCCAGATCGCAAACGTCGTCGCCGTCGCAGCCGTCGTGGTAAGCG
>CAMCZQ010000228.1 GCA_945887835.1 Bordetella parapertussis | reverse complement strand
CGCCAAGGTCCGGCCTGTCGTTTGGCAAAGTCCAAGGTTAAATTCAAAATGAAACGACTACGCATGTAGAACTGCCTGCAGAGGGCTCGCGGACGGGGGTTCAATTCCCCCCGGCTCCACCAGTACCGCACATACCAACCTTTCGGGGTTGGTATTTTTTTGCCTACAGGTTTGGGTTCAGGCGGGTCTGTGGGGGGTGTTGTGGACTTCGGAGACGGGGGTTCGGGGCGGTTAAAGTGAAGGTTTTGTCTCTGGGGGCGGATAGTCTCTGTGAGTCTGTGCTGTGGATATGGGTCGAAGTCCGCGAGTGGTTTTTGCTAAACCCTTTAAAATCAATGGCTTACTTGCGGACTGATCGAGCGAGTTTTTGTGTGGCATTGGGTAGGTGAAGGGAACAAAGCTTGTAGAGGTTGGAATTGACAGCGTACCAAGATGCTCAGAACGGAATCACTCAACCCCAAGATAAACCACTTACCACCCCACAAAACCAAGTGCACTTCTGAGGCGAGTCTTGTACGATCTATTTCATGATCACATTTCGTATGTTTGATTCGGCTAGCACCATGCTCACCGCAGCAACAATAACCAAGCCTTCCTCTGTGAAAAAGATTGCACGACGTATTTCAAATTTGCCTCAGCTTTGGTTATGGAGCGGGATTTGGCTTGGGCAACCTGCTGGCTGAGTAAAGGACCCATCATGATTGAACGTGATCCTTTGGCTGCGCTCGAGGCAGAAAACGCCCGTCTTATCGCCTTGTTGGAGCAACAGGGTATTGCATGGCGCCTGCCTGCCGCACAGGTGTTACTTACAAACGAGGTTAAGCAAACCCGAAGTTTTTCAACACAAGAAAAAGTTGCTATTTTTCGCCGTCTGTTCCGTGGCCGCACCGATGTTTACCCTCTTCGCTGGGAGAGCCGAGCTTCAGGTAAATCGGGTTATTCACCAGCCTGTGCCAACGAGTGGCGCGCAGGAGTTTGCGACAAACCGCGAATCAAGTGTGGGGACTGTGGCAACCGCTTGTTGGTCCCGCTAACCGACTCCGTCATCTACGATCACTTGGCTGGCGAACACACGGTTGGCGTCTACCCCTTGTTAGAGGATGACTGCTGCTATTTTCTGGCGGTTGATTTTGATGAGGAGCAGTGGCAGGACGATGCCCGCGCCTTCATGAAGTCCTGCGGCGAATTAGGCGTTCCGTGCGCACTAGAAGTGTCCCGCTCTGGTCAGGGTGCACATGCCTGGCTGTTTTTTGAAGGGCGCGTGTCAGCCCGCGATGCCCGAAGACTGGGCACTGCCCTCATCAGCCATACCTGCGCGCGCACAAGGCAGTTGAAGCTCACGTCTTATGATCGGCTATTTCCCAACCAAGACAGCATGCCAAAGGGTGGCTTTGGCAACCTGATTGCGCTTCCCCTTCAAAAGCGCCCCCGGGAAAGTGGTCGAAGCGTTTTTGTGAATGGCGACTTACAACCGTATGCAGATCAATGGGCCTTTTTAGCAGCAATCCAGCCAATGTCCGTCCTCGACATTGAGCCGACAGTTTTGCGAGCCACCGGAAAATCTCACCCGCTCGATGTAACCTTCATCGATGATGAAGATCTGGCCATCCCTTGGAAAAGCATTGCGCAGGCCAACAAGAAATTGACTGGACCATTGCCAAAGTCCTTGAACGTCACGCTGTCCAATATGATCTATTTTGAGAAGGCTCAACTACCGCAAGCACTGGCCAATCGCTTGATCCGTTTGGCTGCTTTTCAGAATCCTGAGTTTTACAAAGCGCAGGCCATGCGCATGTCAGTCTGGGACAAGCCCCGGATCATCGGTAACGCCGAGAATTTTCCAAAACACATTGCATTGCCGCGCGGCTGTCTGGACGCCGCGCGGACTTTGCTCAAAGACAACGGCATTGCGTGGGAGATACAAGATGAGCGTTTTTCAGGTGAGCCACTTGATGCGGATTTCACCGGCCAACTCCGCTTAGATCAAGAAACGGCTGTTGCGCAAATGCTGCAACATGACGCGGGTGTGCTCTGTGCCCCCACAGCTTTTGGTAAAACGGTGACCGCAGCAGCCCTCATTGCCCGACGCGGCGTCAACACTTTGGTGCTGGTGCATCGTAACGAACTGCTCAAACAATGGCAGGAGCGCCTGCAGGTTTTCCTCGGTGTTGCCAAAGGCTTAGTTGGCACCATTGGCGGTGGCAAGTCCAAGACCACAGGCAAGATCGATATTGCAGTGATGCAGTCGGTGTCGCGCCAGGGCGAGGTCAATTCCTTGGTTGAAAACTATGGCCATGTCATCATCGACGAGTGTCACCACGTTGGTGCAGCGTCGTTTGATGCGATCTTGAAGAAGACCAAAGCGAAATACGTGCTCGGGCTGACCGCCACGCCCATTCGACGAGATGGTCAACAGCCCATTATCTTTATGCAGTGCGGCCCGGTACGGCATACGGCTACACGCTCAGCCAGCGCTCCGCATGACCTAGAGGTTATACCGATCTCACGCCATGATCGTATTAATTTGGGCACAGAGGCGGGGATCCAGGATGTCTTTCGGCATCTAGCCAATGACACCTTGCGAACCCAAGCGATTGCCGCTGAAGTCAAGGTCGCGTTCGAATCTGGCCGCAAAGTGTTGGTGCTAACCGAACGCACCGAACATTTGGACGCCATTAGCGCTGTACTTGACGAGCAAGTTTCTTCTCACTTTGTTCTGCACGGTCGATTGTCAAAAAAACAGCGTTCAGTCTTGATTGATAAACTTAATGCCTTGCCGCCTGATGCTTCACGCATCTTGCTGGCCTCTGGCAAGTTGGTCGGCGAAGGATTTGACCACCCACCACTAGACACGCTAGTCTTGGCGATGCCTGTGTCTTGGAGGGGCACTTTGCAGCAATACGCTGGGCGGTTACATCGTGAGCATGCAAGCAAGTCTGACGTGCGCATCATCGATTTCGTCGACACCGGCCACCCCACACTTCTTCGGATGTGGGACAAACGCCAGCGAGGCTACCGGGCGATGGGGTACCGGATGACACCGGAGTTGGAGCAGTTGGCACCAAATCTGTCGTAGCAATACCCTTGACAATGTATGCCACTTAGTGGCACAATCAAGTATGAAACGTATTTTTAAGACTCGCTACTTTGCTCGATGGATGCGCAAGACTGAACTCAGTGACAAAGCGCTCTATTCTGCAGTGATCGAAATGACGCACGGTTTGATCGATGCGGATCTGGGCGGCGGGATCCTCAAAAAACGAGTCGGACTTTCCGGTCGGGGCAAGCGAGGTGGGGCCAGAACCTTGGTCGCGACAAATAAGGGAAACCGATGGATTTTTGTGTACGGGTTTGAAAAAAATGACCGCGCAAATATCGCAGATGGTGAACTGGAAGCGTTAAAAGATATTGCAGCAGAACTATTGGCGAGGACTGTTAAACAACTGGACGAAGCCTTGAATGACGGATCCTTAACGGAGATATGCGATGACCACAAAATCTAAGGCCAAGAGCCTCATTTTTGAAGCTGTTCATGAAACTGCAAGCGATCTTCATCGCCTCGGCTTCATTGATAAACGAAAAATGCGCAAATTTGATCTGCTTTGTCTAGATCCCATTCCAGCATACGATAGTGAAAAAATTCGTGCACTAAGGGACCATCTGAAACTAAGCCAAGCTGTTTTGGCTTCGGTATTGAATACTAGCCTGTCAACAGTGCGCAAGTGGGAAGCAGGCGATAAGCATCCAGGCGGTCCCTCGCTAAAGTTGCTTAATCTGCTGGATCGCAAAGGTCTGGAGGCGGTAATTTAATTGAATTTCCTGGGCGAGGCAGAGTAGGACAAATACTCCCTGATCAAAAACTGATCTCCAAGTGAGCGATACCAGTTTCAGATGAGGCGGTCACAGCCAGCCCAAGCCAAGCCCTCTGCCCCTCCCAAAGCGCCGGCGGGTCCACCGCGATATCAAATAGCGTCAAATGATCCGGCAACGCATCGTCCAGAATCGCTTCAACAATATCAGGCGAAAGCACAGTTAAATTCATCATGCGACTAACGTAACTATTGTCGACGCCCTCCTGGGCCGCGATCTCTCGCAAAGAGCTAACCTTGCCTGATTCCAGCATTGCAAGCCAGCGACGCCCGACCTGAGTGATCCAGGCTCTGGGGCAAGACCGTACGCGAGACTGCGATTAGGCGCTATTGGCTGCTTGCGCGTGAAGATGAATGCCCAGCGCTGCAGTGACTTTGAGGATGGTCGCAAAGCTTGGATTGCCTTCACCTGACAAAGCTTTGTAGAGACTCTCACGGCCTAAGCCAGTGTCGCGAGAGAGTTGAGACATGCCTTTAGCACGAGCGATATTGCCGAGTGCTTTGGCAAGAAACGCGGCATCATCTCCGGCCTCTTGCAGACAGGCTTCAAAGTAAAGAGCCATGTCCTCTTCTGTTTTGAGGTGCTCAGCGCTATCCCATTTGCGAAGTTTGAGGGTGTTCATCTGTCACTGCTTTATTTGTTGTGCAAGCCCAAGGGCTATCTTGATGTCTTTGTCTTGTGTGCCTTTATCGCCACCGGCGAGCAGCCGTCGTGCAGGCGAGCGGGTGATGGCATTACTGCGACGGTTGTATGCCAGACTGCACCTGTCGGTCAATGAGACCAAAAGTGCAGTGGCAAGTGTGTTTGGTCGTAAGTTCCTTGGCTACAGCTTCTGGGTAGCCAAAGGACGGGAGGTCAAACGTCGTGTGGCGGATAAACCCATGGCAACGTTCAAACAGCGGATCAGAGAGCTGACCCATCGTTCGGGCGGACGTAGCATGACCGAAATAGTCCAAAAGCTCAGGCCGTATCTTCTGGGCTGGAAAGCTTACTTCGGCCTTGCTCAAACACCAAGGGTGTTGAGAACACTCGACGAATGGCTACGCCATCGCTTGCGAGCCATACAACTGAAGCACTGGAAGCGAGGCAAAACTATGCACCGAGAACTGCTGACGCTCGGCGCGACCCCCGTGGT
>CAMCZQ010000227.1 GCA_945887835.1 Bordetella parapertussis | reverse complement strand
CTTGCGAAAAGCGCTCGTCATAAATATGCAAATGGCAATCGCAAGCCTTTGATGGTATCGCTAAGTTTGGGATGTTGACCCCGGCAGAGTTTGGGACAGGCTGTGTCATCGGTTTGCTGCGCTACTTTTTTTTCGTCTGGCGCAGGCGGTTGGCCTCGCTGCGGATCTGAGCAGTATGCTGCCCAAGTGTAGGGGCAGCAAAGGGCTCAGGGCCCGGGGTACGACTGAATTTGACCGAGCGCTTCAGACCACGATAGTTGCCCACAGCGGGATGTTCAAAGTTTGTAATCAGATCCTGACTAACGACTTGCGGGTGCTCAAACATGTCTTCGATCGACAGAGCGCTTGCGCACGGAACGTCTTCGCCAAAAATAGCTTCCCACTCAAGCGCCGTCTGTTGAAGCAGCGCTTCACGTACTTTTGGTACGATTTCTACTTGATGCTGCGCGCGCTTGCGCACAGTGTCGTAACGCTCGTTGTCAGCTAATTCTTTCAGACCAATTTTGTGACACAACGCCGTCCAAAAGTGCGGTACGTTCGCAGAAATATACAAATAGCCTTCGCGGGTAGGATGAATGCCTGTGACCCCAAGTGAGCGCATGTCGCGACCGACCTCGCGTCCTTCGCCTTCGGCCCAGACTAAGCGCGCCGATTGCAACGTCAACGCAGCGGCTAATAACGAGACGCTGACAAACTGACCCTGGCCCGAGCGCTCGCGTTCAAACAAGGCAGAAGAGACGGCCCCAGCGACCAGCGCAGAGGTGTAGTAGTCAACAATCGAGCCGTACAAGATCTCGGGAGGTCCGCCTGGCTTGCCCTGTAAGACCGTCATCCCCGTCATGGTTTGCAAGACCTGATCAAAGCCGGCCTTGTCTTTGTAGGGGCCTGACTCGCCATAGCCACTGACAGTGCAATAGATGAGGCGCGGGTTTAAGAGCTTGAGCGTCTCGTAGCCAATTCCAATGCGGGGCGCCACACTAGGTCTAAAGTTGTGCACGAGCACATCAGCGGTTTCAATTAAGGTCAGTAAGGTTGCAAGATCTTCAGCGTTTTTAATATCAAGTACAGCGGCAAGCTTGCTGCGATTCACCCCTAAAAACGCTCGGCTTTCTGAGGCTAACGAAGACGGGTAGCGGCGCAAGTTGTCGCCCCCGGGCGGTTCGATTTTTAGAATTTCTGCACCTTGATCGGCCAGCAGTGCGCAGCCGTAAGGCCCAGCAATATAGGCAGACAGGTCGACCACGCGGATCCCTGACAGCGGACCCTGGCTACCCGTTCGTTCGGGCAGGCTTGAGGCTTGGTGAGCGGTGTGGGTGGTTTTCATGTAATGGTTTTTTATTTGGCGGTTTTCACGAGTTTTGCTGGGTGGCCATTTGCATAGTAGCTGCGATTTGCGGAGTTTAAGTTTTTTAGGGTGGCCCGACTTTCAGGGCGGATCGCTTGGTTGGGACGTGCAGGCTCGGGTGCTACAGTCGAGATTCAAAAAAAGAGGCAGAGGCAGGCATGTTTAGCTTAATCAGTAAAAATTTTGGCGTCGTTTTAATGTCTTGGGCTTGCGCCGCGGGCGCCCTTGCTCAGCCTGAAACGGCCGAGCGTTATCCCACCAAGCCCATTCGTCTGATTGTGGGTTTTGCGCCAGGCGGCGGTACCGATTCGGCCGCGCGCACGATCTCAGTCAAGTTGTCTGCGCTGCTAGGCCAAACGGTCGTGGTCGAAAACCGAGCCGGTGCCGGCGGCAACATTGCCTGCGAGGCAGTCGCTAAGGCTGCGCCCGATGGCTACACGCTTGGCCTGGCCAATGTTGGGTCGATGGCGGTCAACCCACACATGCCAGGCGGCACAAGCTATCAGCCTCTCAAAGATTTTGAGATGATTTCGGGTGGCGTCACTTTTGGTAACGTCTTGGTCGTTCGGGCAGATTCACCGATTCATACGCTGGCCGATTTTATCGCCGCTGCCAAAAATAAAGACAAGCCCTTGTTTTATGGTTCAGCGGGT
This sequence comes from Bordetella parapertussis, assembly GCA_945887835.1. Lineage (GTDB taxonomy): Bacteria > Pseudomonadota > Gammaproteobacteria > Burkholderiales > Burkholderiaceae_B > Zwartia > Zwartia parapertussis_B. Next base: position 3,024 of record CAMCZQ010000227.1, on the reverse strand, counting down.
TTAGGCAGCGCTGGGCATTTGGCAGGTGAACTGTTACAGATGCGTGCTGGCACCGCAGCCGAGCATATTAATTACAAAGGCGGCGGGCCAGTGATGACAGACTTGCTAGCGGGCAATATTCAAGCCGTCTTCGCGAGCGCACCGACCGCTGTGCCGCAAATCAAAGGAGGCAAGTTAAGGGGGTTGGCGGTGACTGGCGCCAAGCGCGAGCCTTCATTGCCTGAGGTTCCCACCATGGCCGAGCAGGGCTTTGAAAAATATCAGGCCACCAACTGGTACGGCTTTATTGCGCCAGCTCGTACGCCTGTCGGTATCATCGCAAAGCTGAATGAGGCGATTGTTGCGTCGTTACAAGACGCTGCGACCCTTGAGCGGCTGACGGGCTCAGCGATGACGGCTGACCCCACTACCCCTGCGCAAATGCGCGAGTTCGTGACACAAGAGTACGAAACCTGGGGAAAGGTTGTTCGCACGCTTAAGTTCTGATTTAAAAAAAAACAGAGGTGGCACTTTACGCAGGTGCCGCCTCTGTTTGAACGCGCTAGGCTTTGAACTCAAGCTTGGTTTAAGCCGCCTTTTCTTTGTGTCGTTTTGAAATGATCTTGCCCGCAAGCAGAACCACAGCCGTGCACAGAATTGGGGCGATATACATATGATGCATGTACGGTGCGTTGGCCTCGATCCAGCCGCTAATCGCTGGGTCAGTGACTGCCATTTCGCCTGCAACCCAACCGAGCAAACCGCCACCGATCGTGATGATGATCGGGAAACGCTCCATCACTTTGAGCAAGAGTGACGCACCAAAAATGACTAACGGGATGCTAACGGCCAAACCAATAATCAATAGAAGCATACTGCCTTTTGCGGCAGCCGCCACGCCCAAGACGTTGTCTAAACTCATGACTAGGTCGGCGAGCAAAATCGTTTTGATGGCTGCCCCTAAGGTGCTGCTTGCAGCAACATTCTCTTCACCTTCGTCTTCGCTAAGCAATTGAATACCAATCCAGACTAATAGCACCGCTCCAATTAACTTTAGGTAGGGGAGGGTTAGCAGTTGAACGGCAAATATTGTCAGCACAATCCGCATCGCAATTGCTGCGCCTGAACCCCACATAATTGCGAGCTTTTGTTGCTGAGGGGGCAAAGACCTAGCCGCCAAAGCGATTACGACGGCGTTATCGCCTGACAGGACGATATTGACTAAAAGAATCTGCCCGAGGGGGATCCAGAATTCGTTTAACGTGAGAGCGAAGTCCATAGTTTTTTTATGATGTGGATTATGTGAATGAAAGGAGGCTAGAAGACTAACCAACCGCGTACTAACCGATCGAGGCGAAGTTTACACCGACGTAAAGTTTTGACACAAAAATTTTTCACCTCAAATTTTTAAGCGACCGACCAAGCGCAGAGACCATGAAGACAACCTTCAAAACGCACGGCCATGCGCCAACGTAGGCTCAGAGCGAGCGGTTCGGTCCTTTTTGCGCTTGGGTAAAATAATACTTAGGCTAGAAATTAGTCTAAAACTCAGTCTAAAACTCAGTCTAAAAATTGCGTAAAGCCTGTGAGCGGCTCTCGCTCACTTATTAGCGTATTCTCAATTTTGCTCAGGTCGGCAACCCCAAGTGCGAGCCCGCACATCACGATTTCTTGTTCGGATATGCCGGTGACGCGACGAATGACAGGATGAAAACGATTGAAGGCCGCCTGCGCACAAGTGTCTAAGCCGCGACCACGCGCGGAAACCATTAGGCTCTGCAAGAAGCAACCAAAATCCAGCCACGAACCGGTGTTCATTTTTCGCTCGATCGTAAAAATCATGCCAACAGGGGCACCAAAAAAACTGTAGTTTCGGCCGTGTTGGGCGTGCATTCCCGCCTTATCGTCGCGCCCCAAGCCCAGCAGTTTGTACAAATCAAGGCCGACCTTACGACGGCGTTCGAGGTACGGTGAGCTCCAGTCGGTTGGGTAATAGCGATAGTCTTCTGTCAGCGCTTCAAACTTAGCCTTATCTTGATAGACAGCCAAAATTTCAGACGTTAGGCGCTCTTTCATTTCGCCCATCAGCACATAGGCTTTCCAAGGCTGGGTGTTCGAGCCCGAGGGCGCGCGTGCGGCCACTTCAAGCATGCTAGCGACGTCTTCGCGCGAGATTGGCGTCGGTAAAAAAGCCCGCATTGAATGTCGCGAGGTGATGGCCTCGTCTACGATTTTTTGTTGGTTTGTTTGAATCACGGCAGAAATCTCAAAAAAAGTCGAATCTACGACAAGTCGAACACGCACTGGGGCTGACAAGCAGCGACTAGGTGGTGATGTTACCTTGTCCGCAACCTTAGCCGCATCCCCAGCCGCAGAGGGAACGAATACCAAAGCTTTTAGTTTGGTCGGCATTGAAGCTTGCTTCGGACCACGCCGAAGCGCTAAAAAATGATACAAAGTACTCACGGAGCTGCCACGGGGTGCTCGGCCTTTGGGTGAGTGACGCTGGCCTGACTGAAAAAAGGATCAAACATGAGCGGACCACTGCAAGGCTTTAAAGTCGTTGAGTTCGCGGGGCTTGGCCCTGGGCCGTTCGCGGGGATGCTTTTGGCGGATCTGGGTGCTGAAGTGGTGTGCGTGGATCGCCTGCTGGCGCCCGAAACCGATGCACATTCGATTGCCAGCAAAGTGCTGCGACGCAACAAGAAATCCATTTCTTTAAATTTAAAGCAGCCAGAAGCGATCGAAGCCGTCTTACGTTTGATCGCATCTGCTGACGTTCTGATTGAGGGGTTTCGACCCGGTGTGATGGAAAAACTCGGCTTGAGTCCTGAGATCTGCCTGGCGCGTCACCCCAAGCTGGTGTATGGGCGCATGACCGGTTGGGGGCAAACTGGCCCGCTGGCGCAGGCGGCCGGACACGACATCAATTACATTGCGATTTCTAGCGCGCTGCACGCGATTGGCACGCCGGCGCAACCTTTGCCGCCGCTGAATTTAGTCGGTGATTTCGGTGGTGGAGGCATGTTGTTAGTTGCTGGAGTG
>CAMCZQ010000226.1 GCA_945887835.1 Bordetella parapertussis | reverse complement strand
GCCCACAAAAGCAAAAACCCCAGCGCGAACGCAGGGGTTTTTTTCAGTTTCAGACGGTGGCCCGGGGCGGAATCGACCAGAGCCTGTAGATGTTTAATCCGAGTGTCGCAACCGTCTAGTTGCTGGACAGTCAACACTTTAATTTCGTCATGCTCAGGTAAGATTACGAATATGCTCCATACATTCGTAATAACAACATACAGACCATGGCGTTTAGCACTGAAGAAATAGGCAGGATTGATCATCTGGTCGGCGACTGGTGTGTCCAAAGAGTGCCGCCGGAGTTAAAGAGCAAGATCGACCACGACTACGAGATCGATGGCCAAGCAGTAACAATTCTTGAGGTTCGGCCTTTATGGCGTGGGAAACCTGGTGAGATTACGAGAAGACCGTTTGCCAAATTCAGGTACATTAAAACTAGTAGTTTTTGGCAGATTTATTGGGTGCGTGCTAGCGGTAAATGGCAGTCCTATGAGCCCGATCCCGTCGCGAGAGACCTCGAATCCGTCTTAAAGATTGTTGAGGCTGATCGGTACGGTTGCTTCTTTGGCTGATGGTACTGAAAAACAAAAAACCCCGGCGCGATGGCAGGGGTTTTTCAATTTCAGATGGTGGCCCGGGGCGGAATCGAACCACCGACACAAGGGTTTTCAATCCCGTACTCACCGTCTTTAGGGTACGGTGCTGAACTGTCGTGTAACACGACAATTACGAATCAACGCTGCCACAGCTAGACTCTAAGGATTTCGTACGGTCAAAAGGATGTAGCCAAGTTGTCGAAGTACGATGAGCGGATCAGCAAATTGAATATAAAACTCATTGTTTAGCGATTTCATACAAATTCATTCACTCTGATCTTGGTGCTGCCATGTACATAATCTCACTTAAAACTATTTCGATTTTTTTTGCTTTGATTCTGCCTGCATTTGCCCAGAATTCAACACCCCCTTTGTTCAACGATCTCAATGCAGCCGCAAGAGAGTCTTACGCGGCCTCTCGAGCCCTTGCCTTAAAGAGCGATCAACCCGTATTCCTGGTGACGGATACCGTCACCTTAATAAGGGGTGAGGATTTGGGCTCTCAACCATATACGCCAGCTCTTTATCACGACCTAAAGTCTATTTCGCATCTTCCTCTAGGAGCTTACTCTGCTTCGATAGGACTACTTGAGAACCCAACTGATAAACGTTGGATGGATCGGTTAAGGATGTTGCTTAACCAGTTAAATATTGCCCAGGCGGATTTGCCCAAGGCGTCATTTACCGATTTGCAAAGAGTCCGTCAGGAGAAGATCCTGTCGCTGTCACGCGCTTATCTCGATGATATTTTGATGCGCGAAAGTGCCGACATTGCCTCGATTAACCTATACTCTCGTACGCTTGCGCCGCTACTTCTTGCTAATGCTGCAGACGCTGCAAACGTCCAGATCGAAGCCTTAGACCAAGCTGTGCGCGAACTCAGTAAAAAACTAAAACCAGGAGAGTTCGAAAAAGCAATGGCGGTCATTACTGGCCCGAAGACGCCCCGTGAGGGTAATCTGCAGTTCCAATATTTTGTGTTCGCATTCGGTGCCGGCTCTGCTGGTACAAGAGTGCTTTACATGGAAAGCATTTTTGATCGAGAGGCGGCGCTGGGTGTTCTTAGAACTGTTCTAAATGACCGCGTAGCCAGCCAAGCTTTTTTTGGAGAGACTTATCGACTGGAGCGTGACCTGATGGCTGATGGCGCTACCGTAGAATTGATGCGACGGTTCGGCCACCTTGGCAATCAACCGAGATCACTTGTGAAATAAACTCATCACATGAATCGGCCGTAAGCGGCGCACGACTTAATAGTTTAAACATTGCAGTTAGCGCATCGGTTATGGACCGTGATTTATTAGGAAAGCGAATTTTTTTATCCTGAAAATATTTATGATGAAGCGGGCATAATTTCTTTTATAGAAATGTTGATGCGTAATAAAAAATTAGCCATTATGTTGTTCGATGATCCATATCGTATGTGGTGTGATTTTTTGGCGGATACGACCTCAAACTTTAAATGACTCTAGCAAAGGCGTACTTATTTATTTGGGCCCTAGCGAATTCTTGAGCAGCAACAAATCCTGATTGAACTCCTCAAAGGGCATCAATAAATTGGGATACTCTAACGCTAGGATGACGTAAAATCCAAAGCCCATCAGCAACAGATATACGGTAGCCAAGAGCCAGTCCGTTTCACCCCTCACCGCCACGGTGTAGCCAATTAATAGTGAGGCAGCGCAAAATAAGGTATATAAAAAATGCATCATTAAAAGTGGCGGATGTGATTTTGTTTTTATGTCGCCGACGTTAAACGTCGAGACTAGATTTCGCGTTTGGAGAATAATAGTTTCAAACAATAAAGCTTTGTTTTCTGAGGGCGCATTTACAACTGCTCTTGCAATATCCACGTTTATCTGTCTCACTAGATTTGCCAAACTGTTGGTCGCAATCGCAACATCCGCTTCGCTTTCAAGATTTGTATAAGCCTCAATGCGAAGGTTTAACAGCTTGTGTAAGGATTCTTTCAATGCTGTCCCATCTGATGGTTGTAAATATCGAGTAGATTCGTAGACTTCTTTGATAGCATTTGCTTGGGCGCGAATACCCTCAATACGGGTTTCGTAGTGATTCGATGCGTTCGAAAAAGTAAGGCCTAAAACTAAGGCAGACAAACCAAAGATGGCGGAGGCCAAGGAGTCACCAATATCCCCTCTGGAATCGCCAAACTTTTTTGGGCGCAACCGCCCCAAAAGCCAACCAATCCCCAGAAAGAGAGTGATTGAAATCCCAAAAAAGGCCGGCAAAAACTTAACGAGTTGTAAGCTTATGGTTGTTGTCGTAATCATCTTCATTCGGCAGAGAATCAATGACCTTGATCATAACAAACCTGCTCTAGCGCTCCATCGATGGCTAAGGAAAAACTCTCCGCCATGGGGGTTCAGTAAGCAATGGGCCCAGCACTAAGTCGCCAGTTACAAGCTCACAAAAGCAAAAACCCCAGCGCGAACGCAGGGGTTTTTTCAGTTTCAGATGGTGGCCCGGGGCGGAATCGAACCACCGACACAAGGATTTTCAATCCTCTGCTCTACCGACTGAGCTACCAGGCCATCTGAAGGGCGAAATGATACACCAAAAAGGGTTTTGGCGCCCTTGGCCTATATGGGCGGTAGATACGGCTTTATAATAGAGGCTCGTGATCTTAAGTTTTTACCGTCATCCATGTTAGTCAACGTACTCGCTTTAGGTTTAAACCACGTCTCTGCCCCCGTTTCGGTGCGCGAGCGCGTTTCGTTGCCTGAAGACTTAGTGCGTCCGGCATTGAATGCGTTGCGCGAGGCTTTTGGCGGTGCGGTTAAAGAGGCGGCGATCCTCTCAACCTGTAATCGTACCGAGCTGTATTGCGCTGCTGAACCCCAGGTCGCAGAGCGCTTGCCTGATTGGCTGGCAGATTACAACAAGCTTGATGCTGGCGATTTAAGGCCTCACGTTTACGTGCACGATCGCGGCGATGCCGTACGGCATGCTTTTCGAGTCGCGAGCGGGCTTGATTCGATGGTGTTGGGTGAGCCTCAGATTTTGGGGCAGATGAAAGACGCGGTGCGTGCAGCCGACGAGGCGGGTGCCTTGGGTACTTTGTTGCATCAATTATTTCAGCGTACGTTCTCAGTTGCTAAAGAGGTTCGTTCGACCACAGCCATTGGTACGCAATCAGTGTCTCTTGCCGCTGCAGCTGTTCGACTCACCGAGCGAGTATTTGGCGATTTGCGTAGTTCGAAGGTGTTGTTCATTGGTGCGGGCGAAATGATCGAGCTCTGCGCCACGCATTTTGCAGCGCGTGAGCCGTCATCTATCGTTGTAGCCAACCGCACGATCGAGCGCGCCGAATCGTTGGCCAAGCAGTTTTCTGGCACCACGATGCACTTAGCTGACCTGCCAGAGCGTTTGGCCGAGTTTGATGTAGTGGTGTCCTGTACGGCCAGTACCTTGCCTATTTTGGGACTAGGGATGGTTGAGCGGGCAACGCGCCAGCGTAAGCGTAAGCCTATCGTGATGGTTGACTTAGCGGTGCCGCGCGATATCGAACCAGAAGTTGCACGTTTGGATGATGTGTATCTGTATTCGGTTGATGATTTGGGTGCAGTGGTGCAAAGTGGCACAGAAGCGCGCTTGGCCGCAGTGGTGCAGGCCGAAACCATCATCGACGAACGCGTGTTGAATTTTATGCATTGGATGCAGGTCAGAGCCAATGTCCCGATTATTCGCGACCTGCAGCAAACGGCTCAAGCGGTACAAGCCCAAGAACTTGAGCGCGCGCGCAAGATGTTGGCAAAAGGTGATTCGCCTGAAGCGGTGCTTGAACAACTCGCGCATGGTTTGACGCAAAAGTTCTTACATGGCACCTTAGCCTCGCTCAATCAAAGTGAAGAGGCCGAGCGTCAGCAACTGCTGGCTTGGTTGCCACGCATTTTCCCAAAGGGTTCTGATCGGCGTTAGCTGCGCTGTCAGCCTTCTTGTGTGAGCCTTAGCCTCTGGGCTTCGTTGTTTATTCCTCCATAAAGACCTTCATGAAACCTTCAATGCGCTCTCGCTTAGAGCATCTCTCTCGTCGTTTAGTTGACCTTGATGCGATTTTGTCTGAGCCAGATGCCGCCAACGATATGAATCAGTATCGCAAGCTATCGCGCGAACGCGCAGAGCTTGAGCCGGTTGTTAACGCCTTTTCGGCCTTCGAAGCAGCTGAGACGGATTTAGAGGGCGCGCGCGCGATGCTCGACGACCCTGAGATGAAGGCGATGGCACTCGAAGAAATCGACGAATGCAAGGGGCGGATCGAAAAGCTCGAAGCCGATTTGCAATTGCAACTCTTGCCTCGCGATCCGGACGACGGCCGCAGCGTGTTTCTTGAAATTCGTGCGGGTACGGGGGGCGATGAAAGCGCTTTGTTCTCAGGCGATCTGTTGAGAATGTATAGCCGCTATGCCGAGCAACAAGGCTGGAAAGTTGAACTGATGTCTGAAAGCCC
>CAMCZQ010000225.1 GCA_945887835.1 Bordetella parapertussis | reverse complement strand
CTCAAGCAAGAAAGATGTCTGGGTCACACGCAGAATCGACATCGCAAATCATTGGTTAAAAACCCATCCCTATTCTGGCTAATGTGTATTCTTGCGGGCGCGAAGCGAATCGTAAAACGGTTCGCCCCGCATGAGACTTACGAGTAGGGCTGCGAGCATGCTGACGCCGGTTGAGTCTTGACAAGGGGTAAATGTCACTCACTCTACGCTTCGACGGGATCAGGTAAAAAACTTTCTTCGAACGCTATTAGGATTTCCATTTAATCGTTGACGCGCGACAGGCTCTGGCGTTCCACACGCAAGCAGCTCTCCATCGCCAGGCTGCAGCAACAAACGATTATCTTGCACCGCCACTCGTCCTCGGCTGATCACGGTGGTCGGCCAACCCGTGATGGTTCTTCCCTCATAAGGCGTATAGCCTGCCTTGTCATGAAGCATCTCCGCTCGCACGACTCGCTTCACAGCTGGATTCCATAGGGCCAAATCGGCGTCACTTCCAACGGCAATCGCACCTTTGCGCGGAAACAGTCCATATGTTCGGGCGTGATTAGTCGAGCACAGTGCAACGAAGCGCTCGATCGGCATGCGGCCTGTCAAGACACCCTCAGAAAACAACAGGGGCATCCTGAGTTCAATGCCTGGCAAACCGTTCGCCATCTCAGTAAAAATAGTTTGCTCCCCACGCGGGATCTTGCCGCTTTCATCAAACTTGTACGGCGCGTGATCAGACGAATACAGCTGTAGCGTACCGTCTAACAAACTATCCCACACCGCTTGTTGCGAGATAGGATCGCGAGGTGGTGGACTACAGCAGTATTTTGCGCCCTCCACTCCGGGTAGGTCGAGATCCTCAGCGGTCAGAAAAAGGTATTGCGGGCAACTTTCGGCCAAGATATTCAAACCTAATGCTTGTGCACCGTGAATGATTCTTAACGGCTCGATACCCGAGACATGCACAATCAAAATAGGGACATCCATCAGCGCGGCCAGACTCACTGCTCGATTAGTGGCCTCTGCTTCAGCGATTGGATCATGCGACACACCATGAAACTTGGGCGAGGTATGACCAAAGCTCAGTAATTTTCGCGTCAACCAACGAATCATGTCATCGTTTTCAGCGTGAATCATCACCAACGCGCCCTCGGCGTCCGCCAACTCAAGAATATCCAGAATTTGCTCGTCTGTGAGCTTTAAGACCTCGTAAGTCATAAAGACTTTGAACGAGGTGATTCCGCTGCGAATGGCCGCAGGCAAATGGTTGCTAAGCGTGTCGGGGTTGGGATCCGTAACAATCAGGTGCAATGCGTAGTCAATGACTGCGCGTTGCGTTGCCAACGCCTGATAGTCAGCGATCACAGTCGGCAAGTGATCTTTACGGTGCTGGACAGCAAAAGGAATGATGGTTGTCGTGCCACCAAATACCGCGGCAGTCGTCGCGCTTAGAAAATCGTCCGCCACGCGCATGCCCATTGGCGAACGTTCATCGACATGGCAATGGCTATCGATACCGCCTGGCAAAATCCATAAACCTGTCGCGTCGATATCGGAGGCCGCTGCCGGTAACCGATCAGCAATGATGGCAATCTTTCCATCTTTAATGCCGATATCGGCGTAATAAGTCGTATTTGCGTCTGATATGCGCCCATGGCGTACCGTTAAATCAAATTCACTCATGATTGGGCTTGAATAGAAGGTGGTTGCGTAGCCTATATTATGCCGATACTCACATGCTATTCCCACACAGATTTCTGCATGCTGATTGTGAAGATATGATTACGGCTATTGCTCTCAATAAATTAAAATCGGCCTCTAAGCCCCGCTAATACTGGCTCTTACTGAAAAGCAACCCGGTTTAACCGGATACTAGTGAAATTGGAGAAACAGTGAAAAACGACTACGTTCCGTTAATCAGTCTTGCCGGATATGAATCTATGGCGATGGAGGCCAAGGCAGCAATCTCTAGGAAAATCGATATAGCGCTGAAAAGCAGCGGCTTTTTTATCTGCGTCGATCACGGCGTGCCTGAACAGGTAACCACCGCTGTCGCTAGCATCGCAAATCTTTTCTTTGATCTGCCACTCAACGAAAAGATGGAAAACGAAAGTCGCGTCAGTGGCTCACCGCGCGGGTATATCCCCTACGGCTTAGAGACGCTTTCCGTCACCGACGGACGCATGGCTCCACCGGACGTCAAGGAGGGCTACGGTATTGGGCCCAATTGGGTTGACAACCTATCGCCTGAAGAAAAACTCAATCCTCTAACCCCTAAAACCTACACCGAGAATTTGTGGCCAGTGGGCAATTTAGAATTCAAGGAAAAGATTCTTCACTATTACGGTGAGATGGAGAGTCTGACAAACAAACTGATGGAATTGTTCGCGATCAGCATGGGACTGGATCCTTCTTTTCTAGTTGAAAAGTTTACACGCCACAACAGCACACTCCGGCTGCTGCATTATCCACCACAACTTGTGGCTCCAGAACCAGGCCAGTTACGCGCGGGAGAGCACACTGACTATGGCGCACTCACGATCCTTCGTGCAGAGGATAAGCAGGGTGGCCTGCAGGTACGCAAGCCGAACGGTCAGTGGGAAGACATTACGCCTCCACCAGGCGCTTTCATCATCAACATTGGAGATCTGATGATGAACTGGTCAAACGACAAATGGCTTTCAAATTACCACCGCGTCGTCAATCCCCCCGCTAGTGCAGGCGCATCAGCACGGCGTCTTTCAATCGCATATTTCTGCAATCCCCGCGATGACCTTTTGATCGAGTGTATTCCTACTTTTTGCAGTGAATCCTCGCCGGCCAAATATCCACCAATGAAAGCCGGTCAGCATCGCCTGAAAAAAATCATGTTATCCCAAAAAAAATAACAGGCCGCACTTAACATGAGAAATTTTCTGATGAATACACGAACTACCTCCAAGTAGTCCAACTTTTTTGTCGTACCCCCAATGGGCTAGTTCTCGATGCAAATCAACAGGAAGCAGTTCGAAATAGTTTTGGCGGGGCAAAGGCGATTCGAACGATCAGTCAAACTTTTACTTGCAAACGTCATCGACACCAAAAACTTTCGGGGACAACAAAGCTGAAATTAGCACTAAACCATCGGCGCTGAATCTAGCTCGAACGCACATTGGACTAGAAAAGTATGGGTAACCACGATTCGAGCGTTTGTCCTTGGCCGTCCATCGTCGGGGGTGTGTGTAGTGCGTGACAGACCCGGTAACTGGTTCATAAAGTCCAATAAATTAAAAAATTTCTCGCGTTGGGTGTGACTCGGGGGGATTCCAGCCTCGGGCATACCCCGGGGGGTGTATCGCTTAGGGTCTGTTCGACAGACGCAACAGCCGCGAAAGCGCTGTCCGAAGCACGGATCAAGCCTGCGCTGGAGCAGCGCCGAGCCCACGCACCATTGCCATGACAGTCCTGGCCGCCTCCACTCGAGCAGAACCGGGTGCGCCGGCATCACCCATCACAACCCTTAATGTCGCCGTGGCGATTGATGCCAGCTCGGTCGCCGCATAACACGATCTTTCTGCGCGCACGGCGGCCTGTATGGCCTCGTCTTTGAGTAGGCGAAGCGCTGCATCCTTAGACCATAGATAACCCGCAGCAGCCGCGGCTCGCGTTGGAGTGCACCCCTGCGTCGCGAGAGTATGTACAAAGACGCGCTGCCGGGCCGTTAATTCATGATAATTCGTTTGCATCGTCTGCTATGGCTCCACTATGATGGTTGCAGTACAACGTGCCTCGCAGGCTTGGCCAGCTCAACGCGGCAGCATCCAAGCGCCTGCAAGGTAAGTGCCTTTCTAAATAAATTTAATTACAAACAAGTTTATTTAATGAGGGTAAGGAAGATGGAATTGTAATTTTTTATATAAATTAGTCAATAAAATCAGTCTCTTATAATTCAATTCTACGGACACCGCTTCCGCCAGATCTAGGCGCTCGCCTACGGCTCTACCCCCCTCACAACGTCGACTGCTCGAAGAGTAGAATCGGCCATTAATCGTATGTTAGAGTCTGCAGCAGTTCCTGTGCCTAACCGCTGAACCAGTAAGTTTTTCGCTGTCTTTGCACGAGACCACCATGCATTCACGACTCATGACTATGCTAGCGCCAGACGGGGCCCTCCTAGCCTCAGTGCAGGCAAAGATACCAAATCTCATGGCCATCTATGCCTTCGGGAGCCACGCTCAAGGCACCCCTCGAGCGGATAGCGACCTTGACTTGGCGGTCTTGGCGCCTGGCTACGTTGACCCTAACCTGCTGTGGTCGCTATCAAACGAGATAGCCAATCTTGTGAATTGCGAAGTTGATCTGCTCGACTTGCGCACGGCTTGAACCGTCATGCAGTATCAAGTGATTTCAACCGGAAAAACGGTATGGGATATCGGTTTGCAGGCGCGCCTGTTTGAGGTCTTCATTTTAAGTGAAAAGCTAGCGCTTAATGAAGCGCGCGAGCCACTGCTTAGATCCATCACTAAAGAAGGGCACGTGTATGCGCGATGATGTTCTAAAGAACAACGCAGCGACGATTTAAAGATGCGTACCGCTTACTAAATAGTTATGAACCCATTGAGCAGCACTAAGCATCGCTGATAGGATGCTCAAGAATGTACTGGCGCAGTGCGCCATCGACTCTGGTTTGCCAGCCTTGACCTGTAGCCCGAAAACTTGACAATACGTCTCTGGACAAGCGAATCGTAATCCTTTCTTTTGTGATCTCAGCCTTTGGCCGACCCATTTTTACAAAAGGCTGTACCGCCGCCCACTCAGCGTCCGTAAGAGAATAGGCATCAGGATCGGAATCAATACCCGCCTGAATTAACGCTTCTTCAGCAGCGGTAGGGATAATGGTTCCAGGTTTAAGTTTGGGCATAACGGTTGATCTCTCGTTGATTGGCTTTGCGCAGACTAATGACTATGCGTACAAACAGGCGATCGACATAAACAACGTTAAACAAGCGCTCACCGATATAACCAAAAGAAATCTGACGATTTTCGGCGTAGCTTTGACGCATATCCGGCCAAGTCGAAGCAGAGTCCCAATCGAACAATTCGGCATACGACAAATGCACCCCGTGCTTTTCAAAGTTGCTTGTGTTTTTGTTAGGATCGAACGTAATACTAAGACTTATTGTATGCACAATAACTGTTGCGGTCAAGCTGATGCTTGTCGGCTTAAAAGATTGCAGAGCAGCAATTGAACCGCGACTACCGTCTAATTGTTAGTCGCAAAACTACGC
>CAMCZQ010000224.1 GCA_945887835.1 Bordetella parapertussis | reverse complement strand
AGGTCAATGCCGGGCTGGTGGTACACGCAGGTATCAAAGAACACATTGTTCAATACTTTTTGCTCAAGGGGTGGCAAGCCCATATCTTGCGCACGACCGCGATACCGACCCCAATGATAGGGCACAGCGCCACCGCCATGCGGAATAATAAACTTAAGGGTCGGAAAATCTTTAAAAATATCCGAGGTCATGAACTGTACGAACGCCGTGGTGTCGCCATTGATGTAGTGTGTTGCCACGGCGTCAAAGTGCGGGTTACACGAGCCGCTGACATGAATCATGGCCGGAATATTGAGCGCCACCATCTTTTCGTAAAGCGGGTACCACCATTTTTTATCCCAGAGCGGCGGGTCACTCCAGTGTCCGCCGGTGGGATCTGGGTTAATGTTTGCGCCAATAAACCCATACTCGTTGATGCAGCGGTCAAGCTCTTCAAAGACGCGTGCCCCTGGTGCGACGCCGGGCGCCTGAGGAAGCTGGCAGACGCCGACAAAATCCGTTGGGTACAGGGTGCAAACCCGATGAATAATCTCGTTGTTGTAGCGCGCCCAGATCACGTTGGTTGCTTCGTTACCGCGGTGGTGATCCATACCTACTGCGCGTGGTGAAAAAATCGTCAGATCAATGCCACGCTCGCGCATGATGCGAAGTTGATTGTTATCAATGCCGTCACGAATCTCGGCGTCAGTGACCGCGGGCGGGGGCGTGGTGGGTGCCCGACCGGTACGGTCAAATTCGGCGATTTGCTCAGTGCGAAACTGTGCGACTTGCGGCGGCGTTGTTGTGAAGTGACCGTGAACATCAATAATCATGGTGAGGGGGGTCTTCTAAAGTTAAGTGGCTGGCAGCTATTATGTTGTTTTAAGATTTATTTTTATTTTATCGGATTCGCCGCTGGGTGGCGAAAGCAGAGGTTTGAGCTGAGCGTTTTTTCGTTCGACAGGTCAATTTCACTGACTGGACCCTAAACCGACAAAATCGCTTGGCGTCACCCCGTTCGGTGGGCTAAAACGATAGCTAAACTACAAAGGCCAACGACATGACGCAATGGAACGATCCCAATACGCAGGCTTGGATTGAGCAGTACGAGCAACGTGCGGTGCTGCACTCGGTTGACGTGGACGCTCATCAGGTCAGCTGGCGGCAGTTTGGAGACGCCTCGGGCGAACCTCTGCTGTTGATTCATGGCGGCCATGGCAGTTGGATGCATTGGGCGCGTAATATTGATGCGTTGGCGCAAAGATTCTCGCTATTTGTGGTCGATTTGCCCGGGTATGGCGATTCGAGCGATCCGCATTTTGGCGAGTTTGGAGACATGATCGCCGTCACGGCACAAAGTATCGCCCAGTTGCTGGGTGCCAATACGCCGTTCCAGCTTGCGGGCTTTTCGTTTGGTGGTTTGGTGTCGGCGAACTTGGCCGCGCAAGGGGCACCGGTTAAAAGTTTAGCCCTGCTCGGGCCCGGCGGTCACGGCGGGCCAAGACGCGAACGCGGCGAGTTAGTGAACTGGAAGCGCGCAGTGACCGACGAAGAGTTACGCGAGGCGATGCGTTTTAATTTATGGGCCCACATGCTGTATGCCGACGAGGCGATTGATGCGTTTGCGCTCGACATCCATACTTATTCGTGCGTGCAAACACGGTTTCGTAGCCGCGGGATTTCTGGCCGTGGCTTGCTTGGACCCGCGCTGGATGATTACAACGGTAAAACTTTGATTCTGTGGGGGGCTCACGATATTACGTGCGACCCCGAATATATGATGACAAACATGATTGAGCCTCACGCCAACCGCAAAGGAATCATCCTGCCTGAGATTGGTCACTGGGTGCAGTATGAGGCGGCTGAGCAAACGAATTCGATCATGCTTGAGTGGTTTAGCTAAAGTGGTTTAGCTTAAACTAATTGCCACCCGGTATCAGGCTTTGCGGGCATACAATTTGTACGAGGCGACGGTCTTGCAGACGAACCGCGGTGAGTTCGCCACCCCAGACGCAACCGGTATCTAAGCAAATCGCGTTCTCGCGCAACATGAGTTTCAGCGTCGACCAATGACCAAAGACGACGGTCACGTCTTGCGTGGCACGTTTAGGAATTTCAAACCAGGGCATCAAGCCCTCGCCGCGCTGTTCAGGCGCAGTTTTAAGCGCGAGCAGCATATGCCCGTTGGTCGTGCACAAGCGCATACGAGTGAGGGCGTTGATGATGACGCGCAGACGCTTGCCTCCGGTGTGGCCTTCTTTCCAGTGATCGGGGTCGTTGCCATACATTTTCTGTAAGGTTTTTTTCCAGTTCGGGCTGCGCAGGGCTTGCTCGACCTCGTTGGCCAGCGAAAGCGTTTTAGACACATCCCATTTAGGAAGTACGCCAGCGTGCACCAAGAGGTGACCGAACTCGAAGTGGGCCATCGGACGCCAACGCAACCAGTTGATCAAATCCTCGACATCCGGGGCTTCAAGCACCTCATGTAAGGTGTCGTTTTTACCTAATTGCCGCACGCCTGCAGCTACCGCCAGCAAATGTAGGTCGTGATTACCTAAGACGGCGATGCTACGGTCTTCAAGTGCCATTAAGCGTCGCAAGGTCTTCAGCGACTGTGAACCCCGGTTTACGAGATCGCCTGCGAACCAAAAGCGCGCCAGCGGTTCTTGGGCGATTTCCGGATGCGCTAAAAGTTCGTCAAGAGAAGAGCAACAGCCCTGTATATCGCCAACCATCCAGATGCTGTGCATGCTCATACGGCAGATTTTCGTCCTAGCCAGACGCCGAAGGTTTTGCTGATGATGGCGTTACGGTGTTCCATCGCGAAAATTGCAGTCAGCGCCAGTAGTATCGCCATGATATTTGGCAGCAAGGCGGTGACAACTGGCGGCCACTTATAAAGCAAGCCAACATTGAGTGCCAGTTGGTTGATCATAAAGAAGCCAGTGCCAATCAGAATGCCTAAAAAAACTTTTGCGCCTACCCCGCCGCGCCGTGTTTGCATAAACCCAATAGGTGCTGCGATCGTTAGCATCACAACCAAGGTAAACGGGTAGGCCAGTTTACGCCAGACCGCAACCACTTGACGATCGGATTGCAATTGATTGCGTTCAAGGTACTGAATGTAGTCGTGTAAGGCTTTAAGTGTCATTCGTTCGGGTGTCAGGATGCGAGCAACTAAGCGCTCGGCGGTGAGCGTCGTTTGGACCTGGCGAGACGCGATTTTTTCTTTGACTACGACTGGACGTTCAGAGACTTTGGCGGCGGCGAGTACGGCTCTTGTTTCAGGCGAGATGCGCGTCTCGGTGACATTTTGCATGAGTAATTGCCCGTCAACAAACCGTCCTGACTCTGCCGTTGACATCAAGGACAGTGCCGTGCCGTCAGGGAACTCATACAGCCGCAGGTCTGCGGCGTTACCCGAGGCGAGCAGGCGGCCGATATTAATCACGCGCGTGCCGCCCCCTTCGGTTGGTTCTTTAAACCAATAGCCACTTGCCAGGCGCCCGCCCTCGACGCGACCGCGCATCAGCAAATTAGCCTCACTGCTTTTGATCTCGGCAATCGGGGTGATGAGCTCTGAAAGGATCGTAGCCCCCAACACGAGGGGGATCGAGATGAGCCACAGCATTTTTAACAAACCCATGCCGCTGACGCCAGACACCCGCAAAATCACGAGTTCGTTGCGTTGCGCCAGGCCAGCAAGCGCCAAGATCGCACCAATCAGCAAGCCAATGGGGAGTAGGTCGTAGAGTCGAGTGGGAATAGAAAGCGCCTGTAAATAAAACAGGGCGGTCAGAGGGAATTTTGCGCTGACACTATCGAGCTCGTCGACGAGTGTAAAAAACATGAATAAGCCAAGCAAGGCAAGCAGTACCACCGAGGTGGACCGATAAATTTCGCGGGCGAGGTAACGACGGGCAGTGCGCATGATGCTAGTGTAATGCCTCGCGCGAGGCATCAAGCTCTGCGCGAATCAAGCGTAATACCGGAGCGGTTTCGGGTCGTACGCCATGCCAGAGATAAAAGCTTTCGGCAGCTTGCTCGACAAGCATCCCCAACCCATCGTGCGTCTGTTGCGCCTGGTCGGCCTGGGCTTGAACCATGAAAGCGGTAGGCCGAGCGGCATACATCAAGTCGTAGGCGCAACCGCCCGCCGCGTAGAGCCCAGAGGGCACCTCAGGCGCCGCCTCGCTCAGGCTACTGGCGCTCGCATTCAAAACTAAATCCCAACCTCGGGTGCTAGCGGCCTCGCTCAGACTGCCAGCTGTGAGTCGTTTGGTTTGCACCGCGTGGAGATCTGGCCACCGGTTCACGAGCGCGTGCGCGCGCGCAGGCGTGCGGTTAACAATGTGCAAGTGCGCGCAGCCTGCCTCAAGCAAAGGTCCTAGCACGCCGCGCGCCGCACCCCCCGCGCCGATCATCAAGATGCGGGCGTCTTTTAAGGGCAAGGCCAAGCGTTGCAAGTCTGTGACCAGACCAATACCGTCGGTGTTGCAACCATGCAAGGCGCCACCTTCGAGCCAAAGCGTATTCACAGCCTGCGCCAATTGCGCCCGCACACTTAAGTTTGCCCGCGCGAGCTGCCAGGCTTCGAGTTTGAAGGGTACGGTGACGTTCAACCCTCTGCCGCCCGCTTTAAAAAAAGTAGTGACAGTCGGTTCGAACTGATCCACGGCGGGGGCGATGCGCTCGTAGAGCAAGGCAATTTTTGTTTGTAGCGCGAACTGTTGGTGAATGGCCGGGGACCGACTGTGTGACACCGGGTTACCGAGCACCGCGCAGCGCGCGGGGTGGCTGAGCGCGCCAGAAACAGCGGCGGGTGCGGACGAGGTTGTGGTCATGGTTGACGCGCCTTTAGGGTTCCGTCGACAAAATGCCAGGTGCGGGTCAGCACGATCTGATCGACTTGTTTGGCCATCTCGCTAGGAAACGGTGCAAAGGGTGAGGCGAGTTGCGCGATACGCCGCACCGCCAGGTTCAGCAGGGCCTTGTCTGACGGCCGGTCAATATTGATATCGGTGAGTACGCCGTCTGAACGAATCGTCAGACTGGCTTGCACTGAGCCGTAGGCCTTGCCGTCTGTGCCAGTTGGATACTGTTGGGTGCCGATTTTCTCGACGCGTTGGCGCCACTGGTTGATGTATTCGGCGAAGCGTGCCTGTTGTGCCGACGGCGCATCAAAGAGTTTGCGCGGGCGTTGGTTGTACTGTTGTACCTGCTCAGCTAATGCAGTCAGCGAGTTGTTTAGCAGGACTTGCTCTTGATCGCGCTCGTCTTGCCCAGGTTGTTGAGCGTCTT
>CAMCZQ010000223.1 GCA_945887835.1 Bordetella parapertussis | reverse complement strand
ATATGTTGGTCGATGGTCAGGGTAACTTTGGCTCGATTGACGGCGACAACGCAGCGGCGATGCGTTACACCGAAATCCGTCTGTCCAAAATTGCGCACGAACTCTTGGCTGATATCGATCAAGAGACCGTTGATTTTGGCCCTAACTATGACGGCAGCGAAAACGAGCCCTTGCTCTTGCCTTCGCGCTTACCCAACCTATTAGTCAACGGTAGCTCAGGGATTGCAGTGGGGATGGCCACCAATATCCCCCCCCACAATCTGGCTGAGGTTGTCGATGGCTGCTTGTACTGTTTGCGCAACCCCGAATGCACAATCGACGAACTGATCGAACTGATCCCGGCGCCTGATTTTCCAACGGGTGGCATTATTTACGGCATTGTTGGCGTGCGCGAAGGGTATCGCACGGGCCGCGGGCGTGTGATCATGCGCGCTAAAACACACTTCGAAGATTTTGCGACTAATCGCCAGTCGATCGTTGTTGATGCCTTGCCCTACCAGGTCAATAAAAAGACCTTGCAAGAGCGTATCGCCGAACTCGTCAACGAAAAGAAAATCGAAGGCATTTCAGATATACGCGACGAATCCGATAAAGACGGTATGCGTCTGGTGATCGAGCTTAAGCGTGGCGAAGTCCCCGAGGTGGTGCTAAACAATCTCTATAAGCATACTCAGCTGCAAGACACCTTTGGTATGAATCTGGTCGCCTTGGTGGATGGTCAGCCTCGCCTGCTGAATTTAAAGCAGATGGTCGAGTACTTCTTATCGCACCGTCGCGAAGTGGTCACGCGTCGCACTGTGTTTCAGTTGCGCAAAGCGCGCGAGCGTGGGCACGTGCTCGAGGGCCTGGCCGTGGCGCTCGCCAATATTGATGAGTTCATCCGTATTATTAAGGCTGCACCAACGCCACCCGTCGCGCGTCAGGATTTGATGGATCAATCCTGGGATTCGTCTTTGGTGCGCGAAATGTTATCGCGAGCAGATTCTGAAGCGGTAGGCGGGCGTGCGGCCTATCGGCCAGATAATTTGCCCGAGACGTTTGGTTTGCAAGGCGATGGTCAATACCGTTTAAGCGAAACGCAAGCGCAAGAAATTTTGAACATGCGTCTGCAACGCCTGACCGGCCTTGAGCAAGACAAGATCGTCAGCGAGTACAAGGGCGTGATGGATACGATCTCTGACTTGCTCGATATCTTGGCGCGTCCTGAGCGTATCACGGTCATTATTAGTGACGAGTTGCAGGCCATCAAGACTGAGTTCTCGATCAATGCCAAAGATTCACGCCGTTCGGATGTTGAGCTCAATGCAACCGATCTTGATACCGAAGACTTGATCACGCCTGTGGATATGGTGGTGACGCTCTCTAACAGTGGCTACATTAAGAGTCAGCCCTTGTCTGAATACCGCGCGCAACGCCGCGGCGGTCGTGGCAAGCGGGCTGCGGCCACCAAAGAAAACGACTGGATTGATCAGCTCTTCACGGCGAACACGCACGACTTCTTGTTGTGCTTTTCTGACCGCGGTCGTCTTTATTGGCTCAAGGTTTGGGAAGTTCCGCAGGGCACGTCAACCTCGCGCGGGCGCCCCATCGTGAATATGTTTCCGCTCGTGGATGGCGAAAAAATTACAGTCATCTTGCCGATCAAGGCCTTTAGCGATGATCAAACCATCTTTATGGCAACCTCGCGCGGTACGGTTAAAAAGACCTTGCTGTCTGACTTCTCAAACCCACGCAAGGCCGGCATCATTGCCGTTGACCTTGATGAGGGCGATTTCTTGATCGGGGCTGAACTCACCGATGGCAAGCACGATGTCATGCTGTTCGCTGATTCGGGCAAGGCAGTACGCTTTGACGAAAACGACGTGCGTCCGATGGGGCGCAACGCCCGTGGTGTGCGCGGGATGCAGCTTGAAGAGGGTCAAGCCGTCATTGCCATGTTGGTCGCCGGCGACGAAACGCAAACCGTGCTCACTGCCACGCAAAATGGTTTCGGTAAGCGGACCCCCATTGGTGAATACACGCGTCATGGCCGTGGCACCAAAGGCATGATTGCGATTTCAACGTCTGCACGCAATGGCAAGGTGGTGGGGGCGGTCTTGGCCAATGCCACTGACCAGATCATGCTGATCACAACGGGCGGCGTTTTGGTGCGCACACCCGTTTCGGGCATCCGTGAAATGGGCCGCGCCACTCAGGGTGTGACTCTAATTAGTGTTGACGACGGCAGCATGTTGTCTGGCGTGCGTCGCGTGGTTGAAAGTGATGTCGATGACGAGGGTGATGATCCTTCAGTCGAGGGCGCAACACCCGACGCGAGTGCACCTGATACCCCTGGTGAGGCCGGTTCGGAGTCTTAAACCTATGGCACGCCCCTGGAATTTTGCGGCAGGCCCCTCGGTAATGCCTGAGGTGGTCTTGCAGCAAGCGGCTGCAGAAATGCTTGACTGGCACGGCAGCGGCATGTCGGTGATGGAAATGAGTCATCGCGGGCAAGAGTTTCTGCAGATTTGCAGCGAAGCTGAGGCCGATCTTCGTGAGTTGCTGGCGATTTCTGAGGATTATGCGGTATTGTTTATGCAGGGCGGCGCCACGGCCGAAAACGCGATTATTCCTTTGAATTTGCTGGGTCGGGTCGCGCAGCCTAAAGCCGATTTTGTGCTAACGGGCGTTTGGTCTGCCAAGGCGCAGCAAGAATGTTTGCGCTATGGCGATGCCCACATTGCTGCAAGCAGCGCTGCACCTGTGGTCATTGATGGCGTGCAACAACAACCGTTTACCTGGGTACCTGACCCCGAGACCTGGCAGGTACGCAAAGATGCGGCCTACCTGCACCTGTGTAGCAACGAAACAATTGGTGGCGTTGAAACCATGGCGTGGCCTTCGATGGCGAGCTTAGGGGCGCCTGAGGTGCCCTTGGTGGTTGATGCCTCGTCGCATTTTTTGTCGCGTCCGTTTTCAGTTGAGCAAACCGGCATGATTTTCGCCGGTGCGCAAAAAAATGCGGGTCCAGCAGGGCTGACGATTGTGATCGTGCGGCGTGATTTAATTGGTCACGCTTTGACGATTTGCCCTTCGGCGTTCGATTACGCTAAGGTCACGGCGCAACAGTCAATGTTCAACACGCCGCCAACCTACGCCATTTATATGGCGGGCTTGGTTTTTAAGTGGCTGAAACAGCAGGGCGGCTTGGCGCAAATCGAACAACTCAATATCGCTAAAGCGCAAGCTTTGTATGGTTTTTTTGAGCAGAGCGGGTTTTATCGGTTGCCCGTACAGCGTTCTGTTCGTTCGCGCATGAACGTGCCGTTTTTTTTGCCCGAGGCCGCTCTTGACACAGACTTCTTGCAAGGCGCGCAGGCGCGTGGTTTGATGCAGTTAAGAGGGCATAAATCCGTAGGTGGCATGCGTGCTTCGATTTATAACGCGATGCCGCTTCAAGGTGTGCTGACACTGGTTGACTATCTTAAGGACTTTGAGAACGCGCATGGATAAGTCATTTCAAGCTAAGTTGTTGCCGTTACGCCAGCGGATTGATCAAATCGACGCCGAGATTCTTGATTTGTTTAATCAACGCGCCCGCACGGCCCAAGGGGTCGGTGAGCTTAAGCATGCGTTCAATGCGCAAGGCCCGGTGTTGCGCCCCGAGCGCGAGGCGCAGGTCATTCGTCAGTTGCAAACGCTCAATCGGGGGCCTTTGCCCCCAGAGGCCGTGTCTGCTGTCTGGACTGAGATCATTTCAGCGTGTCGCGGTCTTGAACAAGCCTTGACAGTCGCTTTTTTGGGGCCTGCAGGTTCATTTTCTGAACAAGCCGCCTTTGAGCATTTTGGGCACTCGGTCACGGGGATGCCCTGTGCTTCGTTTGACGAGGTGTTTCGTGCGGTTGAGGCGGGTGCGGCACAGGTTGGTATGGTGCCCGTTGAAAACTCAACCGAAGGGGCTGTCAATCGCACGCTTGATTTATTGTTGGGTTCGTCGTTACGTATCTTGGGCGAACGCTCGTTGTTGATTCGTCATTGCTTGTTGACCAAAAATGGTGATATGACAGGCATCACCAAGATCATGGCGCACCCTCAGGCGTTAGCACAGTGTCAAAACTGGTTAAACCGTGAGCACCCCAGCATCAAGCGCGAACCGGTCTCGAGCAACTCTGAGGCCGCTCGCCTGGCGTCGCTCGACGCATCGATCGCCGCCATCGCAAGCGACATCGCTGCGCGAGCTTGGGGCTTGCAAGTGTTGGCAGCAGGTATTCAAGACGACTCGCAAAATCGCACACGCTTTTTGGCGATTGGTCAGTTGGCGATCTTGCCTAGCGGGCGCGATAAAACCAGCTTGATTCTTGCGGTTGCAAATCGGGCCGGGGCGGTCTATCAAATGCTAGAACCTTTGTCGGCGAACGGTGTCTCTATGACGCGTTTTGAGTCGCGCCCCGCCCGCACCGGTCAGTGGGAATACTATTTTTATGTTGACCTTGAGGGTCACTGCGAAGATGCACCGGTTAAAAAAGCGTTAGCGACGCTCGAGCAGGATTGTGCCTTTTATAAATTATTGGGCTCTTATCCTGCACAATAGTTATTCTTTTTTTTGATCCCTGTTGGTGTCACCTTTATGTCGTCTAAAGACTCGATTTTGATTGCTCCCCTGCATGTCGCGGCGATCGCGCCCTATCAGGCCGGAAAACCGATTGAAGAGCTCGCGCGCGAATTCGGGCTGGACCCCGCCCAAATCGTTAAGCTTGCTTCAAACGAAAATCCCCTTGGGATGCCCGAGTCGGCACGCCTGGCGATCGTGGCTGCCACGGCGCACTTAGGGCGCTACCCTGATCCGGCCGGCTTTGAGTTAAAGCAGGCCTTGTCCGCGCGCTGGTCGGTGCCCCAAAATTGGCTCACGCTCGGTAACGGGTCAAACGATATTCTTGAACTCGTGGCCTCGGCCTTGCTCGAATCCGGCAGCTCGGTCGTGTATGCCCAACACGCCTTCGTGGTGTATCGCCTGGCTACGCAAGCGCGCGGTGCGCGCCATCTGGTCGTGCCTGCCAAAGATTTTGGTCACGACTTGCCTGCCATGCTTGAGGCGATTGATGGCACAACGCGTGTCGTGTTTATTGCCAATCCAAATAATCCGACAGGCACATATTTACCTAACGCGCAGCTAGAGGCGTTTCTTGAGGCTGTCGCGCAGCGTCACGGTACACGCGTGACGGTTGTGCTTGATGAGGCCTATAACGAGTTTCTTGAACCCGAACAGCGCGTCGATAGCGTGGGCTTGGTCAAACGTTACGCCAACTTGCTGGTGTCGCGCAGTTTTTCTAAGGCCTACGGTTTGGCTGGTTTGCGTGTTGGGTATGCGATT
>CAMCZQ010000222.1 GCA_945887835.1 Bordetella parapertussis | reverse complement strand
ACCCATAAAGTGCATTGGGAAAAAGGTCACATTAAACGAAATCATGCTTGACCAAAAATGAATCTTGCCAAGTTTTTCGTCGTACATGTAGCCGCACCACTTAGGCAACCAGTAATACGTGCCGGCAAACAGACCAAACAACGAGCCCGCGACTAAAACGTAGTGAAAGTGTGCCACCACATAATAGGTGTCGTGCACCTGAATATCAATTGGTGCCATCGACAGGATCAACCCGGTAAAGCCGCCAATCGTAAACACAAAGATGAAGCCCACTGCGAACAACATCGGGGTCTCGAACGTCATCGACCCCTTCCACATCGTAGCAACCCAGTTGAAAACTTTGACGCCTGTTGGAATCGAAATCAACATCGTGGCGTACATAAAATACAACTGCCCGGTGACGGGCATACCCGTCGCAAACATGTGATGTGCCCACACGATAAACGACAAGATCGCGATTGAGGCCGTTGCGTACACCATCGAGGCGTAACCAAACAGTGGTTTACGGGCAAAGGCAGGGATGATAGCGGACACGATCCCAAAGGCCGGTAAGATCATGATGTAGACCTCGGGGTGGCCAAAGAACCAGAAGATGTGCTGATACAGAACGGGATCGCCGCCTACGGCTGCATTAAAGAACCCTGTACCAAAGTGGCGATCGGTTAACACCATGGTGATCGCTGCAGCCAACACTGGCATCACTGCGATTAGCAAATACGCGGTGATCAGCCATGTCCAACAGAACAGAGGCATTTTCATCAAGGTCATGCCAGGCGCGCGCATGTTCAGGATGGTGACAACGATATTGATCGAGCCCATGATGGACGAGGCACCCATCAAATGCATCGCAAAAATTGCCATGTCCATACCAGGACCCATTTGCAGGGTCAGCGGAGCGTAGAGTGTCCAGCCGGCAGCAGTCGCGCCACCTGGGACAAAGAAAGACGCCGTCAGCAACGCGCCCGCAACGGGCAACAGCCAAAAGCTAAAGTTGTTCATGCGGGCAAACGCCATATCGGCCGCGCCAATTTGGAGGGGGACCATCCAGTTTGCAAACCCGACAAACGCCGGCATGATGGCGCCAAACACCATGATCAAACCGTGCATCGTGGTGAACTGATTAAACAGTTCGGGGCGAAAGAACTGCAGTCCTGGCTGAAACAGCTCGGTGCGCAACAACAGCGCAAGCGCGCCGCCCTCGAGCAGCATCGCAAAAGAGAAAATCAAGTACATCGTACCGATATCTTTGTGGTTGGTGGCAAACAACCAACGCCGCCAGCCGTGAGGCATGTGGGCGTGATCATCATGCGCATGGCCATCGTGTGCGTGGCCGTGCCCTGAAACGTGGTCTGCTGTAACGCTGCTCATAGTTGACTCCTATCCTGCTGGTGCCGCGCCCACACGGATAGTGTGAGAGCTGGCGTATCTGAACAAAATGTATCGAAACCTAACTTATCCAACTGACTTCACTGCGAACTAACTTAACCGCTAACAATTCTTGCCTGAGCGCCGCGTGAATACGCGTGCTGCAGCCTTAGGCTCGAGCTTATCGCTTGGCTTTCACATCCGCTGGTGAAACCACAGGGTCTTGGCCTTTTCCGGCATTCGTCCAAGAGGCGCGCGAATAGGTAATGACTGCCGCGATTTCAACATCGTTGAGTTGCCCGCCGAAAGCTGCCATAGCGGTTCCTTGCTTACCTTTCAGCAAAATATCAATGTGCTCTGCTTTGGGACCCAACACGATCTTGCTACCGTCTAGCGCAGGAAAGGCACCGACGACGCCTTTGCCGCTTCCTTGATGGCAAGCGACACAATTCGCCGCGTATACTTTTTCGCCGCGCGCAATCAAGTCGGTTGCAGCCCATTCTTTGTTCGGATCGTCAGCCGCAGCGGCAAGCAGCGTGACTTGTGCTTGCGACCAGGTGGCGTACTCTTGCTCGGTCACGACCTTTACGACGATTGGCATGAACGCGTGGTCTTTACCGCACAACTCGGTACATTGACCGCGATACTCACCCGTTTTCTCGGCGCGAAACCAAACGCTTCTGATAAAGCCCGGAATGGCGTCTTGCTTGACAGCCAGGTCGGGCACCATCCACGAGTGGATGACATCGCCGCCTGTGACGGCGATACGGATTTTTTTGTTGACTGGCACCACCAACGGATTGTCGACTTCCATCAGATACAACGGCCCGCGCGGCTCTTTGCCTTCGATTTGTGCACGTGGTGTGGCAAGGTTGGACAGAAACTTAACCCCTGCGGCTGGGCCGTCTATGTATTCGTAGCCCCACTTCCACTGATAGCCCGTCACTTTAACGGTGATATCTGCGCCGCTGGTGTCTTTCATTGCCACCACAGTGCGCGTCGCTGGCAAAGCCATGGCGATCACGATGACGAAGGGGATGACCGTCCAGGCAACTTCGACACCCAGATGTTCGTGAAACGTAGCCGCCTTGGCACCGCGCGACTTACGATGGGCCCAAATTGAGTAGAACATGACGCCAAACACAGCAATAAAAATTACCATGCAAACAATCAGCATAAACCAGTGC
This sequence comes from Bordetella parapertussis, assembly GCA_945887835.1. Taxonomy (GTDB): domain Bacteria; phylum Pseudomonadota; class Gammaproteobacteria; order Burkholderiales; family Burkholderiaceae_B; genus Zwartia; species Zwartia parapertussis_B. The sequence continues at coordinate 2,866 of CAMCZQ010000222.1, read as the reverse complement.
AACCAAGCGATATCTTTTGCAATTTGGGTCACGCCGTCGGGCAAATTGAGCTGATTCACACGGGGCCCGCCCGGCATATCTTTAACTTGTGCGACCACCACACCACAAAACAGCATGGCACAGGCGCCAAGTAAACCTCTGACCTTCTTCATGCTAAACCTCGAATGCGTCGCGCTTAAAAGCGGGGCCGATGACCACTTTGGTCTAAGGGACACCCGCCTTTGGGAGCGCAAAATTGTTGGGGCGCTAGGATGGATACGGGAATACCCTTGGCCAGCGCAAATTACCTTTAGTCCTAAGCCTACGATAAAACAGCGAAGATTATAGCGTGGTCGGAGATGTCTTGCTGCCCTACAATCTGAGTCTGGCCTATCTCCTTAGTGACTCTATGCGTTCCACAAGTCTATCTTTAGCTCTCCCCAGCCTGCAGGCGCTGCAAGATGACCTGCTTGGTCGCGCCAGGCAGCCGCCCCAACAAGACTCGGTTCCGCTGCTGATTGCGGGGCAACGCTGTGGCTGGTTGTTTTTGAAGGCAGCGCAGGCGCTGGCGGGTTTGGGCGGCGTTGAGCTTGCTCCTACCGAGGCGCATATTGGCCGCCTAAGTACCTCTCAACCCGCCTTAAATGCCCTACTTGCACGCGTATCGCTCACCTTAAGAGCGGCTAGTTGCGCGCCAGGCTGGCGTAACGAATTATTGGACGTTTGGGTCTCAAACGCTAGCGCCCAGACGCAGCCCGCTGCCCAAACAAGCCTGGGCGTCATCGAGCGCGGCGTGGTGCGTCCTTTGGGGCTTCTGACTTTAGCGGTCCACTTAAATGGCTGGTCTGTCGATGGCAAGCTCTGGGTCGCGCGTCGCGCATTGTCTAAGCCGACCGACCCGGGAATGTGGGACACCTTGGTTGGTGGCCTCGTGTCGTGCCAAGAAACCGCCGAAAGTGCGCTGGTGCGTGAAGCTGAAGAAGAGGCCGGACTTGAGCCGCAGCAAATCGCCCACCGCACGCCTCTCAGAACCATTGCTCGCATGCACAAGCAGGTGCCTGAAGGCTTTCAGTCTGAAGACGTGCTGACCTGTGAGTGCATTCTGCCTGAGGGGGTGACGCCCAAGAATCGCGATGGCGAGGTCATGGATATCCAGTTGTTTGAGCCGCAGACTGTCTTGAACATGTTGAAAGAAGGTGCTTTCACCCTTGAGGCCTCGATCGTCTTAGTCGAGGATCTTTTAGCAAAAGCAACGGCACGTGCACCGCTCTGAGGGATGACAAGCCTAGCTCAAGTTTCAGCCACACTGTCTGTTGGTGAGCGGCCTTTAGGCGCTCAGGTGCGCGCGCATTTTTTTCATCGCTGCAACTTCAATCTGACGGATACGCTCTGCCGACACACCAAATTCGGCAGCTAACTCGTGCAGAGTCGCACCACCATCGTCTTGCAACCAGCGCGACTCAACGATTCGACGCGAGCGCTCGTCAAGCGTTTCAAGCGCCTGCGTCAGGCCCGTACCTTGCAACGCATCGAGGGCATGACGCTCTAGTACCTGTGTGGGATCTGAGCGACCCTCGTCTGACAGGTAAGCGATCGGCGCATACGACTCGTCATCGTCATCTTGGTTCTCAAGTGAAATTTCGCGTCCTGACATACGGACTTCCATTTCGCGCACATCTTCTGGGTTCACTTTTAGGGTCGCGGCAATCGTGGCGACCTGTTCCGTATCCAGGGTCTGACCGTCAGGACGCATGCTGCGCAGATTAAAAAATAGTTTGCGCTGCGCCTTGGTGGTGGCGACTTTGACCATGCGCCAGTTGCGCACCACATATTCATGAATTTCGGCTTTAATCCAGTGCACCGCAAAAGAGACGAGTCGCACGCCTCGCTCTGGATCAAAGCGCTTGACCGCCTTCATCAGGCCGACGTTGCCCTCTTGGATGAGGTCAGCGTGGGGCAGACCATAACCCAGATACTGCCTGGCAACAGACACGACCAGACGCAAGTGCGACAACACGAGTTCGCGGGCGGCGGCAATATCCTCATGGTCGCGCAGCCGTCGGGCAAGCGTGAGCTCTTGCTCTGGCGAAAGCACCGGCAAGCGGTTGACGGTCGAGATATAGGCGTCGATTGTCCCGAGTGATCCGGGGTTCGAGATGGCCATCGCGAGTTGTGAGGGCTTTAAGGTCAAGGCAGCCGAAATTGTCATAAAGTTGATCGCTCCAAAGGCCGAGGCGAATCCGAAGTGTTATGTTAGCACTCTCGCGTCCCGAGTGCCAATATGACGGCTTTTTAAGCAGAAAGTTCCGCAGTGGTTCTCAGAGTGTTAATCTCAAGGGGCTGCGGTCGGCGACTAACGGATGTTAAGTTTGCCGATTCATTTTGGGTTCGGATATGGCCGATTTAGTCAGGTTTTTATCAAAAATTTTATTGGCATGTCTGCTTGTCATAGCCGTTGGCTGGACAACATACATTGGCGTGCGCTTTTATCACGCCGAGCAGGTGGCCTACCGCTGGGTTTCTGGGTTGGCCGCCAAACAAGCCGAATTCGAAAAAAAGGTTGCCGGTGGCGGGGGCAACACCCTGACGGGGTACGCCACGCCTGACCGCCCTAAAGTCATCGAAGGCATCGAAGGTAATTTGTCTGGCCTAACCTTTGACGCACTTCAAAAACGGCTCTGGGCCGTTTCAAATAAACCCACGACGCTTTTTGCGTTGTCGCTTGACGGGCAACTGCTGGCCTCTTATCCGCTGAAAGGAATGTCTGACGTAGACGGAATCGCCTGGATCGGCGGCAATCGGGTGGCCCTCGTCAATGGCAGACGCAACCGAGTTGCCTTGGTCGAGATCCCGGCCACCCCCCAAACCATCGACACTACACGGGCGT
>CAMCZQ010000221.1 GCA_945887835.1 Bordetella parapertussis | reverse complement strand
ATGAAGGTATTGCAGGTTGCCCTCGCACCAGCGCAAATCACGACGAACGTATTCAACCAAGGTGGGTGGATTCTCTTCCCAGCTTTCGTCTTCTCGCGGGATGACTCGCACCTCGAAGCCTGCGCGCCGCATCCGTACGGCTTCGACTTGATCGTGACTCAAGATGTGTCTGGGCGAGCCCTTGTGGTCAGGTAAGAGAGGTAACTCACAGTGTTCAATAAAAGGTTTGATGCGGATCGCAGCATTGTGGCCCCAATAAGGCCCACAGTCGGCCTGCCACCAGGCCGACCCCATTGTGTAGGGCCGCATACCTAAGCGCATCCCAAACTGAAATAACCGCGTAAAGCCACTTGTTGAAGGCAAGCCCACTACCAGACCTTGCAAAATCCCCAGCGTAGGATTGGCTTGCATCAGGCGTACCAAACGCAAGATCGCGTGACCTGTCATGAAGCTATCCGCATCCAGAGTCACTACAAAATCGTGTAGGTGGCCCCAACGTGCGCAAAAGTCGGCAATGTTGCCCGCCTTGTAGCCTTGATTGTCGGTGCGTCGCCGATACGTGAGTGCTAAGCGACCTTGCCAGCGCGCGGCCATCGCGTCAAAGCAGTGCTGCTCTTGTTGGCCAATGACAACATCATCGGTATCGCTTAAGACATAAATATGTAATTGTTTGCCAGCGCCCGTGTCGACTAAACCCTGCATGATCGCTTCAAGATTACGTTCAAGGCGCGTCGGGGTTTCGTTGCGAATGCAAAGTACAACCGCGGTCGACGAGGTGATCGGTTCAGTCATATTGACGCGGGCAACGAGCGGCAAGACGACTGCCAGCGGATCGCGCGCAAGCAGACCGACCAGAAAGCCAATGCCCGAGTTCAAGAAGCCAACCACTGTCCAGGGCAGCGTGACCGCAAATAATATGAGTAGGGCGCAGGCCGCCCAAATGTTGAGCTCGCGGCTCAGGGCTGCACGTAACAAGACAAGCATTGCAACAAAGCTTAGGATTGCCAGCACGCCAAATAAAATTCTTCTGCCTGTTAGCATGGCGGGGGTAACGGGGTTTGATGATTTCAAAATCAAGGCCTTTGGTTCACTTATACTCTTTCAAAACGCTCGCGCAGTATAGGTCAGAGCGCCAACAGTTTAAAAACTTAGGATTTTACGTGGTGAGTCCAGCAACTGACCCTTCAGCGGTTCGCCAGGCGCAGGCGCTTTGGTACGTGGCCCCCGGGGTTGCAGAGTTGCGTGCCGAGACCTTGCCCGCACCGAGCCCCCAGCAAGTCAGAGTGCGCACGCTCTTCAGCGCCCTGAGCCGGGGCACTGAGTCCTTGGTGTTTGCGGGCAAGGTCCCTGAAGCCGAGTTCACGCGTATGCGGGCACCCTTCATGGGGGGAGACTTTCCGTTTCCGGTTAAGTATGGCTATGCCTCGGTGGGGGTGGTTCAAAGTGGTCCATCTGAATTGCTCGGCCGCACTGTTTTTAGCCTCACGCCACACCAAGATTATTTTAATTTGGCGACCGAGGCGGTAACTGTTCTTCCTGAGGGCGTGACCCCCGAACGCGCCGTGCTTGCGGCCAACATGGAAACGGCCCTGAACGCAGTATGGGATGCAGCTCCTGGGCCTGGTGATCGGATTGCCGTAGTGGGCGGTGGCGTGTTGGGTAGTTTGGTTGCATTTTTATGTGGTCATTTGCCCGGCACAGAGGTGACGCTTGTTGATATCAATCCCGACCGCGCGCCGCTTGCAGCGAGTCTTGGGGTGAAGTTCGCGCTGCCCGAGGCGGCGCCAATCGATTGCGATTTGGTGTTTCATACCAGCGCTTCAGCGGCTGGGCTCACGACCGCACTGTCGCTTGCCGGCGCAGAAGCCACGGTGCTTGAACTGAGTTGGTACGGTAGTCAGGCAGTGAGTGCGCCCTTGGGTGGCGCCTTTCACAGCCGGCAGTTACGTCTGCAATCCAGTCAGGTTGGGCATATCTCGGCGACCCGTCGGCCGCGCTTTACCTATCGACGTCGACTCAGCGTCGCACTTGAGTTGCTGAAAGACGACCGCCTTGCGGCGTTGTTAGCGCAACCGATTGCGTTGAACGCATTGCCCGAGCACTTACCCAAAATTTTAGGTCAGCCAAGCGGCATTCTTTGCCAGCTTATTCATTATTCTTAAGGAGCACTCTGTGTTTACAGTCGAAGTTCGCGATCACATCATGATCGCCCATTCTTTTCGTGGTCAAGTGTTTGGTCCGGCCCAAGCCCTGCACGGCGCAACCTTTGTCGTGGATGCGGCCTTCATCGCCAAAACCCTCGATCCCAACGGTATCGTGATCGATATCGGGCGTGCGCTCGACGTTTTAAAAGACACACTCAAGCCACTAAACTATTCCAACCTCGATGATCATCCAGAGTTCAAGGGGTTGAATACGACCACTGAGTTCTTGACCAAATATATTTTTGATCAGTTAGCGAAGGCCGCGCGCGCGGGCACGCTTGGCCGCGATGGTAAAGAGTTGCACGCGCTGCGCATCACGATCTCTGAATCCCATGTTGCCCGCGCCTGGTACGAGGCTGCAATCTAGCCAAGCAAACCAAGCAAACGAAAGACGATGTTTGTTCTGAGCCCAGCATGAAGCGCCTGATATTTGCAATTCCGGGTGATTTGGCTACTGTAACGGGTGGCTATATTTACGACCGTCGGATCATTGAGGAGCTGCGCCTTCAGGGTTGGCAAGTTCAGGTGCTTGGTTTAGGTGATGGATTTCCGTATCCCTCGCGCGCGACGCATCAACAGGCCTGTGAACGCTTGCTTGCGCTCGAGCCTGGCGTCCCCATCGTGGTCGATGGTCTGGCCTTTGGCGTGCTGCCCGAGGTCGCAGCGGCGTTACACCAACGCCACCCCGTGGTGGCATTGGTGCACCATCCGCTTGCATTTGAAACAGGGCTAAGCGTTGAGCAGTCGGCCACTTTTAAAGATACCGAGTGGCGCGCACTTAAGCACGTGACGAGGGTCTGTGTCACCAGTCCGGCTACCGCACAGACGGTGATCGAACACTTTAAAGTGCCGGGCGTCCGGTTGGATAGCGTTTTACCAGGCACTGATCGCGTCGTGCGCAAAGTGGGCATGCTCAGGCAGGGGCCTGTACAGTTACTCTCGGTTGGGTCGGTGATTCAACGCAAGGGCTTTGATGTGCTGTTGGCCGCGCTGGCTACGCTCACCGAACTGTCTTGGCAATTGACCATCGCGGGCGATCTCACGCGCGATGCTGTTGCCGTCGCGCAATTGCATCACGATCTTGAGCGTTTTTCGTTGACCAAACGCGTGCACGTCTTGGGCACGATCGAAACCGCAGGACTACAAACGCTTTATCAACAAGCGGATATTTTTGTTTTAGCATCTCGCTTTGAGGGCTATGGCATGGCCTATGCAGAGGCGCTGGCGCATGGTTTGCCGGTGATTGGCACCACCGCGGGTGCGATACCGGACACAGTGCCTTTGACTGCAGGCTTGTTAGCCGAGCCTGGCGACGTTCAAACCCTGACGCAGGCGCTTAAGCAGTTAATACAAGACCATGCCTTGCGTGAGCGGTTGGCGCACGGTGCATGCCTAGCAGCAGCGCAACAGCCCTCGTGGGCCGACTCTGCCGCATTATTTGCGCAAACCATTGAGCGCGCGGCGATCGAGTATTCAGAACTTAAACCAATTTAACGCGCTGGGCAGACAAGTCACAGTCAAACAGCATCTCGTCTTCAAGTGCGTGTGCGTGCATTTTGATTCTGACGGCTTGATCCATGTGTTCGATCGCCGGCAAAGAAAAGCCGGCCCGGCCCGAGCCCATGATGATAGGCGCAACAATGACGTGCAAGCGGTCGAGGCAGCCAGCCAGCATGAAGCGCGAAACCGTATCGGCGCCGCCCTCAATCAAGATGCGCGTGAAGCCACAAGCGAATAATGCCCTGAGGATGTCAGCCGGCGCAAGGTGACCGTTTTTGGCTGGGATCGACAATATTTCGACGCCTGGTGGTGTATTCGCCTTAATTTGATCCGCTACGATTACGATGCGCCGCGTGCCGTCATCCGACCACACCAGCGAATCAGGTTTGAGACGTGCGTGAGGATCGATCACCACGCGCGCAGGATGTTTGCCTGAAACCAGCCTGACATTTAAGCGCGGGTCGTCGGCAACCGCCGTACCCACGCCCACGACGACGGCATCGACAACCGCACGCAACCGGTGTAAGTGTGTCAACCCGGAGGGGCCGTTGATATATTTTGAATGACCGGTGATTGTGGCGATGCGACCATCCAGCGTTTGACCCAATTGGCCTACCACCATCATGGCGTCGCGGCCACCGGCGCGCAACGGGCCAAATAACGGCGCCCAGTCAGAAGGAAGTAAAGCGCCCTCTTGTGAGAAAGCCTCAAGTAGGTTCGACCAGGAGGTTGGTTGCGCGACTTCAGTACTGGTAGGTTTCATAAGAGACCAAAAAATAAGTTTCTTTTAGTAAAAGTTTCTTCTAGATCTTGCGGTTAGGCCTCGCGAGATCAAACTTGTCGTCACTGAAGTCGAAATCTAGGGCAAACCCTATAAAAGTTGTTACAAACTAAGTGTATTCCCGAATGTTTGGACGCGTTAGTGGCATAATAACCGGTCAGGACACGTTCAATTTTCAGTTATTTGTCAGCTTCGTCTGAAAGTTGTTTAAAGAACCTGTCTCAATTTCAACAATAAATTTAATGCCAGGCGCGACGTGTCCAAGACAGACCCTCTGATTGAAGTTGACCGCGTAATTTCAGAACTGCGTCGCGGCGCAAGTGTTCGTGTACATCTAGGTGCTTCAAGCGTCTTGATGTTAGCCGCAGAGGCCGTCAATCCACACAGCTTAAGCACCCTGGTCGCGCAAGCAGGCTCACCTCTTGCGCTGGTCATGACGGGCACGCGCGCAAACGTGTTGGGGATGGACAAGGCTGACCATCAAGCCTGCGTCGTCTCAACACCTGAGGGCTTGACCAAAGCCGTGATTGATTATTTGGCGAACCCACTTTCGGCGCTCGAAACGCCACCCGATTTGACGGCCTTGCAACTGACGCAGGCCGGCCCGCTCGAGCAGGCCTGCGTGACCTTGGCCAAGCTGTCGCGTTTGTTACCTGCGGCGATTATTGCAACGGCTGGTGCACAAACCGATGCCCTGAATGTTTCAGTTTTGGGCATTGAGGCTTACATGGACATCGCAGCTGAGTCTTTAAGCGTGGTCAGCGAGGCGCGTGTGCCGCTCGAAACAGCAGAGCACGCGCGTGTGGTTGCGTTTCGGCCGCGCGACGGCGGTATTGAGCATTTAGCGATTATTGTGGGTGATTTGGATCCTGAAGTCCCCGCGCTGATTCGACTGCACTCCGAATGCTTCACGGGCGATTTGATGGGTTCACTGCGTTGCGACTGCGG
>CAMCZQ010000220.1 GCA_945887835.1 Bordetella parapertussis | reverse complement strand
GCGATAAAAATCGACATCGTCAGTTCGTCAAAACTAGTAATAAAGGCGATCACCCAACCACTGACGACGCCGGGCATGATCAAGGGCAACACGATGCGGCGAAAGGTGGTCCAGTTAGTCGCCCCCAGCGATAACGCGGCACGATCAAGAGACGGATCAAGACCGGTCGCTGAGGCAAGTACCAGCCTGAGCGCATAGGGCATCACCACAATCGTATGTGCGACGACTAAGCCAAAATAGGTGCCTGACACCCCGATACTGGTAAAGAATTTTAAAAAGGCCAGGCCCAAAACAATATGCGGGATCATCAAAGGCGACAAGAAAAACGCCATTAAGGCTTCTCGCCCCCGAAACTGATAGCGCGCGGTAGCGAGCGCAGAAGGTATTGCAATCACAATCGCGATCGACGCAGAGATCAGGCCGAGTCCCAGGCTAAACACAAACGCATCCATGAACCGCGGATTGTTCAAGATCGCTTTGAACCAACGCAGCGACAAGCCATTGACTGGCAATGAAATAAAACCATCGCCTGTAAACGCCACGGCGCAAACCATCACAATCGGCGCCAGAATAAACAAAATGAATAGCGTATGAAAAATCAAACCAATGGGGCCGTTGCGTAAAAACATCTTCGCCCCTTAGTTAAAGACTGCGCCGTAGCGCTTTTCGATTAAACGATTGGTCGAGATCAGTACGACAATCGTCGCCACTAGCAAAAGCATGGCCAACGCTGCACCAAGCGGCCAATTCAAGGTGTTTAAAAATTCGTCATAGGCTGCGGTCGCAACCGTTTTTAAGCGCCGCCCACCCACAATCGCAGGGGTGGCGAAAGCACTCGCCGACATCGCAAACACCATGATCGACCCTGACAAAATCCCGGGCATCACTTGCGGCACAATCACGCGCCTGATCACCGTGAACTGACTGGCCCCTAACGATAACGCCGCAGCTTCAGTCGACGGGTTGATTCGCTGCAACGAGGCCCATACCGAGATCACCATGAAAGGCACCATCACGTGCGTGAGCGCAATCCCGACACCAAGATTGGAATACATCAAACTCACGGGCCCCGAAGCTAAGCCCAAGGCTTGCAGGGCTTTACTGATTAACCCTGTTGAACCAAACAAAAGTGCCCACCCCAGTGTACGAACTACCACTGAAATCAATAGTGGTCCCAGCACGACCATCAAGAATAAGCCTTTCCAGGGATTGCGCATGCGCGACAACACGTAGGCCTCTGCGGTGCCAAGCACCACGCAGGCGAGTGTCACGGCCAAGGCCACACCGAAAGTGCGCGCGAATACTTCGTAGTAGTAGCTGTCAGTCAAGATCTCGATATAATTTTTAAGCGAGAACGAAACTTGTATGCCACCGTAAAACTCGAAATTAAAAAAACTGATCAAAAACACACTAGCAAGCGGCGCAATCAAAAAGGTGGCGTACAGCACCAAGGCTGGTGTGCTCAGTAGCCAGGGCGCTTGCGTCGGTTTGATCGCCGTCATCTTTCGTCAGCTAAGATTTCGGCTGAGAAGACAGAACTGCACGCATATCTTGCGCGCGCCAACGCAGATGCACAGCTGTACCTTCGTCTGGCACAGGTATGCCATCATTTTGTCGAATCACCAAGACCTCGCCGACTGAGGTGCTCACCTGACACAGCCAGTGATTGCCCTGAAACACGCGCGTCTTCATGATGCCCGGCAAGGCAGACGGCTGCGCGTCAGCAAATAGAATTTTTTCTGGTCGCACCAGAACGCTACCTAAAGGTATCGTGGTGCCGTCAAGTGGCAGCACGGCTTCACCAATCCGAATAGAGGGTGTCACAGCAGATGGCTCTGCCTCAGTTTTAAAAATATTTGCCTTACCTAAAAAGCCCCCCACAAACTCAGATTGAGGTTGCTCGTAGGCAGCAAAGGGCGCGGCAATTTGCTCAACACGACCTTGATTCATCACAACAATGCGATCCGACAAGGCAAGCGCCTCGGATTGATCGTGTGTCACCAACACCGTGGTCGTGCCAAGTGTGCGTTGAATACTTCGCAATTCAAGCTGCATCTCTTCACGCAACTTGGCATCAAGATTAGACAGAGGTTCGTCAAGCAACAGCACACTTGGTTTGATCACCAAGGCGCGTGCTAACGCCACACGCTGCTGTTGGCCTCCTGACATACGCGCCGGATAACGATCAGCCAGATGCGTGAGTCCCACCATTTTAAGAATGTCGGCGACGCGCTCGGCGCACTCTGCAGTCGACACGCCTTGCATCTCAAGGCCAAAGGCCACGTTTTGCGCGGCGGTCATATGGGGAAACAGCGCGTAGTTTTGAAACACAATCCCTAATCCTCGCCGATTTGCGGGGACATTGCGCAGCTCTTTTCCATTTAAAACGATGTGGCCAGCCGTCGGTTCAACAAACCCGGCAATCATCTGCAGGGTGGTTGTTTTACCGCAGCCCGAAGGGCCAAGCAGCGAGACAAACTCGCCTTGCGCAATCGACAGGCTCAACCCATCGACTGCAGCAGCGGCGCCATACCGCTTGGTCAAGTTATCTAAAACAAGATAGCTCATGGCACGACTCTTAGCTGGCAAACGTTAAAGCTTGTTGCCATCAACGTTCGATTTCACGTGTCCAGCGCTTATCCCAAGCGGTGCGATTGTCATTGATCACATCCCAATCGACCACAATCAAGTCAGCCGCACGCTTGCCAAGCGGCAAGGGTACATTTGCATCATCTTTGACAACCGCTTTTTTGTTCACGGGGCCATAACCATAGGATGTACCCATCACACCTTGAACTTCAGGTGTTAACAAATACCGGATAAAGTCTTGCGCTAATGGGTTAGTTTTAGGTTTTGCGATTGGGCAAACCGATGACAGTAAAGCGTAGGCGCCTTCTTTAGGATACACAAAGCCTACCGGAAAGCCTGTATCGGCAAAAGACTTCACCCGGCCCGTGCCCCACACCCCTATGACTGCCTGACCACTTTGAAACAGTTCAGTCATTTTGCCAGGCGACGGTTCGTACACCAGCACGTTGGGGCCAATCTTGTCTTTAAACGCTTTGAAGCCTGGATCAATATTTTTTTCTCCACCCCCGCCTTCACGAGCAAACTGCACCACGGCATGCAAACCATAGGTGTTGTTCAGGGGCGGGATCACGACCAGTTTTTTAAACTTCGGGTCGGCGAGATCATTCCACGACGTGGGAACAGCCCAGCCCTTTTCAGCAAACACCTTTTTGTTGTACATGATGCCTGTCGCAACGATCCCCAGCGCAACGGCCTTGTCGTCTTTGTAACGTGCAGTCGCATAGATGTCATCGGCTGGCATCCCTTGAATTGGTGCACAAAAGCCTAAAGCAATGGCCTGATACATCGGGCCGTCATCCACAATTGCCACATCAATCTCTTGATTGCCTTTTTGTGCCTGCAGGCGTGCAACGGTATTGGTTGAATTGCCAGCAACAAAATCAATCTTGACGTTATGCTTTTTTTCAAAGGCCGGGAAAATATCTTTGCGCATAATGTCTTCGAACGAACCACCATAGCCTGCGACAACCAGTTTTTGTTGGGCCGAGGCCTGACCGCTGGCTGCTAGGGCCAGTAAAAGCATTGAGAAAAATGCGAAAAGCTTACTCATTAGAGTTCTCCTGTTCGGAACACCTTCGTTTGGCACAAAATGATCTGTCAGACCAGTGCAAAATCAGCTTAGTCCTAGTTTCAACAAAACAATATGTAAATTTTAGGCTTTGCTTATGCTTAAATGTTATGGATGAAAGCTCAAATAAATCTTAAGCATATTGAAGCGTTTCGCTCGGTCATGCTCGCAGGCAGTGTGGTGGGGGCAGCCAAGCTACTCAACGTGACTCAGCCCGGAGTCAGTCGAACCATCGGCCTACTCGAGCTGCGGCTGGGGTTCGCATTGTTCGTCAGGCATGGGCGCAAACTGATCCCCACCCCCGAGGCAGAAGCCCTTTTCAAAGAAATTGAACCGCTTTACAGCGGCGTTGAACGCATCGCGCAAGTGGCGCAAGACATTCGCTTAAGACGCACCGGCGCCCTGCGCGTGGCCTGTTTGCCAGCCCTTGCGCAAGGCATGGTGCCGCACGCTGTCGCGCAGCTGTTAGACACTCGCCCAAATGTCACGGTATTTTTGCAAAGCCTACCTTCGCGTCAAATCGCAGATTTGGTCGCGACACACCAATTTGATATTGGTGTGGTCGAGCTACCGCTAGCACGTCAGGCGATTGATTTCGAACCCTTACCCGCTGCACAAGTCGTCGTTGTCTTGCCGCCGAAGCATCCTCTGGCAAGAAAAAAAGTGATTTCCTGCAAAGACCTGAATGACGAGCGGATGATCTTGCTGTCGCAACACAGTTATCTTCGGTATCAAATTGATGATGCCTTTCAATCTGAAGGAGCGACTGCGAATGTGTTGATGGAAACGCCAAGCTCATCCATCGCCTGCGCGCTAGTTGCGGCGGGCGCGGGCATCACCCTGGTAGGGCGCTTGACGGCAGCCTACTTCGCACAAAGCGAAGTGGTGATCCGCCCACTCAAAACTGAGGTGATCACCCGCTACGCCTTGATTTACCCACAAACCGCTAGCCGCTCGCCTTTAGCAGAAATCTTTGCCACGCTCTTGAAAGAGCAAGCGAGCAGCCAGCTGAGTTGATTACAAGTACTTTTTAAACCAAGCCTGCGCGCGCTCCAAACTTCTTTCGCTTCAGCGGCGCGATAGCTTGGGTGATAGTCGCCGTGAAACCCGTGTGGCAGGCTTAAGGCAAGCCCCAGTTGCGAGAAGACTCAGATGGGTATCGTACTGAAAACCCCACTAGATTGCTAGGGATTGAACACAGGTTTTTACTCGGCGGTATGATCGAAGGTTATTTCGATGCCCTAAACATAAATAACAACGCTCGCATACCGCCGGAGACCCACACAATGACCGCACCACACCCTGCACGCCCCAATGACCCTGCGCGCTTGCTCAAGCTGCTTAAACCGCAGTCGGTTGCCGTGATCGGTGCCTCGGACGACCCCTTGCGTATTGGCGGGCGGCCAATTTCGTACATGTTAAGCCAAGGCTACAAAGGCAAGATTTTTCCGGTGAACCCAAATCGCGCAACGGTGCAAGGGCTGCCGAGCTACGCCTCGATTGCCGCCTTGCCTGAAACCCCAGATGTCGGGATCATCATCGTGCCGGCCTCGGCCGCACTTGAGTCTGTCCGACAGTTAGCCGAGCGCGGTTGCGCGGCGGCGATCTTATTTAGCTCAGGCTTTGCCGAAACGGGCCCCGAAGGTGCCGCGGCTCAACTCGAGTTGGTACGAGTGGCTCATGAACATGGAATGCGCCTGATCGGCCCCAATTCTTTAGGCCTGATCAACCCAGTCCATAAGTTTTACGCAACCTTTGCAACCGGCTGTGAGCTTGAGTTTCCAAAGCC
>CAMCZQ010000219.1 GCA_945887835.1 Bordetella parapertussis | reverse complement strand
GCTCTAACAATTCATCAGCCAGATCGGGACGATTGCAAACCAGCGCCATGTCGCAACCCGCCGAGAGCGCAGCCTGCGCGCGCGCCAGAATGTCACCGGCCACCGCGGCAGCCTCCATCGTGAGATCGTCTGAAAACACGACGCCATCGTAATGCAGCCGGGTTCGTAAAATATCTTTGAGCCATTTTGCCGAAAATCCGGCAGGCTGCGTGTCGACTTTAGAAAAAATCACGTGCGCGGGCATCACCGAGGCAATCACCTGATCTCCAAGCCATTGATACGGCGCAGCATCATCTTGAAGAATCTGTTTTAACGATCGTGCGTCGCGCGGAATTGCGTGATGCGAGTCGGCCTTGACCGCACCATGACCTGGAAAATGTTTACCGCAAGCGGCCATCCCCGCAAAGCTCAGGCCTTGGGCCAAGGCGCGCGCCAACAGCGCGACCACGCGCGGATCGCGATGAAACGAACGGTCTCCAATCACAGAACTGACACCGTAATCAAGATCAAGAACCGGGGCGAAACTTAAATCAACGCCGCAGGCGCGCAATTCTGCTCCTAACACATAGCCAACGTCTGTGGCCATGCGCAGCGCCTGCAACGGCTCTTGCATCCAGCGCTCGCCCAAACGGCGCATCGTGGGCAGGCTCGTGAAGCCATCTGTACGAAAACGCTGAACGCGACCGCCTTCGTGATCCACCGCGATCAACAAGCGAGGTGTGCGCAACTTATGGATGCTGTTCGTCAGCGCCACCAACTGGGCGCGATTTTCAAAGTTACGCGCAAACAAAATCACCCCGCCAACCAAAGGATGCTGGAGTCTCTTTTTTTCGTCGGCAGTCAAGACGCAGCCTGCCACATCGACCACTAAGGGGCCGCGTTCGGGCGTTTGCGTCGGAAGATTTTTTTTCACAAGATTTCTCGTATATTTAGTTGGCTGGATTCGACAACAACATAGGCTGCACCGTATTCGGACTCATCGGTCAGTGAAACGTGAGCGGCACCGAAGCGCTCGGCATACCATTCGGCTAAAGGAGAGGCGAGCACAATCTGCGGCCGCCCGCCAGGGGCATTTACAGTCTGCATCCGAGTCCACCACATGGGCATGCGCATCCCAAGCCCGATCGCTTTTGAAAACGCTTCTTTTGCAGCGAAGCGTGTCGCCAGGTAGCGCACCCCACGGGCACGATCACGCGCCGCGCGAGCCTTAAACACGCGTAACTCGTCAGGACCCAAGATCTTTTCCGGAAAACGCTCAGGGTGGCGTCGCCAGGCCTGATCGATGCGTTCCATTTTGACCAGGTCGGTTCCGATTCCGGCAATCGCGCTCACAAGCCAGCCCCAGTTAAGGTTTACGCGCCGGCAACAACACCCCACGTTGGGCATTGAGGCGTGCGGTGATCATGCAAGCTTTCATATTGCGGATGGTGGTCTCCCAGCCATCAAAAATGGCCTGCGCCACAATCGCGTGGCCAATATTGAGTTCGGCAATACCTTCGAGTGCAGCAATTGGCGCCACGTTGCCAAAATGCAAGCCATGGCCCGCATTCACGCGCAGCCCACATCCCAGTGCAACGCGAATCGCCTGCTCGAGCCTGAGGATTTCAAGCGCAGCCTGGGTCTCGTTGGCGGCCTCGGCGTAGGCGCCGGTATGTAGTTCGATGACGGTTGCACCCGTGTCGGCGGCCGCACGGATCTGAACGGCGTCTGGGTCGATAAAAAGAGAGACGCGTATGCCACTGCCCTGCAATTGTTTAACCGCCGCGCCTACGGCGCCAAACGCACCCGCGACCTCAAGGCCACCCTCTGTCGTTAATTCGGCGCGTTTTTCGGGCACCAGGCAGACGTCTTGGGGCACCACCTCACAGGCGATTTTGAGCATTTCTGGGGTGATCGCGCATTCGAGATTCATGCGGGTACGCAACTTTGGGCGCAACGCAAAAACATCGGCATCTTGAATATGACGTCGATCTTCGCGCAAATGTAACGTAATCAGATCGGCGCCTGCGTCTTCAGCTAGCAGGGCGGCCGCAAGCGGATCGGGGTAAGCCGTATGACGTTGCTGGCGCAGCGTAGCAACGTGGTCGATATTAATGCCAAGATCAATCATAAGGGGGCAACTTTTGAGCATTGAGCGCTGAACGCGAGGTTGGCGTGCGACGCACTGCTGCGCCGACAATACGACGCAGTCCGATCATTATCGCTTACAAATAGCGCTTGTCGCCAATCGCTATTTGACGATAATCACCGCGCCTTTTAAGAGAGCCTCGGGCAACGTGACACCCTGTTTTTTTGCCGCAGCAAGATTGAGCTGAAGCTGGGGCTTACTCAGGACTTCAGGGGCGATCGCGCCGGGCTTAGTCCCTCGTAAAATCCTGACTGCTTGGCGTCCGGCTGCAGCACCCACCTCACGCTCGGTAATGACAAACGCGGCCAGCGCCCCGGCCTGCACGCTGGCGGTATCGGCAGCAAGCAAGGGAATCTTGGCATCATTGGCCACCTTAACCAGACCCGGGTAAGCCGCCTGCGTGTATGGATCCCAAAAAGTATGAAGCACGTCAACCTTGCCGATCAAGCTGCGGGCCGCCGCAGCCACGTCAGTCGCGCGCACCGCTGCCACCTCAACCATCAACAGCCCCGCCTTCGTCAGCTGCTCTTGAAACTCGCGCACGACCACCACCGAAGCCACATCCGCCGGGTTGTACACCACCCCCACCTTGCGCGCCTGGGCAACCACCTGACGAATCAGAGTGACTCGACGCGTGAGCGTTAACAAGTCAGAAACTCCGGTCACGTTTGTCCACGAGGCCGACCAGCTTGGCACCAGTTCTGCCTGCACCGGGTCAGTCACTCCGACAAAAATAATCGGCATCTGCTTGGTGTGCTTCATCAGAGCCTGCGCTGCCGGCAACGACAGCGCCACTAACGCATCAGGGCGCGACAACACCAGACCCAAGGCGCGCTGATTCAGCTGTTGCTCATCGGTAGACGCCGTCTCGGACACCCACTTTAAGTTGCGCCCCTCAACAAAACCGGCTGCTTTGAGCGCGTCGCGCAATCCGTCTCGCATCGCCTCAGTCGCCACGCCGCTATCGGTGGCCAGCACGGCCACCGACTTGGTTTGCGCCCAAGAGGCTGCAGACGTGAACGCCAGAATTCCACACAGCCACACTACGACGCACGCTCGACGAATCATCGGACTCACCTCTAAAAATTCTCTAGATCACTAACATCGCGTTCTGCGCTCGGCCCAACAAAGAGCGTGCCCATTTTTTAGCGGGTAGTCGATATTGTGTCTCAAGCTCTTCAGCGCGCGCCAGTAGCTGTTCGATCGAAACCTCAAGCCTTGGCCCCTTAAACGCCAACACAATCTGATTGCCCGCATCGATTTGCGGCAAGCTCAACAGGCGCCCCTCGAAGGCCTGACTCAAATTGCGAATATTGCGTTCAAAACTAGCATGCGCACCAAACAAGTTCACAGTCAAAATGCCCACGTCGCTCAGCACCGCATGACAATTTTGATAAAACTGCAGTGAGTCACGCACTGGCCCCCTGGCCTGGCCATCATAAATATCCACCATCAGGACCGAGCAGCTACCGTGGTGCTGCGTTTGAGCCACCCACTCCCCCGCATCACAGTGTTCAATTTTGAGCCGATTGGGTCTGGGCAGCTTAAAGTAAAGCTCACAGGCCGACGTCACCAGCGGATTCCATTCGACGACCTCGAGCCGAGAGCGGGTGTGCTTCAGACAAAACCGGGTCAGTGAACCCGCCCCCAACCCCAACAGACCCACGGCTTGCTCTCGGGGTGGACTCAAGAACAAAAGCCAGGCGAGCATCTGCGCGGTGTACTCAAGCACCAACTCGACGGGCTGAGCCACCCACATCGCACCCTGCACCCACTCCGTACCAAAATGCAGATAACGCACCCCTGCCGCCTCGGATATTGTCGGGATTTCATGCTTGCGTGACACGCTATGGCCTCCAAGGGCTTGTTTTGACAAGATTTGTTAAAAAGACACCCGTCGCAGAATAGCATTGCCGCTTTGCCATAATCCTCCAGAGGTTGTAGAATAGTGGGCTGAACTTAGGATACGTGGTGGGGGTTTAACTAGAGCCCACCGGCGACCCGACCAACCTTAAAGGATTCAAAATGAAAGACGGCATTCACCCAAAATATCAAGACGTGGCCTTTGTTGATTTGCAAACCGGCAACAAGTTCGTGACGCGTTCCACACTCAATAGTCGCGAAACCGTCGAAATCGATGGCAAAACAATGCCGTTATTCAAGTGCGACGTTACCTCTGAATCACACCCTTTTTATACCGGCGCCCAAACGCGTCTGGTGGAAACCGGTCGGGTCGAGAAATTTCGCGCACGCTTTGCCCGCACGTCTGGTACAAAAAAGGCTGCTGCTTAATTTGAACGTTCGCGCTCAAATGAAGTAAACCGGGGCAGCCTTTGGCTGCCTTTTTTTGTGGCCCCCTCTCTCCCGCGCAGGCTAACGCTCACCCGTGTCAACCCAACACCCCGCCACCCCCGCACGCATGACGGCACCCGCCACGGTTAAGTTGCCGAGGGTGTTGTTTTTCGTCTTGGCGTTTGTGTATATCGTCGCAGGCTTACTTGGCCGCGACCCCTGGAAAACCGACGATGTCGTCGGCCTGGCCACGATGCTATCGGCCTTACGTGACCAAAGCAGTTGGCTGACTCCACACATCGGGCCACTCGCACTGGCGCAAGACGGCCCACTGGCCATGTGGGTGGGTGCCGGACTCATCTCCCTATTCGGCTCGTTGCTCGGCGACATTCTGGCCTCAAGGCTGGCCAACCTACTTTGGTTTGGCATCACCCTGGCCTCGCTTTGGTATGGCACTTACTTACTCGGTCGCCGCACCGAAGCGCAACCCTTGGCGCTACCGTTTGGCGGCGAGCCTTCGGTCAAAGACTATGGCCGTCTGCTCGCCGACGCAGCAAGTCTTTTGTTATTAGCGACTGTTGGTATTTTGGCCCGGCTCCACGAAACCTCCATCGTCCCAGCGCACATCGCCTGTCATGCCCTAGCTTTTTTCGCCCTCGTGCGCATGCTTGACAAACCAAAGCTTGGCGCAGCATTCCTGATGTTGGCTGTGACGGGGGCCTTTTTAAGCCGTGCCTGGCCCGGTCTGTTACCGGTCTTGTTCGCCTTGTTGTTTGCGCTGCATCCGCGCAGTGGTTTATGGCTCAAACGCCATCATATTTTGACTGCACTCGTCGTGGCGGGCGCGGCGATCGCGACCTGGTGGATACTGGCCACGCGCGCGAATCCTGACTGGATCGAGGCCTGGCGTTACTGGAACATCGGCCGTCTGGGGCTGCCAGAGTTTGAGGTGGGCATGCGTCCGCTGCGTGATTTGCCTTGGTTTCTCTGGCCCATTTGGCCGCTCGCCTTGCTTGCGTTGTGGCAATGGCGCAGATGGATGACGGCGCCTC